>JALYSZ010000047.1 GCA_030854525.1 Chloroflexota bacterium | reverse complement strand
ACGCGCAGATAGACGAGGTCGCTGGTCACCGCGATGTGAGTTGGCCATCTCGGCGTGTCGCCGATGACCAACGCGATATTCCGGCGCCGCAGAAACGCGAGCGCGTCCTCCGCGAACCACGAGGCATAGCGCGGCTCGATCGCGTGCCGCCGGCGCCGCGGCGCGACCATTTTGAAGAACCGCTCCGCGCGCTCTTCGTTGAACTTCATTCGCGGCGGCAGCTGCACGAGGACGACTGCGGCCTTAGGCCCGAGCCCGGCGAGGGTGCCGTACGAGCGCTCGACGCTGTCGCGCTCAATGTTCAGGCGCTTGATGTGCGTAATGAAGCGATTGAGCTTCACGGCGTAGACGAAATCGCCGGGAACGGAGCGGCGCCACTTCTCGAACGTCTTCTTTTCGGGTTGCCGGTAAAAGGGATTGTTGAGCTCGACGGTGTCGAAGGTGTGCGTGTAGTGCTCGAGCCACTTCGCCGTCGGGAGATCCTTCGGATAAAACCGGCCCTTCCAGTGCTTGTACTGCCAGCCCGATGTCCCGACGCGGAGCTCGCTCATATGCTCAGGACATGATCCGCGTCGAGGATCTCGTGAAGCGCTACAAGAAGGCCGAGACGAATGCCGTCGATGGCATCTCCTTCCAGGTGAAGGCCGGCGAGTTCTTCGTGTTGCTCGGACCGAACGGGGCGGGGAAGACGACCACGATCTCGATCCTGACGACGACGCTTTCCCCGACGAGCGGAGGGGCGACCATCGACGGCAGCGACATCGTCCGCGAGGCCAGCGCCGTGCGCCGGAAGGTGGGGATCATCTTCCAGCGGCCGAGCCTCGACCAGAACCTGACAGCAGAGGAAAACGTCCGTTTTCACGCCGTCCTCTACGGCATCTACCCGTACGCGCCGACGTATGGGCTCATGCACCGCGACTACCGCGGGAAAGTCGAGGAGCTCGCGAAGCTCCTCGGGATCGCGCGCGACATCCACAAGCCGATCAAGACCTTCTCCGGGGGCATGCGGCGAAAGCTCGAGATCATGCGCAGCCTGCTGCACGACCCGAAGGTCCTTTTCCTTGACGAGCCGACGGCCGGTCTCGATGTTCCGACTCGCCGCACGCTGTGGGAGCACCTGAGTGAAGTCCGGCGGACGAGCGGGACGACGGTCTTCCTGACGACCCACTACCTCGAGGAGGCCGAAGAGGCCGACCGCATCTGCATCATCGACAAAGGCAAGGTCGTCTCGTTCGGTACGCCCGACGACATCAAGCGCGACCTTGTCGAGGAATACGTGCTCGTCGACGCGTCCGACCGGTCCGCTCTCCGCGACGAGCTCGCGCGGCTCGGCCATGCGACGAGCGGCGGGGCACCGTTCAAGGTCCAGCTCGATGGCCACACCGTCCACTCCATTTTGAGAAGCATTGAGACTCCGCTCAGCGTCGTGAAGACGCATACGCCGAGCCTCGAGGACGCGTACCTCGAGATCGTGAGTCGAACGAGTGACTGAAGCCTCGGCGATCCTTGCCCTCGCCCACCGCGACTTCATCAAGCTGCTGCGGGACCGCCAGCGCATGGTGGCCGACTTCGCTTTCCCGCTGATCTTCATCGGCATTTTGGGCACGAGCCTTCAGGCGGGTTTCGGCGGCCAAGCTGGCGGCCTCAACCTCCTCGAGTACGTGTTCACCGGCGTGCTCGCGCAGACGGTGTGGCAATCGTCGGCGCTCGGACTCATCTCGCTTCTCGCCGATCGCGAGCAGGATTTCAGCCAGGAGATCTTCGTTTCGCCGATCTCCCGTTACTCGATCATCCTCGGGAAAATTCTTGGCGAGTCTCTCGTCTCCCTCCCGCAAGCGCTCGGGATCATCGCGTTCGGTTTCATCCTGCAGATCCATATGGGCCCGGACCAGCTCGCGCGGATGGCGCTCGCAATGCTGGTGATCGCGCTGTTCGGGGGCGCGTTCGGCGTCATCGTCCTTGCGAACCTATCGAGCCAGCGTGCCGCTAATCAGATCTTCCCGTTCGTGATGCTCCCGCAATTCTTTCTCGCGGGGATCTTCAACCCGATCCAGAGTCTGCCGCTGCCGCTCGACATCCTCTCGCACCTCGCGCCCATGCGGTACGCCGTGGACCTCCTGCGCGACGCGTTCTACGGATCGACCTCCGACGTCGTGCTCTCGAACGCGACGACGAACCTCGCGATCATCGGGGCGCTGTTCGCCGTGTTCATGGTCGTCGGCACGTTCCTGTTCGTTCGCGCGGAGCGCAACCGCTAGATCGGAACTCCAGTGAGGAAGAAGATCACGCGGGCCGACACCTCGCCGGCGAACGCGGTCCCCAGCGCAACGTAGAGCAAGCCCGTCGAGGACTGCGTGTTCATCCCAGCCGTCCACCAGGCGGCGAGCGCGACGATGAGCGTCATGAAGAGACCGA
>JALYSZ010000044.1 GCA_030854525.1 Chloroflexota bacterium | reverse complement strand
AGCGTTTGGGGCTGCGCAAAGTACGAGATCGCGTACCTGGGGGCAACGTACGCCCTGATCTGCCGGTCCTTCCACGCGCTTGCCGGTAGCCACGACGCCGCATCCGCGAGCCGCTCAGCTAGCCGCTCAGGATTGCTCACGTCCTCGACGTAGAAAAGCCGGTCGCCGTTGCGCACTTGCATCGGGGCGTGGAAGGGGACCGGCTCGCTGCCGTGGAAGTACGACGGCCAGCCCCCTCTAGGCGGCGGCAGTTTGCTTGAGTGGAGCCAGCCGTAGAGCCGATTATCAGGAGCGAGTACTGCTGCCGAGACGACCTCGGACCGCAAGAGCTCGACGCCCTCGGGCGTGAGCCGCTGCTCGAGGAATCCGCCCGAACGCAGCGTGATCAGCCGCCCGTCGGCGTACACCCAGACCCGGCCTTGGATGTTGGCCCAGTACTGGATGACGAGCTCTCCGCTCTCCGGCGCGCTCCGCGTAGCGCCCACCGGAGGCAGGCCAATGAAGCTCTTGTGAAGGACGACCTCGCTCACGATCGCCCACCCAGCGGTCGCTACGGCCGCAGCGACCGCGAGCGCGGCCAGCACGACGACAAGCCGGCGACGACGGTTCTGGTGCGCACGGCTACGGCCCATCACGTCGCCCCAGTCGGGCGAGGCGGATGTGGAGGGGAGGATGCGATCGAGGCTGGCGCGGTCGAGTTCGGTCACGTTCGTACCTCCTCCAGTCGGCTGCGGAGCGCCGTGTGCGCTGCATTGAGGGTCGCGGCGACCGTGCCGGTGCGCATCCCGAGCGCCTCGCCGATCGCGACGTAGTCGAGATCCGCGTAATAGCGGAGGAAGACGGCGGTCCGTTGTCGCTCAGGCAGGCGCGCGAGGGTCCCGCGCAGCTCGGCATCCCGCTCGGGATGGCCGTTCGCAGCGGCCGGCTCCTCGTAATCGACCGCAGGGATACTCCGGCGCACGTCTGAGCGTGCAGCGTTCAGCACGATGCGCCAGACCCAGGCCTCGAGCGGGCCGTCGCCCCGGAACGAGCCGCGCTTGCGCACGGCGGTCGCAAACGCCTCCTGCACCGCATCACGTGCTCGCTCTGAATCGCCCGTCACGCTCGCAGCGACGCGTTCGAAGACGTCAAAGCGGCTGCGGTACAGCGCCTCGAGCTCGTCCAGCCTCGCTCCGCGGTTTCCGATCACACCATCTTGATGTGCGGGACGAGGGATTTGTTTAGTCGGCCGGAGTCGGAGTCATCGGGCTCCAGTCGTCCCGTGATTCGGGGTCTGCCGCAGGCCGGCGACACGTCGGTTTCAAGAGAGTTGAAGATGCTGATCAAAGGCCGCCCCGGGGGAGGGGTCTCTTTCCTCTTCAGGAACCTTCGCCTCAGGTCTGTGAACTATCTGCCGCGCGCCGAGACGGTGTCCGGCTTTGGAATCGATCGTCGTCTTCTAGATGAAGCTGCGGGGGGATCTTCGGCGAATCCACTTCCGTACAAAGTTCCGGTACAAAGTCGACTCCCGACGACGCCGTCGAGGAGACTGCGTAGGCCGTTTTTGGCTTACGGAGCGGCACAGGAGTCGAACCTGCCTACCGTCGGGCTACGACGGCGTACTGGTTTTGAAGACCGCCCCTCATTCGCGCTGCTCGCGGCTTACCGTGCGGGTTTGCGCCGTATCACCGTGCGGTGCGCGCCAGTGTTTGCGCCGGTGGACAGCACGTAGCCGCAGAGCCAAAAGAACTCGCGGCGGGGCCGGCTCGCACCAAGCCTCGTTGGTATCCACTCAGGCGAGGGTGGAGCGTGCAAGCTGAAGGGCTTCGTCCGTGGCAAGGGAAGCTCCACGTTGGAAGGCTTCGGCGAAGCGGTCGGCACCGAGCATGTCCCGAACACGTTCGAGTGTCGGCTGATAGAGGCTGCCCTGCTCGGGCGTGAGGATGTGAACGTCCATGGCCATTTCAAGCTTGTGTGCGGCACCAAGGAGCGGGGCAGCGTTTTCTGCTCGACCTGTCGCCGCTGCGAGCGAGGCGACGACGACTAGGGCTTGTGGTAGCCACCCCGCGTGGCCGATCTCCTTCATGAGTTCCAGGCCCTCCCGGATTGCTTGGGAGGCTTCGCTAAAAGACTTTTGCAGGATCAGCGTTTCTGCATAGTCGGAAACGGTTTCGGCAACGCTTGCAGCGGGGCCATTCGCCCGAAACGTCGCCAGCGATTCTTCGAGGAGTTCGCGTGAGCGGTTCACCTCGCCGTCGAGGCGTTCGATCACGCCGAGGTTGTGGATTAAGAGTGCCACTCTGGTGGGTTCGCCATCCTCGCGCGCCAGTTCGATGGCCCGCTGTACGAGTCTGCGCGCCTCGCCGTAGTCGCCTTCGAATTGCGCGGCAGCGCCGAGGCCGCTGAACGCGCCGGCCTGATCTCCAATGGCCCCGGCCGATCGAGCGAGTTCTAACCGTTCCTGGGAGGTTGAACGAAGCTTGGCGACGTCTGCCCGCTCGGATGCCACCCCAGCGATCAGGCGCAGCGCAATGAGCCGGGTCTGCTCCGGCGCCTCGTCAGTCCAGCAGATGTCTACCCAGCGCAATGCGTCGTTCAGCAGGCCGCGGATTCGCCAGTAGCGCCAAAGCGCCGAGACGACCCAGAGTCCCGTTGCAGGGTCGATTTCAGAGAGCCACGCGAGGGCGGCACGGATGTTCGCGAGCTCGGCGTCGAGGAGTCGTAGTGTTTGCTGCGGCGTATCCTGTTGTAGCTGCAGCGCAAGCCGATCAGCAAGGGCGACGTACCAGTCGGCATGTCGTTTCCGAAATGGCGTGGCGCTCGTCGTTACACCCGAGCGGCCGGCGGCGAACTGGTGGATTGTCTGAAGCATGAAGAAGCGCGCATCTTTGCCCCGGCGCAGCAAACTCTTATCGACCAGTGACTGGATCGAGTCGATGTCGGCATCGACGACCTGCTCTGCGGCCTCGAGGTCGAAGCTGCCCGAAAAGATCGCAAGTCTCGTGAATAGGTCCTGCTCCGCGGGACTCAGCAACTCGACGCTCCACTGAATCGTCGCCCGCAACGTCTGTTGCCGCTCCGGTTGATCCCGCGCGCCGCCAGTGAGCAGGTCGAGGCTGCGCCCGAGGCGTTGCAGCATCTGTTGCGGTGTAAGAACTTTGACACGCGCGGCCGCGAGTTCGACTGCAAGTGGTAGCCCATCGAGACGCCGGGCGATCTCGATCACGTCGGCATCCTGCTGGAACTCGGGCACTAGCTGGCGAGCACGCGCCACGAACAGTGCAACCGCTTCGTCGAGCGGAAGCGGCGGAACGGGGAGTTCCTGCTCGGCTGACAACCCCAGCCGTTCGCGCGACGTGGCGAGGACTTTGACGCCGGCTGCCGAGAGCAGCGTTCCGATCGGGGCACTGGCGCCGGGAAGGAGCTGTTCAAGGTTGTCGAGGACGAGCAAGACCCGTTTCGAGCGAAGGAAGTCGCCCAGGCCTCCGGTGGCGCTGACAACCGATGCTATCGTCGCTTCGATGAGGGTTGGATCGGTGAGGGCGGCGAGAGAGACGAACCACACGCCGTCGGGGTACTCATCCACGACTTCAGCAGCAGCTTGTAATGCGAGCCGCGTCTTGCCCGTTCCACCTGTTCCCGTGAGAGTCAACAAGGGCGTTGAGTCCAGGAGCCTCAGCGACTCCTGCAACTCTTTCTCGCGGCCGATCAGCGGCGTCGCCTGAATCGGCAGGTTCGTCTGGTTCAACGACCTAAGTCGCGGAAACTCGGCGTCGCCGAGTTGGTAGATTCGCTCAGGCGCGGTGAGGTCTTTGAGTCTGTGCTCTCCCAAATCGCGCAACGCGTCGATGGCAGCTAGATCACGCGTCGACCGTGAAACGAGCACCTGGCCGCCATGCCCGATAGCAGCGATCCTTGCTGCGCGGTGCACAGCCAGGCCGACATAGCCCTCGTCGGTGACAATCGGCTCGCCGGTATGTACGCCCATCCGCACCCGGACAGCGCCAGACGCCAGCGCCTCCTGCCCCTCTCGCGCAGCGGCAAGCGCATCCGATGCTCGGGTGAACGCGACGAAGAACGCGTCCCCTTGCGTGTCCACTTCGACGCCACCATGGCGCTCGAACGCGTCACGCAGCACACGCCGATGCCTCGCGAGCTCCTCCGCATAGGCGTCGCCAAGTTCGTGCAGCAAGCGTGTTGAGCCCTCGATGTCGGTGAAAAGAAAGGTGACGGTGCCGGTCGGAAGCCCTCGCATCGCCCATCGATAATCGCGCGGAACCATCCTCTCGTCTAGGGTCGGCCAACCGAGTCCCTGGCGTTCTGGGCTGACTCAGAGCAATGCCGGTTGCACATGGCCGTTGGGGGTGTCCGCCGGCTTGAGGGGCGTGGCGTGCTGGGAGCGCCGGAAAAGGGCCCCTCAGCGACCTTGTCGGGATTGCTCAGGTCCAGCAGTTCCTCCGGAGGCAGCCGGCCGGAGCGGTGTGCGGTGAAACGGGTTGAAAGTTCCGGTAGAAAGTGCGGCCGGGCGATTCAGATGGCATCCGTCGATCGCGCTGGATCTGGCGCAACGGAGCGGCACAGGAGTCGAACCTGCCTAGCGTCGGGCTACGACGCCGTACTGGTTTTGAAGACCAATTGGGGCACCGGCCCCAGCCGCTCCGCGATGGACACTAACTAGACTGGCAACCCGTCCTCCACCCAGCCGCGGGTGAGGTACAGCCAGAACGCGAGACCCGCCCAGTCGCCCTAACGGGTAAGCGGCGTTCGATCGTCGCGTCCTTCAGTGCACTGCGCGCACCGGACCGGGTGCTCGACCACGCCGTATTGGTTGTGCAGATCGTCTTCACGGCCTGCACCACCTTCGTACGTTCTTGGCAGCGCAGCCGCCGCAGCTAGGTGAGCGCGAAGTCGATTGCCTCCTCGAGCGTCATCGCCCGACCGGCGGCCCAGGCGTCCGGATCTTGAGTCTCAGAGCGGTAGCGCCCACGGACTTGACGGTCCTCCTCGAGGATCGCCTCCCCGGACTTTTCCAGTAGCGCATCCGCTGCGCCCCAAAGCGTCGCCGCGCGCTCGCTTTCGCCTTTTGCGTCGGCGACTGCGGCGAGGTCTTCGATCCAGCGGACGAGTTCGTGAACTCGTGAGTGATCGCGACCTCGCGCAAGGCTCTCTCGCAAAACGAGCTCCGCCTGGTCCACCTCACCACGCAGGAGGAGAAGCATGCCCCGGTAACGCATGGTCGCCTGTGTCCAGGTGCTGTCGCCGAGATCGGCGAATGCGGCGGCCGCCGCGGCCAGCTCTTTCTCGGCCGCCGCAAAGTCCCCCGCGAGCGTAAGCGTGTGGCCCAGCAAGGCGGTACTGAGAGCAACGCCGACCGTGAGTCCCTCCGACCGCGCAAGCTGTGCACTCTCTGCGTACATCTCTCGAGCGCGGTCGAACTCGCGAAGCTCGATTGCGGCGGCCGCGGCATTGCCGATCGCACGCTGAAGACTTCTGGCATCTCCGACCTTGCGCGCCAGCTCGACGCCCTCTTCGAGCGCCGCGGCGGCCTTTTCGTGATCGCCGCCGAATAGATAGCCGTGCCCGATAAAGCCAAGGCAGCGCCCAACCCCCTCGAGGTCACCGAGTTGTCGCGAGATTGTCGCCGCTTCCTCCAACAGCGCGAGCATTTGAGGGCGGTCGCCAAATCCGGCCGTTGCGCGCCCTAGCGCGGTCAACGCCTTGGCGCGGAGCCTCGGCGAGACATCGCCGCCTCGGTCTAGGGCGCGACTCAGCCACATCCGCGCTTCGCCGTGTTGTCCTCGCATCTCCCAGTACGGATAGAGCGCGCCGGACAGACGGTATGCGGCGTCGACATCATCCTGTGCGAACGCCCACTCGAGCGCTCGCCGAATGTTGGGCTGCTCTGCGTCAAGGAGCGGCATCCACACATCGGTGACCTGAAGCCATAGCTCGTGTTCCGCGCGTTCCGCGAGGGCCTGGAAGTGCGCTGCGTGCCGTTGCGACAGGGAGTCGAGCACTCCGGCTTCGGCCGCCTGTTCGGCCGCATACTCGCGAATCGTCTCGAGCATCCAGAATCGTTGCTCCCCATCAGGATCTATGCGCCGGCGAAGGAGGCTCTTGTCGAGGAGCGACTGAAGTCCGTCAAGGACGTCGAGCTCGTCGCGCGCAGACACGGCGACGGCAGCCTCGAGGCGGCATCCGTCAACAAACACGGAGAGATCTCGGAACAGGCGTTGTTGGAATTCGTCGAGTAGCTCGAAGCTCCACTCGATCGTGGCTCGAAGGGTTCGGTGCCGCTCCTCGGCGTCGCGCGTGCCGCCTGTGAGGATCGGGAGGCGTTTGTCGAGCCGTGCGAGTAGCGCTGTCGGAGAGAGGACCGCTGAGCGCGCAGCCGCGAGCTCGAGCGCAAGCGGCAAGTTGTCCAGACGCCAACAGAGGGTGTCGACCGCTTCGAGATTGTGTTCGCTGACTGCGAAATCCGGCGCGGCTGTTTGGGCCCGCGC
>JALYSZ010000027.1 GCA_030854525.1 Chloroflexota bacterium | reverse complement strand
CGCCAAGCACGAAGGTACGACGCTCGCTCGCCAGGGCCGCCTCCTCGGGCGACAGGGCCGTGTCACCCGAGGGGCGATCCTCGGCGACGCTGAGATCGACCGTCGGTCGCCGACCGGCCGCCTTGCGACGGTTCTTGGCCTCGTTCGCGACGATCCGCAGCAGCCACGGGCGAAAGGGCGCTCCCGTCCGGAAGCGTCCGAGGGCGAAGTACGCCTTGGTGAAGCCGTCCTGGGCGGCGTCCTCCGCCTCGGCGGACAACCCAGTGATGACGTACGCGGTCCTGGTGGCGAGCGCCTGATATCGCCTCACCAGTTCGCCATACGCCTCGGTGTCTCCGTGCTGTGCGCGTTCCACGAGTACAGCGTCCTCCGCCGGCCGGCCCTCCACGGAGTCGGTTCTCACCCTTCGTACAACCGTGCCGCCAAGCGGTTCCCCAGTCACGCCGAGACGAGGGCCTGGAGCTCCCGAACGCGCCGCTCCACGCCGGGGCGGTCGGCCCGCTCGATCCCGTCGACGCTGAAGTCCTCCACTGCGAACGAGGCGCAAACGCTGCCATGCAGGACCGCCTGACAAAGGGTTCGGTTGTCCATTTCTCCCTGTTGCGCGAGGTAGCCCAGCAGCCCGCCCGCGAACGCGTCGCCGGCGCCGGTCGGGTCGCGAACCTCGTCCAGCGGGTAGGCCGGCGACCAGAAGATCCGGTCACTGGTGAGAAGGAGGGCGCCGTACTCGGCGCGCTTGATGACCACGCCGCGAGGACCGAGGGCGAGGATCTCCCGCGCCGCCCTGAGCACGTTGTGAGTCCCGCAGAACTGTCGAGCTTCCGCCTCGTTGATGGCGACGATGTCGACGCGCGCCATCACGGAGGCGAGCGCGTCACGCCGCCGCTCGATCCAGTAGTTCATCGTGTCGAGCGCGATCACCCTCGGGCGACGCACCTGATCCAGCATCCGCCCCTGGATCTCGGGAAGGATGTTCGCGAGGAAGACGAACTCGCTGTCGACAAACGCTGGCGGTACGGTGGGCTCCCAGTCGCCGAATACACCGAGATCGGTATTGATCGTCTCGGCGGTCGCGAGGTCGTGATCGTACTTGCCGAGCCACCGAAACGACCTTCCCTTCGCGTGATCGACTCCGGCTAGGTCGATTCCCTTCGCTCGGAGGCGCTCGAGGTCGCTCGGACGGAAGTCATCACCGACCACGCCCATAAGCCGGACTGGGGCATAGAGACACGCCGCGAGCGAGAAGTAGGACGCGGCGCCGCCGAGCACCTCGTGACGGCTGTCGTAGGGGGTATGCACGTCGTCGTAGGCGAGCGAGCCCACGACGAGGATGTGCGACGGCACGGGAGCCGGATGTTAAGTGGTGGGTGCGGTCAGGTACGCGAGGATCCAACTAAGAAAGTACACAGCCGCGGCTGCCAGGCCGAGCCAGTCTGTCGTCAGCACACGCTCCTCCACCGACGGCCCTGGGCGGGCGCGCCAGTAGTCGTTCAGCGCGCGCTGTCCGTAAACAACGACCGCGGTCGCCGCGAGCAGCTCGAACATGTCGAGCGCCACGAACAGAGGGTCCACGGAATAGTGAAGGAAGGTCATCGACCAGAGCACGACACCGATCGTCGCCGAGAACGGATCCACCTTCGTCTTCACGCCCAGCCGCTCGAGCACGGACGCGATCAGTGCGAAGTGCTGGTAGACCTGCCAATAGCCGTAGCCCGGTACGAACACCGAGAGCGCGTGTCCGAGCGGCTGCATCCGCTCGTCGCCGGTGTCGCGGCGCAGCTCGGCCCAAGTGAAACCGAGCCACAGCGGAAGGTAGATCCCGAGCGACAGGATCGTCAGCGCGGCGACGAGCCACAGCGGCCGGCGCCGCGGCGGGATGTCGCGCTCCGCGATCAGACGGCGCCCTCCGTGCGGAGCTTCTGGATGTCGTCCGCCGCGTAGCCGAGCTCGCCGAGGACCTCGTCGGTGTGCTCGCCGAGCAAGGGAGGCGGGCGACGCACCGACCCCGGCGTCTCGGACAGGCGAACGGGAATGCCCGGCGCCCGCACGCGGCCGGCGACCGGATGGTCGACCTCGGCGATCAGTCCGAGATGGCGCACCACCGGATCGTTGAAGACCTCGGCGAGATCGTTGATCGGCCCGACCGGGACGTTGGCCTCGCGGAGCTTCCGCACGACATCGCCTTTCGCCATCCGGTGGACCCGTGCGGCGATGATCGGCACCAGCGCGTCCCGGTGTTTGACGCGGCTCGCGTTGTCCGCGAATCGGCTGTCCTCGAGGAGATCCTCCAGGTCGATCGCGCGGCATAGCCGTTCGAAGAGGGCGTTGTTCGCGCAGCAGATGTTCACGAAGCCATCCGACGCGCGGAATGTCTGGTACGGGACGATCGAAGCATGGATGTTGCCTTCGGGCCGCGGCACGGTGCCGTCGGCGAAATAGCGCGCGGCCTGCCGCGAGAGCAGCGCGACCTGTCCGCCGATCATGGTTGCGTCGATGACCTGCCCTTCTCCGGTACGGTGCCGCGCTTCGAGCGCGGCGACGATCGCGAACGCCGCGAACATCCCCGCGACCATGTCGGCTTGCGGGACGCCGACCATCGCTGGATCACCGCCCGCGGGCCCGGTGAGGCTCATGACGCCGCCCATGCCTTGCACGACGAGGTCGTACGCCGCCCACGCGCGGCCGGGGCCGTCCTGTCCGAACCCGGAGACGTGACAGATCACGGCTTTCCGGTTCATCGCGCGCAGCCTGTCGTCGGGGAATCCCAGACGTGCGAGCACTCCCGGGCTGAAGTTCTCGACTACGACGTCGGCGCGCTCGATCAATCGCTCGAGGACCCGTTTTCCTTCGGGATGCTTGAGGTCGCAGGTGATGCTGCGCTTATTCCTATTGATTGAAAGGTAGTAAGCGGAGACGCCCTTGATGGATGGCGGCGCCCAATCGCGAGTCTCATCACCGGTGCCCGGGATCTCTATCTTCACGACGTCAGCGCCATGATCGGCAAGCATCAGCGTGCAGTACGGACCGGCCAGTGCGCGCGTCAGGTCGACAACCCGGATGCCGTCGAGAGCGCCGCCTTCACCACCGGTCATGGCGGGTAGGAGCTCGAGCGTGTCGCCATCGCGAAGAACGACATTGGCCTCGACCTGCTCGCTAGAGATCTGGCGATCTGCTGCGCCGTCCGGCCGGCTGCGGCGACTTCGCGTCGCTTGGCACCGAACTGCTGCAGCTCGCCATGCAGGAGGACGCTGATCAACCTGCCGTCACCGAGGGCCAGAGTACCGTTGAACCGTGAGCGAACTCCTTCCGCTCTTTCCGCTGGGAACGGTGCTCTTTCCGGGTGCTCTCATGCCGCTCCACATCTTCGAGCCGCGTTACCGCGTGCTGATCCGGCGATGCATCGAGCGGCAGCGCCCATTCGGGATCGTCCTCATCCGGAGCGGAGTCGAAGTCGGCGCGACCGCGGAGCCGTACGACGTCGGGACCGAGGCGAAGATCGTCGCTGAGTCGCAGCTGCCGGACGGACGCTCCTACATCGTGACGCGCGGCGAGCGTCGCTTCGCGGTGGAAGGGCTCATCGCCGACGCCGAACCGTACCTCGTCGGACAAGTGCGCTACCTCGAAGAGCCGGACGGCGACCGTGCGGCCGATCACGCGAGCTTTGCCCGCGAGGCGCTCGGCGCGTACCTCCTCGCCGTGGTCGCGGTAACGGACGATTCGCGAGGGGAGCGTGTGTTCGCCGACGAGCTTCGTGACGCCCTGCCAAGCGATCTCGCGTACCGGATCGCGGGCAGCCTCGCCGTGGACGCCTTTCAGCAGCAGGCGCTGCTCGAGCTCGAAACGGCATCGGCCCGCCTCGAGGAAGAGACGCGCATCCTCAATAAGGAGACCGAGCTCCTTCGCGATCTTCTCGTGCGTCTGCGTGAGCGCGGGGAGCGACCGGAGCTCAACTAGCCGAGCCCGTCGGCGTAGCGAACGACCCCGTCCGTGATCGTGGCCCTCACTTTCGCTTCAAGGAGCTCGTCCTCCTTGAGGTTCGCTAGATCGCGATCGACGACGGTCGCGTCGAAGCGCATGCCCACCTCGAGCGTCCCCCACTCGCGCTCCCTGCCCGTCGAGTAGGCCGCTCCCGCGCTGTACGCATGCAGCGCTTCGTCCAGGCTGAGCCGCTGGGCTGGGAACCAGGGCTCTCCGTCAGTGGGCCGGCGGCGGGTGACAGCGGCGTGGATGCCGAGCAGCGGGTCGATCGGCTCGACCGGTGCATCGGACCCGAACGCGAGGACAGCGCCGCGCTCGAGAAGAGTGCGCCACGGGTATGCCCGCGGGGTGCGATTCGGACCCCAGTAACGATCGGCGAGGTCGCGGTCGCTCGTGCAATGGATCGGCTGCATCGACGCGATCACGCCAAGCGCGCCGAAGCGCCCGAGGTCCTCCTCGCGCACGAGCTGAATGTGCTCGAGACGCTGGCGCAAGCCCGGCGACGTCACGCGTGTAGGGGCGACCGCGTCGAGCGCGACGTGTACGGCGCGATCGCCGATCGCGTGGATGGCCACGGCGAGACCACCGGCTGCCGCGCGCGCGACGTCGGTGCGTAGCTCCAACGGATCGAAGGTGAGGATGCCGCGGTCTTCCGTCCCTTCGTACGGCTCCTCGAGCGCCGCGGTCTGCGATCCAAGCGCGCCGTCGCTGAAGAACTTCACGTGACCGAGCTGGAGCCATTCATCTCCCTGGCCGGTGCGCATGCCGGTCTCTAGGGCGGCCTCGAAGTCGAAAGGCGCCGCGTCCCGAATTTGCGGCGGAGTGCCCGTTGTTGGGATCGAGAGCGCAAGCGAGCGATGCGGGATGCCCATCAGGATGCGCATCTTGAGCGCGTCGCGCTCGCGCGCCCGGCGGAGCGCCGCGTACGAGCTCGCCTGCTCGAGCGACTCGACACCGGTGACCCCTCGCTTCAGCGCTTCGCCCTGCGCGCGCATCGTGGCCGCGTCGCAATCGGCTTCGGTCGCCGCAGGCATCGCACGGTCCGCGAGCTCATTGGCGCGCTCCTGAAGGACGCCGCTCGGCTCCCCGGAGGCGTCGTGGAAGATCGCCCCGCCCTCAGGGGCGGCCGTGTCGTTTCCGATACCGGCCGCACGGAGCGCTGCTGTGTTCAGCCAGCGCGCGTGGCCGTCACGACTGCGCATAACCGTCGGCCGATCGCCGGTCACCCGGTCGAGATCGGCCCGGGTCGGCCAGCGGCCCCAGTTGTTCTTGTCGAATCGCCCGCCCGTGAGCCATTGCCCAGGCGGGAGCTTGCGCGCGCTCCGACCGATGATCTCGAGTGCTTCATCGATCGTCTTCGTCGCGCGGAGATCGATCTCCGCCATTTGAAAGCCCCACCACATGAAGTGGACGTGCGCATCGAACCAGCCCGGAGTCATCAGGCCGCCGCGCAGATCGACGCGCTCCGCTCGTCCGGCCTCGCGAGCGAGGTCGGATGCGCGCCCGACCGCTGCCACGCGACCATCCCGCGCGAGCAGGGCCTCAGCCGACACTCCGGACTTCACGTGAATCCGGCCGCCATGGAAGAGCGTCGACGTCATGGGCGGAAGCCGGCGCGGCCCCGGAGAGGGACGAACTTCACGGCGCCGTGCCGCGTCTCGCGGCCGTCCGGGTGGCGAACGACGAGGTGCTGCATTTCCTGGTCCCCGACGGGAGCAACGATGAGCCCGTCCGGCGCGCACTGGCGCACGAGCTCGGGGGCGATGCCAGGTGACGCGGCGGTCACGAGGATGCGGTCGTAGGGAGCATCCGGCGGGTAGCCGATGGACGCATCGCCCGAAATGACCTTCACGTTTTCGTAGCCGAGCTCGGCGAGCAGGGCGCTCGCTCGATCAGCGAGCGCGGTGTGCCGCTCGACCGTGACAACGTCGTGCGCAAGCTCCGCGAGCACCGCGGCCTGGTAGCCCGAACCCGTGCCGACCTCGAGGACGTGATGCGTCGGAGCGACATCGAGAAGCTCAGTCATCCGGGCGACGACATACGGCTGCGAGATCGTCTGTCCTTCCGGTATTCCGAGCGCGTGGTCCCCATACGCGACGTCCTGGTCCTCAAGACGGACGAACAATTCGCGGGGAACTTTGGCCATCGCTGCGAGCACGCGCTCGTCCCTGATTCCCATGCGCCGAAGATCGCGAATCATCAGGTCGCGGTCGTAGCGGAAATCCACCGACCGAATAGTGCGCCCGATCGAGAGCAGCGGCGTGATGCAGCTAGGCGGCGCTCTTCTCGATGGGCACACCGATGAGGGAGCCCCACTCCGTCCACGATCCGTCGTAGTTCCGAACACGATCATGCCCGAGGAGATAGCGAAGAACAAACCATGTGTGCGCGCTTCGCTCGCCGATGCGGCAGTAGGCGATCGTCTCGCCTTTGCCGTCGATTTCCTTCGCTCCGTAAATTGACTTGAGCTCGTCCGCTGATTTGAAGCGGCCGTCTTCGGCGACCGCGGTCGCCCACGGAATGTTCTGCGCGCCCGGGATGTGGCCGCCGCGCTGTGCGCCCTCCTGCGGGAGGTTCTCCGGCGCGAGGAGCTCGCCCGCGTACTCCTTCGGGGAGCGGACATCGACGATCTTCGTGCCATTCCCCGACACGACTTTGTCGAGGACGTGATCGCGCAGCGCGCGGATCGACGCGTCGGGCGTGCCCGCTC
>JALYSZ010000016.1 GCA_030854525.1 Chloroflexota bacterium | reverse complement strand
GGACCGATCTCCTTCCGACTTCCAGCTTACGGGATAACGCCTTGGCCGTCACGCTGGTTCACGCCGCCGCTCGGAGATCCTGCAGACGCCGTAGCCAGCCCACGATCTGGTTCCAACTGGCGAAGGTTTGGCTCACCAGCCTTCGCTCCCCGTCAACTGCGAAGGTCGTTGCGCCATAGCGTCGCGAGCGCGACGCGACGCCATGGCAGACCTGCACTGTCTCTGTGGAGCTACGGCTCGGCAAGTCCTTTCAGCGTCGGACGCGAGCTTCGGCTCGGCAAGCCAAGCGAGCTCAATCGATCACGCGAAGGATGCCGCGCCGTCGCGTTGCAAGGCGACGCGAAGGCGGACACCCTTCCTGTCCCTCCGGAGCTACTGTTGGCAAGCCACGTGGAAGGCCTCCTGACATAACTCCGCGACAGGTCGCGTCAGCGGCGCCGGCGATCTTCCTCCTCGTTGTGTCCGAGCCTGGCTCGGAAGCCGAACGCGACCCAGTCGGCGACGTGTTCACCTATCGTGGCGCCAACTTCGACTGAATTCCGGAAGTGCATGCCGCCGTACACGCGCGCGTTGATGATTTCGGCTCGGAGATCGTCCATCGTCTCGAACACGTGCGTCGTCCCGGTCACCGTGCTGTCGAGCGCGAAATGAACCACGTTCGTGCCGTTGAAGAGTTCGAGAATCCTCGCCGTCGCACTCGTCCAACATCCGTGTGCCGCGGGATATTCAGGGTGCGGAGGGGTAATGGCAAGGCCGATCCATCCAGTATCGGGTGCCGTGGCAGGATTCCCGTCGGTATCCCCGGCCCGAATCGCCGTCACCGGTCGCCAGAAGTTGTAGTGGAATTTGGCGTCCCAGCACGCTATCTGAGAGTCGAGGATTGCGGTGTTTGCCATCGCAAAGAAGCGAGCGGCCTTCCGAACGCCCAGACCGTTCTCGATCGCGTACCGCCGGAACGCGCGGCTGTACTGGGCGACCGCGTGCTCCGTGTAGAAACGGCCAATCTCGGTTTGCTCGGGTGTCCGAAGAGATCCGGTCGCCACTCCGAACGCTTTGACCTCGTTGTAGTCCCCGGTCCACGCTCTGCTCGACAGAGCAGGCGGTGGACCAGGACGAAACTGCGATGCGCTGGCGAGCGCGAACGGCGTGACCTGTGCAAACCCGGGGAGTAACGCATTCGCAAAGGCCGGCGGAGTCGGTTGCCAGACACCGGGACCTCGGCCGGGTGTGTAAGCGACGGTCGGGATCACGCCGTCGTGGATCTCGAGGAGCCGCGATGCGACTTCCTCCCCGATCGCGATTCCATTGTTCTTCCTCGCTCCATCTCGGATCGCAGCGAGTGAATTCTCGCGCGCCGCATCGAGGGTCGCTTGCTGACTCGGGAGGAGCCTGACGAGGATTCCGTGGGCCGCCGCGATGGCCGCCGCGTCGCGCGACGCCGGTCGCCGGTGGGCCGGCGTCACTTTGAACTGTTCGTATTGGCCATTGATGGAAGTGACGGCGTCGTAGATCGCAACATGGACGAGCGTCATCCAGAGCTGCGATCGCTGAATCGGCTGCGCACCGACGGTGACGATCGCGTTTTGCGCGATTGCATTCCACTCGGTAACGACATTTCCGTCATGTTCTCCCGGTTCGGCTTGTCCCGTCGTTTGCGCCACGGGCATCAGCCCAATCAGGAAGACGTAGCACCCAAGGATGGGCAAGCGAATCCACACGTGTCGAATGTCGCTCATAGAACCTCCCGGTCCTAGAGGCGGGAAACGCGACCGAAAACGGACATGGAGCCCACAATCGGCTAGACTGTGGCAATTCTGGCGTCCTCAGGCAGCGTGACCCGGCTCCTACTGGCGTGGCGAGCGGGCGACGAGACCGCGCTCGCCCGACTGACTCCCCTTGTCCATCAGGAGCTGCAGCGCATCGCTCGAGGGTGCATGCGCGGCGAACGAGCGCGCGATAGCTTCCAGGCCACCGCCCTCGTACACGAGGCCTACCTGCGGCTGGTGGATACGCAGCACGTGAACTGGCAGAATCGGGCACACTTTCTCGCCATGGCCGCCCGGCTGATGCGTCGGATCCTTGTCGATTTCGCGCGAGCCCGGCAGTATCAGAAAAGAGGCGGCGGTGCGATCCAGGTGTCGTTCACCGACGCGCTCCACACGCCGGAGAAAGCGGAAGATCTGGTGGCACTCGACGACGCGCTGTGCGCTCTCGCAAAGCTGGACGAGCGACGAAGTCGCGTCGTCGAGTTGCGATTTTTCGGTGGTCTCAGCGTGGAAGAAACCGCAGCGGTGCTGATGATATCGCCCGAGACGGTCATGCGCGACTGGAAGCTCGCTCGAACGTGGCTGCGGCGTGAGCTGCGGAGATGACGCC
>JALYSZ010000013.1 GCA_030854525.1 Chloroflexota bacterium | reverse complement strand
TTGCCACGTTCACGTTCACGGTGAGGGCGCCGTTCAGCGCGGGCACGGTGCGGATCCCGATTCGCCCGGTCATCGACGGCGTCGCGTGGCTCGAGGACCAGGGTGTCTTCGTGCCGGTGACCACGGTCGTCGACTACCACAGCCGCTGGGTCTCGCAGTCGGCCTACCCGACTCTGCGTGTCGGGCAACTGAGCGGTCCACTCTCGATCTCGTTCCGCAACGCCGGAAGCGAGTCCTGGATCCGTGGGACTCTCGGTCAGGAAGCCCGCCTTGCGGTGAACCAGGACAACGCGCAGTGGGCGGCCCTTGGCGTGAACTGGCTCTCGGCGAACCGCGTCGCCGCGCAGACAGAGGCGTCGGTCACTCCGGGTGGCATCGCGACGTTCACGTTCCAAGTGCGTGCCCCGCAGACGCCGGGCTTGTACGCGATTCACCTGCGGCCGGTCATCGATGCGGTCACGTGGATGGAAGACGAGGGCGTCTTCCTCTACATCACGGTCACGAACTAGACCGCCCTAGCTCGAGCCGAACAACACCTCGAACTCTTCCTTACAGCGCGGGCACCGCACCGTCGCCGCGTACGGCGGGTCCGGCGGGATGTCGAGATGCTCGCGGGTCACGAACCGCGGACCGACATTCTCACCGCAGAACGGACACGCAGTCTCGTAGTGGGTGAAGGCGCGGCGGTCGACCGTGATTCGGCGGCGCTCGTCGATCTTTTGCACGGGGCTAGTCTAGGTGCGTGCCGCCGCCGAAAGGTCGTACGAAGATCGCGAGCGAGACGAAGACCCTGAAGGTCGGCGACGTCGCACCGGACTTCACGCTCCGCTCCCACGATGGACGTGAAATCAAGCTCTCCGCCTTCCGCGGCCAGCGCGTTGTCCTCGCATTCTTCGCGTTCGCGTTCTCCAATACCTGAAACAGCGAGGCTCCCGCGCTGAACGCGCTCCAGGAGCGCTTCGCCGGGGGAAAGGCCCAGGTCGTGGGCATCCTGTGCGACTCCGTGTACACGCTGAAGGCGTGGGCCGAATCGCTCGGCGGCATCGAATACCCGCTCTGCTCCGACCACTGGCCTCACGGCAAGGTGTCGCAGGCATACGGCGTGTTCAACGAGGAGCTCGGCCGGCCGGAGCGCGCGATCATCGTCGTCGACGCGGAAGGCGTCTGCCGCTACATCGACGTTCACACGCTGCGCGAGGTGCCTGACGAGGAGGAAATCGCCGACGAGCTGAAGAAGCTCGACTAGCGCGTCGGAATGAGGTAGGCCTTGCCCTCGTCCGCGACCACGAAGCTGACGTCGTCACCGGGGCTCGCGTCGGGAAGCGTGTCGCCGGAGACAAGGACCTGCGTGCCGCAATCGACCGCGACGATCTCCCCGGCGCTGACGATCGTTCCCTGAATCTTCGCTCCGGGCGCCACGAGATTCCCAGAGACACTGCGACCGCTTGATTTTCCGACGTCGCGGGCCCGGTACTCGATCGCGATCGTCACGCGATCTCCGAGGGTGAGCCGCGACTTTCGGACCGCGCCGGTTGCGTCGCGGCCACGCATGTCAACCTGCTGCGCTCCTTCGCCGACGCGCATCGTCAAGAGCACGTCGCCGCGCGTTCCGTCCAGAGACACGATGACACCACGCGACGCGCGCTGCCGCCACTTCTCGATGAACGCGAGCTGCTCGAAATCCAACACGTCAGCGCCGATACGATAGCGGCGTGCCTCTTCGTGCTGTCTTCTTCGACGTGGGCGACACGCTCGTTCAGCACTGGAAGCCACTACCCGAGATACGCGCGCTGACCCGCGACGCGCTGCGGCGCGAGTTCGGTGAGCGCCCGTGGTACGACACATTCCTCGAGGCCGAGATCGCGCCGGACCATCGGCATGAGCCCGAACAGGATTTGCGGCAGGAGACGAACCGCTGGTACGCGGATTGGTTTCGCAACCGTCAGATCGGTATTGACGACATCGACATCGATCACTTTCGTGTTGCGACCACCGTGCCGCTGGATCTCGTCGGCGCACTCGTGCCAGGAACCCCGGAAGCGCTCCGCTGGTGCAAGGACCGGGGCCTTATCGTCGGGCTCATCACGAACACACTCTCCCGCGGTGACGAAGAGGTTCGGACCGATTGGGAGCGCTTCGGCCTCGCGGACACGGTCGACCATGTGGTCAGCTCGCACAGCGCGGGCTGGCAGAAGCCACACGAGGCGATCTTCCGGCGCGCGCTCGAGCTCTCCGGAGTCCCGGCGTGCGACGCCGTGATGGTGGGCGACCGGATGGTCCAGGACGTTTGGGGCGCCAAGCGTCTGGGTATGCGCGCGATCTGGCGCCGACCGCTTGCCGGTGCGCCCCAGGAGCCGGTCGATGTCGTGCCCGACGGCACGATCGACGATCTGACCGAGCTGCCGCCTCTGTTGGAGCTGTTCATCTAGCACGTCCAGCCTTGCTATGGCCGAGCACGGGTGTTAGAAACGAATTCTTGACTCAGCAGGTCGGAAATTCGCCTCGGCTCCGCTTCCGGTCATCGCGGCTGACCTGCGTCTGTCCGTAGGCCGTTAGCCCACCCTCGGACGGCTACGCCGTCTGCGGGTCTGCTCTCGGCCAACCCAAAGCGTGATCGACCAAAACCGCGGAGGGGTAGATATGTCTCTCACTCAGCACATCCAGCAACACAACGCCCGCTACGCGCAGCAATTTGATCGGAGCAGACTCGCGCTGGCCCCGGCGCGCCCCTGGGCGATCGTCGCGTGCATGGACGCGCGTCTCACGGTCGAGGATGCCACCGGCGTCGGGACGGGCGATGCCCACATCATTCGCAACGCGGGCGGCCTCATGACGGACGATGCGCTCCGCTCGCTCCTCATCTCGACGCATCTTCTCGGCACGAACGAGTTCGCGATCATCGAGCACACCGGCTGCGGAATGCTCACGTTCGAAGAGGAGCCGGTCCGCAGGCAGATCGCGGAACGAACCGGTGCCGCGACTGACGGCCTCCGGCTCTATCCATTCCGGGATCTAGAGACGAACCTGCGCGAGCAGGTGCGTCGCGTCGCGACGTCGCCGCTCTTCCCAAAGGGCATACCGATCACTGGATTCATTTACGAGGTCGAAACCGGCCGGCTCCGTCCGGCCGCGTCCGCGACCACCGGCGAATAGGCCACATAGGCCGCAGGGAGGAATGCACATGGCTGGCTATGCACAGGACGTGCTGCTCGATACCGATTGGCTCGCGCAGCACGCGAAGGATTCCAACGTTCGCGTCTTCGAGATTGATGTCGACACGACCGCATACGAGCAGGGACATGTTGACGGCGCGATCGGGCTCAACTGGAAGACCGATCTCCAGCAGCATCCGGTGCGCGATCTGCTCGACAAGAAGCAACTCGAGACGCTGCTCTCGAAGTGCGGCGTCACGCCGGCTACGACCATCGTCGCGTACGGCGACAACAACAACTGGTTCGCCGCCTGGTTTTTCTGGCTGCTGAAGTACTACGGGCACAAGGACGTCAAGCTCGTGAACGGCGGTCGCGCGAAGTGGGTGGCGGAGAAGAGGCCACTCTCGAGCGAGGCTCCAAGCTACGCGAAGAGCGAGTACCGAGCGGGCACGCCCGACGCGTCGATCCGCGCGCTGCGCGATCACGTCCTCGACAAAGTCGTGTCGGGGAATGGCACGAAGATCGTCGATGTCCGCTCCCCGAAGGAGTACGCGGGCGAGCTCCTCGC
>JALYSZ010000348.1 GCA_030854525.1 Chloroflexota bacterium | reverse complement strand
AGAACGCTCTTGCCGCCGAAGGTCTGCTGCGGCTTGCTGCGCTGACCGGCGAAGACGAGTGGCGAGAGCTCGCGCTGCGGGCCCTCCGCGGCTTCGTCGGCGAGTACCGCCAATGGGGCCAGTTCGCGGCGAGCTACGCGAACGCGGTCGCGCGTGCACTCGCGGAGCCCCTCGTGGTCACAGTGGTCGGGCCCGCTGACGACACGCTCGCCTCCACGCTCTGGCGCCGTGCGCGCGCAACGACCGATCCGGCGACCTCGCTACATCGACTCGTGGCAGAGCGCGACGACGAAACGATCAGGCGACTGGGGTTCCCCGTGGATCGCATCGCCGCGTACGTCTGCATCGGGACGGTCTGCTCCGCGCCGATCGCGGACGAGGCCTCGCTCGAGCGTGCTCTGGACGAAGCGGGCAGGAGATACACCCGCCCGGATTAACTAGGTGGCCGCGACTCCTCGCACGTACACGGCCTTGGGCGAACCCAGGACGCGGAGATCCTTGAGCGGATCGCCGTCGACGAACAGGAGATCGGCCCAGCAGCCCGCGCCGATTCTTCCGGCCTTTTCGAGCCCCACGACTTCGGCGGCGCGACTCGTCGCCGCGACGATTGCTTCCTCCGTCGAGAGCCCGCACTCGGTGAGGAGCTGCGGTTCCATCGCGAAGCGGTCGTGACGCGTGAACGGCGCGCCCGCGTCGGTCCCCGTCGCGATCCGCACGCCCGCCTTGTGCGCCATGCGAACGCCCTCGCGATGCCGCTCGGAGACCGCCCGTGTGCGCTCGAGCACGACCGAGTCGAGCGCGTCGGCGTGGTCGAGCAGCGACTGCACCACGAGGAGCGTGGGCACGATCGCGATGTCGCGCTCCTTGATGAGGCGCACGGTCTTCTCGTCGAGGAGGGTCGCGTGCTCGATCGAGTCGACCCCCGCCTCCGCGGCGACACGCATGCCACCCGCGCCGTGAGCGTGGGTCGTGATGCGAATTCCGGCGTTGTGTGCCTCGGCGACCGCGGCGGCGGTCTCTTCCGGCGTGTATTGCGAGACCTCGGGTGGCGCGCCATCGCCGAGCACGCCGCCGGTCGAGAAGAGCTTGATGACCTTCGCGCCGGCCGCGACCTGCTCTCGGACCGCCTTGCGAACCTCGTCGGGGCCGTCCGCGATCCGTCCGACCTCGAAGCCGTGTCCTCCCGTGGTGGTAATGCCCCGGCCCGACGCCACGACCCGTGGGCCCTCGAGGAGACCCTTCTCGATCGCGCGACCGAGCTCGATGACCATCGTGCCGTTCGCGCTCAGGTCGCGCACCGTGGTCACCCCCGCACGCAACGCGGTGCGTGCGTTGCGAAAGGCCTTGAGCGTCGCGAGGGCGTCCGACTGGCGGACTTCGACGTTGAAGTCCGCGCCGCCATCAAGCGTGAGGTGGCAATGGCAGTTGATCATCCCCGGCATCACGAACCGTCCGGGTGACGGAGTGACCTCGGAGCGCTCGCCCTGCGGGGTCTTCGGAAGCGCGCTCCGCTGACCGACCCACACCACCTCGGCGCCGTCGATGACGATCGCGGCGTTCGTCATCGTCCGCGCGCCGTCGAAGAGGCCGTCGACCTCGAAGACTCGTCGCATCGTGCTGGGCAGTATCGTCCGCCGATGCCCAACGCGCTGATCGACCGTCTACGCGCGCGCGGCTTCGTGCCTCCGGACTACGACGGTGGCGGGCTCGTCAACGTCGCGGCGACGGTGCTCGACGTCCTCGGCGTTCGCGACGAGACGGATCCTCCACCTCTGCGCGCGCTCGAACCGTCGCTCCGCGAAGGGGTGCGACAGGTCGTCGTCGTGCTGGCCGACGGGCTTGGCCTGGCGCAGCTTCGCGCGCTCCGCGCGTCGGGCGACATGCCGTTCGTGACGTCGATCCTCGAGCGCGCCGAGCGCCACGATGGTGCGCAGCTCATCGAGGCGACGACCATCTTTCCTTCCACGACCGCCGCGGCGATCACAACGTTGAACACGGCCCGAACGCCGCAGGAGCACGGCAACCTCGCGTACTTCCTCTGGCTCGAGGAGTTCTCGGCGGTCACGCAGATGCTGCGCTGGGGCCCAGCGGTGACCCGGCGCGGCTCGTTCTTCGACGACCAGCGGATCGACCCGCGCGAGTACGTGAAGGTTCCGAGCGTCCATGCGCGACTGCGTCAGCGTGGGGGAAAGTCGTGGGTCATCGAGCCCGAGATCTTTCGCAACGAGGCGATGACCCGGATGCACGCCGCGGAGGCGGGATACGCGGGCTACTACCTCCCGTCGTCCATGAGCGTGCGGCTGCGCGATCTCCTCGAGCAACGACCCTGGGGGGATGCCCCGGCGTACGTGTACGCGTACTGGGCGGGGATCGACTCCGTCGCGCACGTTTCCGGCCCGCAGTCGGCGGACCACGCGACCGAGGCCGCGATCTTCGACAAGGCGTTGGAGCGCGCCCTCGCGTCACGACCGGCGGGAGACACGCTCGTCATCCTCACGGCCGATCACGGCCACGCGTTCACCGATCCGGACAAGCTCATCGACCTGGTCGGCGACGGTCAGCTCCGGTCGCT
>JALYSZ010000333.1 GCA_030854525.1 Chloroflexota bacterium | reverse complement strand
GAGGGCCCCGCCGGTGGCACGGCCCCCGCTGCAGAGGGCTGCGCCGCGGCTTCGCCGTCGGCGGTGTCGAAGATGGCGAGGAGCGTACCGATCGGGACGGTCTGGCCTTCCTCGACCTTGACCTCCTTGAGAGTCCCGGCGACCGGCGACGGGATCTCGGTGTTCACCTTGTCCGTCTGGACCTCGACGAGGAGGTCGTACTTGTTGACCCTGTCGCCCGGCTGCTTCAGCCACTTCCCGATCGTCCCTTCGGTGACGGATTCGCCAAGCTTGGGCATCTTGAGCTCGAAAGCCATTTCGCTCGCTCCCTAGTACGCGGCCAGCTCGCGCATCTTGGCCGCGATCTTCGCCGGATCGGGCATGAACCAGTCTTCTTGTGGCTTGTTGTACGGCATCGCGGGCACCTCGGGTCCGCCGATACGCATCACGGGAGCGTCCAGATCGCTAAACGCCTCCTCGGCGATCAGCGCGGCGATCTCGGCACCCGCGCCGAACATGCGGTTGTCCTCATAAACGATCAAACACTTTCCGGTCTTCCGCGCTTCCCGGAGCACCGTCCCCACGTCCAGGGGTCGAAGGCTCCGCATGTCCACAACGTTCACCGACACGCCCTCGCCGGCGAGCGTCTCGGCCGCGGCGAGGGAGTGATGGAGCATCAGGCCGTAGGCGTACACGGATATGTCGGTGCCCACGCGTTTCACGTCGGCTGGTCCGAGCGGAATGGTGTAGTCGCCGTCGGGCACCTCACCCTTCACCGTACGGTACGTCGCCTTGTGCTCGAGGAAGATCACCGGATCTGGATCGCGTATCGCGCTCCGGAGCATCCCTGTGATGTCGTACGGCGTCGACGGAACGACCACCTTGAGCCCGGGCACGTGGGCGTAGAACGCCTCGACCGATTGCGAGTGATAGAGCGCACCGTGCACTCCACCGCCCCACGGCATGCGGATCACCATCGGAACGCCCCAGGCGCCGTTGGACCGATAGCGCATCCTCGCAGCCTCGTCGATGATCTGCTCGAAGGCGGGCGCGCTGAAGTCCGCGAACTGCATCTCGGCGATAGGCAGAAGACCACCGAGCGCGGCGCCGATCGCGACGCCCACGATGCTTGATTCCGCGACCGGCGTGTCGATGATCCGATCGGCGCCGAACTCCTCGATGAAGCCGTCCGACACGCGGAAGACTCCGCCCCTAACGCCGACGTCCTCGCCGAGCAGGATGAGCCGCTCGTCGCGCCGGAACTCGCTCTGCAGCGCGTCGTGGACGGCTTGTACGTTGGTCTTGATCACAAACGGCGCTCACGGCTGATGGGCGGGAAATCGTCGGGCCGGCGCTCGCGCATGATCGCGTAGACCGCCTCGAAGATGTCCTCGCGACTCGGCTTTGAGAAGTAGTCTCCGTCATTCCCCACCGCGACCCGGTTCGGGGCCGCGGTGAGCGTTCGAGGTCCGACATCCAAATCGTCGATCGCCCCCTGCGTCTCGACGACCTCGCGCACGATGTAGGCGGACGCGCCGCCCGGCACGTCCTCGTCGACGACAAGAAGGGCGCCGGTCTTCTGGACCGACTCGGCGATCGCGTGATCGCGGTCGAAGGGCAGCAGCGTCTGCACGTCGACGATCTCGGTCTCGATCCCAACCGCGGAAAGATCCGCGGCGGCTTCCATCGCGATCCTGCACAGCGCGCCGTACGTCACGAGCGTGACGTCCGAGCCTTCGCGGATGGTTTCGGTGACGCCGAGCGGGATGGTGAACTCGCCGATGTTCTCCGGCAATCGTTCCTTGAGCCGGTAGCCCGAGAGCACCTCGATGAGAAGTGCCGGGTCGTCGCCGCGCAATAGCGTGTTGTAGAGGCCTGCAGCACGCGTCATGTCGCGCGGCACCGCGACGTGAAGGCCGCGCAGCGACGAGATAATCGTGGCCATAGGCGAACCGGTGTGCCAGATACCCTGCAACCGGTGACCCTTCGTGCGGATGAGCACGGGGGCCTTCTGGCCGCCCCCCGTGCGCCAGTGCAGCGTCGCGAGGTCGTCGGACGCGAGCTCAAGCGCGTAGAGCAGGTAGTCGACGTATTGGATGTCGACGATCGGGCGCAAGCCGCGGAGCGCCGCGCCGATCCCCTGGCCGAGGATCGTCGCCTCGCGAATGCCCGTGTCGATGACCCGCTGCTCGCCGTGCTTTGCCTGCAGTCCTTCGAAGACGAGGTTGACGTCGCCGAGCTTTCCGACGTCCTCGCCGAGGATGACGATGCGCGGGTCGCGGGCGAGGTTCTCGTCGAAGCAGCGGAGCAACACCATGCGACCGTCAACCGAATCGGCATCATCGGCGTAGGCAGGTGCGACGGCGCCGATCCGAAGCGGGGACTCCGCCGATCTGCTGTACAGATGCGAATTGAAGAGCTCGTCGTTGTGCTTGAGGTACGACTCGACGAAAGTGGCGAGCTCGTCCCGGGCCGGTCCCTCGCGGCCACGAAGCGCCGCGAGCGTGCGGCGTGCCGTTGCGGCGACGAGACGCCGGCTCGGCGGCTCGGCCGATCGCAGCTCCTCCACGATCGGGTCCAGGTCCGCGCCGGCCTCCGCGGCGGCCGCCTCGAGGATCGCGAGGGCTCGGTCGCGATCGGCGTAGATCGGAGCCATGTAGGCGTCCCACGCCTCCTCGCGAGTGCGCTCGACCTCGGTGCGTGCCGCGCGCTCGAGCTCGTCGAGCGTCGCCGCATCCGCGATCTCTTCGTGGATGATCCACTCGCGCATCCGACGGACCGGGTCGAACTCGATCTCGAAGCGAAGGCGGTCTTTGGACTTGTAACGTTCATGCGAGCCGCTCGTCGAGTGCCCCTGCGGTTGCGTCATTTCGGTCACGTGAATCACGGCCGGGATGTGGTCGCGGCGCGCGCGCTCCACCGCAACCTGATAGACGTCGCAGCACGCGACGTAGTCGTGGCCCTTCACGGTGTAGAGGTCGAGGCCCGTTCCACCCTTCTCGCGCCGGAACCCCTCGAGCACCGCGGAGATCGACCCCTTTGTGGTCTGGAACTCGTTCGGGACGGATATCCCGTACCCGTCATCCCACACGGAGATCACGAGCGGGATCTGCAGGACTCCCGCGGCGTTCAGACTCTCCCAGAACACGCCCTCGCTCGTGCCGGCGTTCCCGATTGTCGCGAAGCACACCTCTTCGCCATTGCGAGAGAAGCCACGCGAGACCGTACGCGGGGCCGGCGATTCGCGGTACAGCTTCGATGCCCAGGCCAGGCCGACCGACCGCGGCATCTGCGCCCCGACCGGAGAGAGTTCGGACGCCGATTGGCCGGTCGCGAGGAGGTCCTTCCATCGCCCGCGTCCGTCGAGGATCCGGGTCGCGAAGTGGCTCAGCATCTGGCGCCCCGCCGAGTTGGGGTCGCGAACGACATCGGGATCGGCGTAGAGCTGCGCGAAGTACTGAGAGAGATCGGCCAGCCCTACCGCGAACATGAAGGTCTGGTCGCGGTAGTAGCCGGATCGCCAGTCACCCGGGCGGAACGCGTGCGCCATTCCAAGCTGAGCGACCTCCTTGCCCTCGCCGGAGATTCCAAAGGGGGCATTCCCCACCAGGACTTCGCGCCTGGAAAGCTCGCTCGCCGCGCGGCTGCCCACCGCGAGCCGGTAGTCGGCGATGACTTCCTGAGCGGTGAGGCGGAGCTTCGCGTTAGGGGTGGTGACCGCGATGTCGGGGCGGGTGCCCGTTTTCATCCACCTTCAATGTTGCCAGTTCCGCGCCACTAGGCCGCTACGGCTTGCTCCGCCCGCTCGAGGAACGGCAGTGTCATGGCAAGGAACTCGTCGGGGCACTCGAACATGGCCAGATGGCCACAATGCTCGATCACGTGGGCCTGGGCCTGCGGGAGAATCCGCTGCACGTCGCGCAGGTGCCTGACCGGCAGAACGTTGTCCTCGCGGCCCCAGACGGCGAGGGTGGGACCACTGTACTGCGACGCACGCGCGACCCAAGCTTCGCGCAGCGGCCGCCGAACACCACGGATGTTGACCCCCGCCGAGATCGCCCGGACGAATTCCGAGAACGACGCGTTCCCGTAGCGGACGGCCTCCTCGTAGAGCTCTTCGGGGATGCGCCTCGCGTCGTAGAAGCACGGGCGTAGGGCGTCGCGAGCCGCGTTTTTCGGTCGCGGGAGTCGCGCGAGGAGGCCCATCCCCGGGAGCGTGCATGCGCGCAAGTAGAGCGCGACCTCTTGGCCCAACCCGCCCGCGGCGACGAGCACGAGCGACCGTGTTCGCTCCGGAGCGGTGACCGCGACCATGTACGCGACAGCCCCGCCCATCGACTGGCCGACGATGTGCGCCCGAGGTAGGCCCAGCGCCTCCATGGCGGCGAGGACGAAGCGTGGATAGAAGGCGTTTTCCGGACCGAAGTAGGAGACGCGACCGGGAGCTTGGCTCTCCCCGAAACCCGGGAGATCAATCGCGACCACGAGATGTCCCGCGGACGCGAGTGGCGCGACCACCGGCCGCCACGTTTCGGCCCATCCCCCGACGCCGTGGATCAGGACGATCGGATCGCCCGCGCGCCCGCCGTCCTCGACGACAACGCGGGTGCGAAGGCCCTCGACCGTGATCGTTCGTGGTTCCATCTCTGGCTATCCTGCTCCCACATGCTTTTCTACTACCTCTGCACTGTCGGCGAGAAGCTGCACCGGGAAGCGTATCCCCAGGGCGCCCAGTCGAAGGATGCGGACGTTTACAAGTGGGTCACGCTCCACTCGGGCTCGCCGGCGGTCTGCCAGCGGGAGCACCCGGCGGACCACCGTTGGCGCCCCGACGAAGGCGGCGACGAGGAGCGCGTGGTCCGCAGTTACGCGGTCCTGCAGTGGGACAAGGAGGGTTTCGACTTCGCGAAGACGAAGCCTGACGTCGGCGAGCGCTTCGACTCGCGCTGGGGGCCCTCACTCGTGGTCGAGCGTTCGGACGATCCGACAACGGGGACGTATCTCCTGCTGCGGATCTTCCCGCACGGATACGAGGGCAAGCCTGGCGAGCTCGGCCTCGAACGACACGACACGCCGCGGGAGCTTGTCGGCAAGGTCTGATCAGCTCTGGTGCTGGCGATGCTCCACGTGGTGCACGTGCTCGTGCGCGTCCTCAGCGATCCTCGGCGGATAGAAGAGCCCCGCGACGTAGAGCTTTGTCGGGGCCTGCGCGTACGCCGAGAGCAGAAGGTGCACGTCGTACCGCTCGGTTAACCCGGCGCCCCACGTCTCGCGGAACTTCGTCGCCCACGACGGCCCGTACTTCGCGCGCGTCGCTTGCGCGAGCGAGTGGAGCTCCCAATCCAGCACCGGTAGCTCGTGGGTCGTGTCGCAATCGTCACTGGCGCAGCGGAATCGAAGGCGAAGAGGGAGCTGAACGATGTCGATCTCCGGTGCGGGTCGAACGAACCCCATCGTTGCGGTACGCCCGCGAGACAGCTCGATGAGGGCCTCGACCGATCCACGCAGGTGTGGCCGCACAAACGGCCAGCGCAGCCGCCAACCGTCTTTCGCCTCGACGTACCCGGTCGGGATGATCTCTCCCTCCACGGTGTGGGTCTCCGGCCGGGGATCGCGCTCGTCGCGCGATGCGCCTAGCTGCACCCACGCCCAGCGCTGGACCGGCGGGTCGGTATCGGCGCCCTTCCACGGGAACGGCGCGAGGCGCAGCAGCGCGCCGCTCGCGCGGTCCTGCGCGATGACGCCCGGACGCTCGACGGGAAACTCGTTCGCCGCGATCGTCTTCGCGAGCACAAGGACGTCGCGTTCGCTACCGGTCTGTAATGTCACGAAGCCAGAATAGGCGGGCATGCTCGACGGCCTGCAACGCCAATTTCCTCAAGCCTTCGCGCTCGTGGAGCGAATCCCAAATCCGCGCGTGGCGCGCGCGCCTCTCGTGTGGTCGGTGCTTGCTGCGTACGGCGCCGGGTTCTTCGTGTCGGCCGCGATCCTCATCGTGTTCACGCTCTTCGCGCGATTCTTCGGCCTTCCCACGGTATGGGTCGCCGGTCTCGCGACGGTCGGCGCGACCGCGACCGTGCTCTCGGTCGCGTACACCTCGGGCAGCCGGGATGCGGTTCTTATCTGCGCGGGGATTCTCACCTTCGGGCACGTGCTCGCGCTCCTCGGAACCATGCGGTTCTGCCTCGCCATCGTTTCCGAGGCGTCGTTCTGCTCCCCCTTCTCGTACGTCCTCGGTTTCTGGCCCGAGGCGACGGGCGTCGCGCTTGCGTACCGGCTGCTCCGGTGGTGGCGCGTCGCGGAGGGCAGCGGCAACCCCTTGCTCGAGGCGACGGGTGCTCTCGCGCTCGCGCAAATCGTCGTCGCGTCGATTCTCGGAGCGCTCCTCGTGACCGCGAGCCCGTTCGAGTCGGGGCTTCTCGTGCTCCTCGCGGCTGCGGCCGGCGGCGTCGGGTGCGGTCTCGCGATCGTCCGCCGCGTCGACGAGTCACGTCAGTGGGGAACGGTCCTCATCATCGCGCTCGTCGTTGCGGCGATCTGGCTGATCGCGGGCGTGCCCAGCTTCTTGGGCCAGATCGGCGTGGGGGGCGGCATCGCCATCGGAGGGCTGGGGCTGATCGGTGTCGCCTCACCGGTGGTCGAGGTAGGCGCCGCGGCGCTCGTCCTCTACATGGCGACCGCTCGGAGGGTCACCGCGACAGGGGGCGTCTAGCGCTTGCGATCAGGACGCGAGATGTAGATGTTGGGAGCGGACTTGGCGCGATCGACCCAGACCGAAGGTGTGTCGTCGTCCGGTGCGGCCGGTGCGGCCGGCGCGGCCGGTGCATCAGGCGGCGACGGGTGGGCCTCAGGGGTCGCGGCGATCCGCGGCCGACTTGCGGCCGACGCCCCAGTCGCCACGAAGACGAGCGCGTCCTTCATCGTGCCCTGGAAACTCGTCCCTGCCCTGTCGGTGAGCTGCCAGGGAGAGATACGCGAAACCCGGACGGCAAGGGTCTGGTCGTCCCCGCGAACGTCGTGCGTTCCAACGACGACGACCGCGAACGGACCGAGATCGGGCACCGAAGCATGGCCGGCGACCTCATCCTGGGAAAAGCGCACTACGACGTCGCCCGCTCCGGCGCTGACACGGAGGTCACCACGCCCAGCCTCGACGTGGTCCGATTCGGCCGCGGACGTCTCGGCGTTGCGCCAGCTACCGGCCGCGCTCCGCAGAGCGATGATCTTTCCGAGACCGTCGCGCTCTCCCACGGCCCGAGCACCGCGCAGGACGATCTCGTCATATGGACCAATTCCGGGACCATCGGGTCCCGACGAGTCCGGCCCTCCTTCGAACGCGAGGTAAACGCCGGCCGCGATGACTGCCACAAAAACCACGGTAGCAGCCGATTACGAGAGTTCATCCCCCTCCGCATCACCCGGTGTGGACCTGATCCCTGTCCGTACGATGGGGGCGTGATCGATACGAAGGAACTCGCGCTCGCGCGCGAGCATCCGCGCGGAACGGAGCGTCGGCGGCTGCTCCCGTACCGCGACGCTCTGAACGACGTTGCCGCCTACGTCACTCTGGCCGAGGCCGATCGCGACGCGATCGTGCGCTGGGTCGAGACGCGCCGGCGGATTAAAGAGGAGTACGGCATCGACCACGACCCGGCGAACCTCGCCGATCCGCTCCTCCCGGAGGAGCGCCTCCGCGCTCACGTGATCGTGGGCGAATGCGCTGCCGCACGGCGGTCGGGATTCGTCGATCCGGGTGGCGACCTCATCGAGGTCGTCGCGAAGGTGCGAAGGAGCTAGCCCCGCGCGACGAGGGCCGCCACCACGAGCCCGAACCCGTTGAAGAAACCGTGAAGCGCGATGCATGGGTAAATGCTCCCGGTCGACGCGCGCAGGTAGCCGAGGCCGATGCCGGTCGCGAGGATCACCGGGATGTCCACGGTGACTCCGTGCGCGAGCGTAAACGCGACGGCGGTGACAAGGACCCCGACCAGGGCGCCGAGCGGCTCGAAGAGCGCGTAGCCAAGTCCGCGGCAGAGCGATTCCTCGAAGACGGGCACGAAGACCGCGATCGCGAAGAGATTCGCGGCCCAGGCTCCGACGCGCGTCGGGTCCCAGAACTCAGGCACACCTTGCTCGCTGCCTGCGCCCGAGACGAGGCCCACCTCGAGGAACGAGATCGTGTACGCGGCCACGAGCGTCGACACCCCGATGACGACGGCGCGCCGCCACGAGCTGGGCGCGCGAAGAGCGAAGGTCTCGCGGAACGGTAGTCCGCGAGCGATCGCCAGGGCGATCAGGAGGAGGACTGCGTCGGACGCGATCACAAGGATCGCCGTCGAATATCTGAAGAAGTCGTCGGGCCGCAGCCCCACAGGTGTTCCTCCGAGGCGGAGCGCGTAGGTTGGGATAGCGAGGAACGCGATGAGCGCGATCCAGGCGAGGATGCGGCCGCGGTGCAGGGGACGCGTCAGGCGGCAGCGTGCGCGACGCGGAGCGGTTCGAGCATCGCGAGCGCGCGGTCCATCTCCTCGAGGGTATTGAAGTAGTGGGGCGACAGACGTATCAGACCGGGACGGTAATCGCAGATGACCCCTACGGCGCGCAATGCCGTGACGGCCGAGGTGGGATCGGGGTGCTCGAGCGTAACGATTGGCGTGCGCTCGTCGGCGTCGCGCGGACACCGGATCGTCCAACCCTGATCGAGGGCGCCATCGACGAGACGCTGCGATAGAAGCTTGTGCCGTTCACGCACCCGGTCGATGCCGATCTCCCCCAGCAGCTCGAGGCCGGCGCGCGCCGCGTAGATCGCGGCGACCGCCGGCGTGCCGTACTCGAAGCGCCGGGCGCCCGTGCCGTAGTCGAGGTGCTCCACGTCGAACGCGAACGGCTCCTTCACCCCCCACCAGCCGACCGCACTCGGACGGGCGCGCTCCGCGACGCTGCCGCGTGCGTATAGAAACGCGATCCCCGGCCCGCCCATGAGCCACTTCAGCGTGCCGCCAACGAGGTAGTCGACTCCGCTGGCCGTCACGTCGAAGGGGATCGCGCCGATGGACTGGTACGCGTCCACGACGAGGACCGCGCCTTTGCGGTGGCAGATTTGCGCGAGCGCGCGGACGTCCTGGATCCAGCCGGTCGTGAAATAGACGTGCCCCGTGCAGACGGCCGCCGTGCGCTCGTCGACGGCCCGCTCGAAGACCTCGAGCGGGACGCGCACGCGGTCGGGGCTGCGTACGAACTCGACGCGCGCGCCTCGGTCCGCCACCGCCAGGAACGCGTGGCCATCGGTCGGAAAATCGAGATCGGACACGATCACCTTCGGCCGTTTGGCGTAGTCGAAAGTGCTCGCGATCCCAACCAGCCCCGCCGAGACGTTCGGCTCGATCGCGATCTCGTCGACTGCGGCTCCGAGCACGCCCGCGAGCTCGGCGCGGAACGCTTCGTATTCGCCGATCCAGTGGTCGTACCAGGCGCGCCCGCCTTGCTCGGTCCACTCGGTGAGAAAGCGCTCGACCCGCTCGCGGCCGCGCCGGTGCAGCGGCGTGAGCGAGCAGTTGTTCAGGTAGTTCCAGCGCTCGGTGATCGGGAACTCCGCGCGCCACGTTTTCTCGTCCATCACCAGCCCGCCACGTAACTCTCGCGTCGGGGATCCGCGCCGCCCTCGAGCGTGCCCGTGTCCAGGCGCCGCACGGCGCAGACGCCCGCAGCGGCCGGCGAGAAGTCGGGGAGCGTGCGGATGACGTGCCCGCGGCGCGCGAGGCCATCGCGTACCTCGGGTGAAACGCGGCCCTCGACCGTCAACACGCCGGGTTCGTACGCGTGCGGGTGGAACGTCCACGGGAACGATCGCGAGATCACTCGCGGCGCCTCGATCGCGGCTTGCGTGTTCATACCAAAGTCGACGATGTTGCAAACGACCTGGACCATCGCCTGGCACTGCGCGTCCTCGCCCGGGCATCCGAAGGGCATGAGCGCGCGCCCATCCTTCATGAGGAGCGCTGGGTTGGGTGTGAGGCGGGGCCGCTTTCCGGGCGCGATCGCCGAGGGATGGCCTGGCGTGGTCCAGAGCTGCGCGCCTCGCGTCGACACGATCATGCCGAGACCGCGCACGAGCGGCGCGCCGAGTCCGGGGTCGGACGGCGTCGCAGCGAACGCGTTTCCCTCCGCGTCCATCGCGCACGCGAACGACGTGTCCGGCGCTCCGACGCCTGCCGCGATCCGCGGGCGATATCCCGGATGCCCGGCGCGTCCCTCGAACCGCCACGGATCGCCGGGCGGAGGCAGCTCCGGGTGGGCGCGGTCGCGCTCGATCAACGCTCGACGCTGCTCCGCGTACGCCTTCTCGAGCATTCCGGCGATCGGGACGTCGATCTGCTCGGGGTCGCCGAAGAACCCCTCGCGGTCGGCGGCCGCGAGCTTGAACGCCTCGACAAAGCGATGCAGGAACTCGAGCGATCCAGGGCCGAGCTTCGCGATGTCGTAGCCCTCGAGGATGTTCAGCGTCATCGGCACGAGCGGGCCCTGTGACCAAGGCCCACACGCGTAGACGTCGAGGCCGCGGTAGGACGAATGCACCGGCGCTTCGATGCGCACGCGCTGGGCGCGAAGGTCGTCTTCGGTGATCGCGCCGCCCACCTCGCGCATGAACTCGGCGATTTGGTCGGCGATGTCGCCCTTATAGATGGCATCGCGCGCCGCCGTGATCGCGTTTGCCCTGCCCGCGCTTTGATGGGAGCGCTCGATCGCGGCGAGGCGCCGGAAGAGCGCGCCGAGGTCGCGTTGTACGAGCATCTCGCCGACGCGCGGCGGCCGCCCGTTCGGCAGGAAGACAGCGGCGCTGGTCGGCCACTGCCGCAAACGCTCGGCAAGGCCCTCGATCGCCGCTGCCAGGCGGGGGTAGACCGGAAAGCCGTCGCAGAGCTCGATCGATGGCGCGAGGATTTCGGCGAGGGAAAGACGGCCGTGCCGCGCAAGCGCGGTCAGCCATGCGTCAGCCGCCGCCGGGGTGACCGAGCGGGCGACGCCGATCGGCATGTCGTCGCCGTGCGTCGCCCGATACGTCTGAAGGTCGAGCGCCGCAGGCCAGTGTCCAAGTCCGTCGATCGTCTCGGGCCCGTCCATGCCAGGCCGGAACACGATGCATGGCGCGACGCCCCCGAAATCTGTGAGGTGGCGCTCGAGGACGTTCAGCGCGATGCCGGCTGCGACGCCGGCATCGATCGCGTTGCCGCCGCGCTCGAACATGCGCACTCCCGCGAACGTCGCGAGGTAGTGGCACGAGCTCACCATGTGGCGCGACGCGAGGAGCGCGGGCCGCCCCTGGGTGACGGCGATCGGCGGCGCGGTGTTCTCGATCGGGATCTCGCGCACCGATCAACTTTACTGGGTACCCTCGGTCAATGCGGATCCTCCAGTGGCGCGTGCCGCCGTACGACAACGCGACGTACATCGTGATCGACGATCGCCGCGATGCGCTCGTTATCGACCCGTCGATGGGTGAGCGGCAGATCCTCGACGCGGTGAAGGAGCACAGCCTCCACCTCGTCGAGATCCTCAACACGCACGGCCACCCCGACCACATCTACGGCAATGCCGCGGTGAAGGAGGCGACGAAGGCGCGGCTCGCGATCCACCGGCTTGATGAATATCGGCTCGGGCCGAAGCGTCCCGAGCCTATCTTCGAGGTCCCGCCGTGTGACGCCGACGATGTCTTCGCCGAGGGGGCGCTGACCTACATCGCCGACCTCGTGCTCACTGCCCTCCATACCCCTGGGCACACCGAGGGCTCGAGCTGCTTCTATTTCGGGGGCGAGAACGTCCTCTTCTCAGGCGACATCATGTTCAAAGGAAGCGTCGGCCGCTGGGATCTTCCGGGCGGGGATCGCGAGCAACTGGAGCGAAGCCTTGAACGCGTCACGACCCTTCCGCCGGACACGAAGGTCTATCCCGGCCACGGCGGGCTCACGACGATCGGCGACGAGCTTCGAACGCTCCGTTCCTTCCGCAAGGCCGGCGTCCTTCCCGGCCTTCGGGTCTGACGCGCCGGGCATCCACCCGGGCGGTTAGGAGCTCGCTATTCGGTGACGCCGAGGATGTTGAAGCCGTTGTCCGCGAAGATCGTGTCGCCCGTCACCGCGCGAGACCAGTCCGACGCCAGAAACACGGCGACGTTGCCGACCTCTTCCTGCGTGATGTTCCGGCGCAGCGGCGCCTTCTCGACCATCAGATCGCGTGCCTGCGAAACGCCCCTGACGGCGCTGCCGGCGAGCGTCTTGAGCGGTCCCGCCGAGATCGCGTTCACGCGAACGTTGTGCGGCCCGAGGTCGGCCGCGAGGTAGCGCGTCTCGGCCTCGAGCACCGCCTTGGCCATGGCCATCGAGTTGTAGCTCGGCACGCCGCGGTCGACGGCGTTGTAGGTGAGGCTCATCACGGATCCGCCGCCGGCCTTGTCGAAGAGCGGGAGGGCCGCGCGACTGAGCGCGACCAGCGAGTAGGCGCTGATGTCGATCGCGGTCTTGAGGCCCTCGCGGCTGATCTCGTGGAACCGGCCCTTGAGATACTCGATCGCGGCGAACGCGATCGAGTGGACGAGGATGTCGAGTTTGCCCCACTTCCGGTCGATCTCGGCGAAGAACCGGTCGATCTCCTCCTGCTTCGACACATCGCACGGGCCGACAGGTATTGACTCATGGCCGGGCAGCGTCGCGACGAGCTCGAGCACGTTGTCCTTGAGGCGGTCATTCGGCCAGTTGAACGCGAGGTCCGCGCCCTCGCGCTGGAACGCGGTCGCGATCCCCCACGCGATGCTGCGCTTGTTGCCAACGCCCATGACGAGCGCTTTCTTTCCCTCGAGCAGTCCCATCGCTGTGAATCATCCCAGATGGCGCCATGCGACGCACTCCCGTTGGATGCAGAACTATTGCAGCGAATCTAGCTCTGCGCGCGTCAACCGCATGAGGTACTCGGGCTCGGCCTCGCCTGGCACGCTGACCTCGCGCAAAGGTCGGAAGCCCGCCTTGTCGTAAGCGCGTATGGCCGCGGCGTTCTTCACGGAGGGACCGATAACGCACACGTCGATGCCGTGGAAGGGGAACGCGACGTCGCGCAAGAACTGTCGCAGCATCGCCGGCCCGTGACCGCGGCCGATGAGCTCGGCCTCGCCGATGAAGAGATCGACGGCGATGGCGTCCTCGTCGAGCGCGAGAGCCGCGGCGTAGTCGGCGTCGTCGCCGATCCGGTAGTGCTGGAACATACCGGCGCTCTTTCCGTCGATCTGACTGAGATACCGGTACGTCGGGTCCTTGCCTCGGATTGCGTCGCGGTAGTCCTCGATTTCCGCATCCGGATACGGCGTCTTGACGCCTTCGTCCCACCAGCGTTTCACGTGGGGCTCGACAAGCCATCGCCGGATGAGGCCAAGGTCATCTTCGCGTAGCGGTGTGAACGTGTAGCCCGCGCTAGTTCAACCGTCGCGGACCGTCGTCGTCTTCGATTTTCTGTCCCCGCCAGTATTTGATCTCTCCGCGCTGACCTCCGCGCGGGCGCGGACGATCAAAGTCCTGCGTGAAGATGTACGCGGCAGCTCCGAAGACGATTCCGACCCACATCATCACGCCATACGCCTCGAGCTGATAGGCGATTGTCTCGCCGGCCGCGGCTGCGGCGCAGATCAGGAGGAGCCGCCAGAGCGCCTGCGTCATGTGCGGCCGTTTCTGGGGAGGAACGAGGCCTCTTTGGCCCACGCACCGCACTCCGCGAGCTCATCCTTCGTGACCCACCCGCTTCGCACCGCCAGGCGCAGCTCGTCGCGGAGGGTGGTCTCAAGCATCTCGGGACCGTCGGTGTTGAAGGAGAAGCGAACCTTGTGCTTTTTGAACACCGCGATGTACTCACCGAGCTCGTCGGCGTCCCTCACGATCTTCGAGTCCAGGTTCGACGAGGGACAGATCTCGAGCAGCACGCTCCGCTCGGCGAGTCGCTTACAAAGAGCCGCGTTCCGCGCCGCGTGTATGCCGTGGCCGATGCGGTCGGGCTCGAGATGCTCGAGCACCTCGTCGACGCTCTCCCAGTCCTCATCTTCTCCGGCGTGCACGGTGATGCCGAGTCCCGCCTTCCGCGCCTTCTTGAAAAGTGAGGCGTAGTCGCGGTACCGGAAGTCCGGATTCTTGCCGCCGGCGATATCGATGCCGACGACGCCGCGATGACGGTACGCGATCGCCTTCTCGAGGATGATCGCGTTCAACGTCTGGTCGAAGGTCCGGTCCAGGCAGAAGATGAGGCCCGCCTTCACCGGATACTCGAGGAGGGCGCGGTCAAGCCCGCGGATCGACGCCATGATGATGTGATCGAGGTCGCGCTCGCCTCCGCGATTTCGCTTCATCGGGTTATAGCGAAGCTCGAGCGTGGTGATGTTCGCCTTGCGGTACGCGCCGCCAACGACGTGATAGACGGACTGTTCGACGGCGAGTGGGCTCGATTGGACGAGCTCGGTCCAGTGATACAAAGAGAGAAAATCCTCGAACGACTTCTTCGCCTGCTTCCGCACCGTGATCAGGTCGACGAACTCCCAATAATCCTTGGTCGGCAAGCGGATTCCCTGATCATGCGCAATGCCCCACATCGCAGCCGGATCCACAGCGCCGCCGAGATGCACGTGAAGCTCGGTCAACTCATCGCCGAGCGGGTGCGGCATCGCCGAAGGCTACCGGAGGCAGAGACGCGGAGGCGGGCACGCGGAGGGCTGAGCGGGTGGCACGGGGGAGCGGGTTGCGCGCGAGCCGTTGACCGGCCGCGTCGCTATGAGGCTGAGGCAACGCGTGGGAAGCGGACCGGTAGGTGAGCGCGCGACCCCGACCCCGGGACAGGACCCGCTCAGCCCCGCTGGGCTAGCTTCCCTGCTCGCGCGTCGGTGGACGCCGCACTCTTCGGCGGCGCCGCGGCCGCGAGGGCGCACCCTCCGGATGATCACGCCAGACGACATGACCGTCGTCATCCGCCGACGCAATCTGTACTAAGCGGTCCCAGAATTCGGCGCGCCGGATGTCTTGTTCAGCCTGGTCGCGGCTCACGTCGCGCTCGAGCATCACGTCGCAGTCATAGGGCGAGCCGACCACCTTCCAGCCGTTCTCGGTGAGGAGGTCGACGAGACGCGCGATCTCGCTGAGGCGCTTCGGGGTATCCGCGACGTACTCACGCAGCCATCCGGAATACGTGCGCTTCCCGCGATCGGCCCGATCGAGCTCGTCGCGGACCGTTCCGAACACGTGGATCAGGATGTAGGTCGACGACGACGCCACGTGCGGGAGTTTAGCCGCGCTCCTCTACGAAGCGGTAGCCGCCGTCGGAGTCCTTCGCAATCACGACGAGAGCGCCGTTCTTGAAGCCTGTCTGTCCCTTCAGCGCAGTGCAGATCAGGTGGTAGTGCTCGTGCTCGGGCGGCACGCATTCGCAGCGCTCGCTCTTGATCTCCGCGTCGAAGCGGCGCGCGCCGATGCGAAGAGCCACGCGCTCGCCGGGGCCTGGGAAAAGCTTCCAAGCGTCCTTGGTGATCAAGATGCGAGTCTTTCGAACGTCCTCGCCACTAAGCCGGTGTCGATAAGTCGATCGGGAAACACTCATCTCTGCACATATTTTCGCACGAAACGCGGCAGTCTGCTCGCACCAAAACAGGGTCGACCGCTTGACG
>JALYSZ010000289.1 GCA_030854525.1 Chloroflexota bacterium | reverse complement strand
CCGAAACATTGAGCACGAGGATGTCCTCGGCTTTCTTATCGCCCGCGGCATCGACCACGACGTCGGCCATGGCTCTGGGCGAGAGGTCGGTCATCGGTACAGGCGGTGCTCCTCGATGTATCGCAGTACTGCCTCGGGGACAAGGTAGCGCAGCGACCTGCCGCGAGCGGCCCGCGCGCGGAGCTCACGCGAGTTGATGTCTATGAGCGGGGAGTCCAACACTCGGGCTCCTGCGGGTGCATTCGGTGCGCCAGGCCGCGCCGCCAGAACGAGAGTCGCAAGACCCTCTATTCGCGCCGGTTCGCGCCAGCGCTCGAAATCGGCGTACGCGTCGCTGCCGAGGATCAGGAAAAGCTCGCCTTTGCCGCGCAGGGCCTCGAGCGTGTCGACGGTGAACGACGGGCCCGGTCGATCCAGCTCAACGGTAGACACGCCGAAGCGAGGCTCGTTCGCGATCGCCGCCGTCAGCATCGCGAGCCGGTCTTCTGCGCTCGCGATCGGCCCCTCCTGCTTCAACGGAGAGCGGCGCGCGGGCACGAAGTCGACGCGGTCGAGGCCGAGCTCGTCGAGCGCCGCATTCGCAATCGCCAGATGCCCGACGTGGACCGGGTCGAACGTGCCGCCGAACACGCCGACGCGCGTCATTCGTCTCCCGCCCGTTCGCTCCACTCCATCTCGAGGCTACCGATGCGGACCGTGTCGCCTTCCTTCGCGCCGAGCGTCCGCAGCTCGCGTTCGATCCCCGTGCGAATGAGCTGGCGCTGGAAGTAGGCGGCCGCGTCCGCGGACTCCCAGTCGATGCCTGAGGCGAGACGCTCCACGCGATCGCCTTCGATCCGAAAGGCCGCGCCCTCGCGCTTGACGTGCCAATCGCGCGCTCCTCCGGCAAACGCGATCCGGCGCACCCGCGGACCCGGCGCGTTGGCCACGTCCCGGGGCGGGCAGCGATCGAAGATCTGGCGAAGGAGGTCGTCGGTGCCGGTGCGCGCCGCTGCCGATATCGCCACCGTGGAGACGCCGCGCTCGGCGAGCGCGCGGGCGATGCGCGGCGCCGCCTCGCGCGCTTCGGGCAGGTCGATCTTGTTGAGCGCGACGAGCTGCGGGCGCTCCTCGAGGCCGCGCCCGTAGCTCCGCAGCTCGGTGTCGATCGTGGCGATGTCCTGGAGCGGGTCGGTCCGGGAGGCGTCGACGACGTGGACGAGGAGCCGCGTCCGCTCGACGTGCCGAAGGAACTCCTCACCGAGACCGAGCCCGCGGCTCGCGCCCTCGATGAGCCCGGGAATGTCGGCAACGACGAGCTCACGATCGTCTAAGCGCGCGACACCGAGATTCGGGACGAGCGTCGTAAACGGGTAGTCTGCGATCTTCGGGCGAGCGCTTGTGAGCGCCGCGAGGAGCGTCGACTTTCCCGCGTTCGGCAACCCGGCGAGGCCCACGTCGGCGAGAAGCTTCAACTCCAGGTCGATCTCGCGGTGCTCGCCCTTGCTGCCGTCCTCTGCGATGCGCGGTGCGCGCCGCGTGCTCGTCGCGAAACGCGCGTTTCCTTTTCCGCCGGAGCCCCCGCGCGCGACGATGAGCTCCTCACCCGGCGCGACGAGGTCGGCCACCGTCTCGCCGGTCGCGCGATCGATCACGAGCGTTCCCGGCGGGACGCTCAAGATCCGATCCGCGCCAGATCGCCCGCTGCTGTTCCGGCCGCTTCCGGGCTTGCCGGCCGCCGCGTCGATCTGCTCGGTGAAGCGAAAATCAGCAAGCGTCCCGAGCTGCGAATCGACCCGCAATACGACGTCGCCGCCCTTGCCTCCGTCCCCTCCGTCCGGACCGCCGCGCGGAACGTGAGCCTCACGCCGGAACGAGATGACACCGCGGCCACCGTCGCCGCCGCGGACCACGAGGCGCGCGCGATCGATGAACACGGTCTATAGACGCACGAGCGGTCGGGGCAGCGCGACGATCCGCAGATGCGCGGCGTCCGAGCGCAGCCGGTCGATCATCGGGCCCATCCCGATCGCGGATTCCGCGGACGGCGCGACGCGCAGCGCGCGATGCGGGTCGGCCGCGAGGTCGCAAAGCACGAGCGAGCTTCCGGCGGGCAGTTCCCCGGCGAGGCCGACAAGGGCGTCGACCTCGCGCGCTCGGTCGGTGAGACCCGGAAGCGCGAGCACCCGAAGGGCGACGGAGACCTTCGCGGCGATCGCATTCGCGATCGATGTCCGGACGTCGGCGAACCGGAAGCCTTCAGGCCGATGGATGGCCTCGTACGTTTCGACGCGTGCCGACGCCAAACGGATCGCGACCGAGTCGAGGCCGGCGTCGCACAGTCTTCGCAGTGCGATCGGCGACGAGCCGTTTGTTTCGAGGTGGATGGTCCCGAGTCGCGTGCGCTTGCGTATCTCTACGATCGCCGTTTCGACGAGGCGGCCGACGAGGAGGGGCTCGCCCTCGCACGCACGTCCAAACGCCACGGCGGTACCTCCACCGTCGAGGTGCCGCGACGCCGCGTCCGCGAGCTCGAGAGGCGTGGGTCGGAATGCGGCGGGTTCGGTCGGCGACGCGTCGGCGTCGTCGTGCAGGACGAGCACCTCGGGCGGTCGCTCGTTGCGGGGGGCAGCCACTGGCAGCGCGCAGTCGTGACGGCCGAGGAAGGCGTTCGCGGCTGCGCGGCAGCGGTAGTCCTTCGCGCAGCGCGCGAGCTGGCGCAGAACACGGCTCGATGGCTGGTCGCGCTGCGTCGCCGTGATCCGAGCCAGAAGATCAGGCGCGGACCGGGCATCGGCTGCACCCGCCTCGGCATCGAGGGCGACCGCGGCGACGACGAGCTCCCCATTTCTGTCGGCGCCGACCGCGGCGTACGCACGCGGCTTTAGGGGCGGCGCGGCTGGGTTATCCGCATACGCGGGGAGGCCCGTGCGGAGGTAGCCGATGGGAAGGATCGCCCCAACGCCGAATCGCCCCTGGCCAAGCTCGCGGACGCGCCCGGCGCGGTCGAGACCGATCCCCGTGCGGCCGGGAAGGTGGACCACGTCAGTCCCGGGGGGAAGCGGAAGACCATCCGCGAGCGGACCGATCGAGGAGCCGTCGGCCAAGGCCGCCGCGTAATCGGTCGCGACGACGAGACGGCCGGAACGATCGCTGTGCACCGCGCTGAACACGAGTCGGAGGATAGGTGGCCGCGACCAGCTGGTTGCGCTCGAGCCCGCGGCTTTCGCTAGCCGGCTGCTAGAGGCCGAGGCAGCTCACGAATTGATTTCCGAGCCTGCACTCCCAGTGGACGTGGGGCCCGGTGGTCACGCCGGTGAGGCCGATCGCCGCGATGATCTGACCGCGCGAGACCTGCTGGCCCACGCTCGCGTAGACAGCACTCGTGTGGTAGTAGCAACTCTCGAGGTCGCCCGAACTCTGCACGCAAACGCGGAGGCCGCCGACCGCGACCCATCCTGCCGCGGACACGACGCCGTCATCGGAGGCGCCGATGCCGGTGCCATAGGGGGCTGCGAGATCGACGCCGGTGTGTCCGGCCCAGAAGTACTGCGTGATCACGCCGGCGACCGGCCATGCCAGCCTGCCCGTCCTCGGCGGCGTGGCCCCGAGGGTCGGGCCGCGGAGCACAGCCACGCTGGGTCGTTGCGGCTCCTGAAGGGCGGGCAGTGCGGCTCCTCGCACGAAGATCATTTGGCCGGCCGCGAAATGCTCCGGCTCGAAGTAGAGGTGGTTGTACGACATGATCACTGTCGGATCCACTTTGAAGCGGCTCGCGACCGAGTCGACCGTGTCACCGTCCTTGACCGTGTAGAGAGCGCCCTCAGCAGGCGGGATCAAGAGCTTCTGTCCCATCTGGAGCGAGTGAACGTCGCCGATCCCGTTGGCGAATGCGATCGCCTCGACCGAGACGTCGTAGTAGTTCGCCATCGTCGCGAGGGTGTCGCCTTCGTGAATCGTGACTTGCTGGGCGGCTCGCGTCCCTTCGGCGGCGACGGTGACGGGGTTCCTACCTGCCGTGATCGACCCGCCGCGCGCGATCGTCTGCGCGCGCGAAGCCTCGCTTACCGTCGCGGTCGTCGCAGTGATGCCCGGTGCGACGGTGCTCGCACGGGAAGCCGCCGTGGCCGCGAACGGGAGCGAGAGAACGAGCACGGCGACCGACGTGTTGAGGGCGAGACGGAGACCTCGAACGCCGACGAGACCCGCCAGATAGCTGCCGCTTCCCTCTAGGGCAACGAAGGAGAGAAGCCGCACGCGCGCGCCGAACGCGGCGGTTCCTAGAGAAAGAAGTCGAGCGTGGCGCTGAAGGATCCGTTTCGGGTTTCGCGTGGCCTGAGAACGTCGGCTCTGCTGTCCCAACCCTGGCGGTCCCTCCAAACTGTCTAAATGCGGCCACTCCTGGCCGATCTATGTCAGTCCGTTCCCTTCGCTCACCACACCGACCTGTTCGATCGATCTCCCGCACGGCGCGCATGTACGAATTGCGTACTGATCGTGTCGGGAGGACTGCACCGTAACCCCGGCGCAACAGATGTGTCAACCGTACAACGGGGTACCACCAAGCGAGGCATTGGTGGAGATCCGGTGTCGGTGCCGGTTTGCTCGCATGAGTACCCCTACGTAGGCTTCTTTCGGTGCCCGACTACAGCCTTTCGTACGTTTACGTCTTCGCGTTCTTCGTGGTCGGGGCGATCTTCGTCACTCTTCTGCTAACGCTCGCTCGGCTTGTCGCTCCGCGGAAGGCCACGAAGGAAAAGCTCCGCACGTACGAATCGGGAGAAGAGCCGATCGGCCAGGCGTGGGGCCGATATCCGACGCACTTTTACGTGTTCGCGTTGCTCTTCGTGGTGTTCGATGTCGAAGTGATCTTCCTCTTCCCCTGGGCGGTGCTCTTCCGCACGCTCGGTGTCGCAGGCCTCGTCGAAGTGATCGTGTTCATCGCGATCCTCGTCGTCGGCCTCTACTACGCATGGAAGAAGGACGCGCTGAATTGGTACTGAGCGCGCCGCGTCCGGCGCAGGGTCTCGCAGACCTTCAGTCGTACGTCGCGTCGCGGATCGGAGCGAAGGCGCGCGTCACGACGTTGCACGACATGCTCTTGATCGACGTCGATCGCGAGCGATTGGTCGAGGTCGCCACATTTCTTCGCGATGATCCGCGCACTCAGTGCGATCTCTATTCGGTCAACGCCGGTGTCGACACGGGCGCGGAGCTCCGGTCGGTGACGTTTGTCCGCGGCACCGGCACGAAGGTCTCGGCCGTGCTGCGCACCTCGTGCACGGAGCTTGACCCCCACGTGCCCACCCTCGTCCCCGTATGGGAGGGCGCGAACTGGTGCGAGCGCGAGACCTACGACATGTTCGGGATCGAGTTCGACGGACATCCCGACCTGCGCCGCATCTTCCTCGAAGAGAGCTTCCCGGGACACCCGCTTCGAAAGTCCTTCCTGCCACCGCGTAGCGACGCGCGAGGCGGCTAGGGTCATGCCCATCGGTCCCTTCGGCATCGATCCGCTGATCTGGGCACCGCTTCGCCTGGTCATCGCCGTGGCGCTCGCGCTCTTCCTCGTCCTGAACGGCGCGCTCTTGCAGATCTACCTCGAGCGCAAGATCCAGGCGATCATTCAGGATCGCCTCGGCCCGTATCACGTCGGACCCTTTGGTCTCCTCCAGACGTTCGCGGACGCCCTCAAGCTCATCTCGAAGGAGGACGTGCGCGCGGCCGCCACCGATGGCTGGTTCTTCGTCGCGGCGCCCGCCCTGGTCTTTTGTCCGATGCTCGCCTCTTGGGCCGTGCTGCCGTTCGCGCAGGACATCGTCGGCGCGAACCTCAACATCGGCCTTCTCTATCTGACCACGCTCGGATCGATGACCGTGCTCGGCATCGTCATCGCCGGGTGGGCATCGAACAACAAGTACGCTCTTGTCGGCGGTCTCCGCTCGGCCGGCCAGCTCATCTCCTACGAGATCCCGCAGATTCTCGCGCTCGTGTCGGTGGCGCTCGTCGTGGGGTCGCTGTCGATGATCGACATCACGCGCTCGCAGGCCGGCCCCCTCGTCAACGTGCTGATCCTGCCGTTCTCGTTCGTGATCTATTTCATCGCCGCGCTCGCCGAGACGAACCGCACGCCATTCGATCTTCCGGAGGCCGAGTCCGAGCTGGTGGCCGGCTGGCTCACCGAGTATTCCGGCATGCGCTGGGGCACGATGTTGGCGCTATCCGAATACGGAAATGTCACGGTGGTCTGCGCGATCATCACGACCCTCTGGTTCGGTGGCTGGCAAGGACCGGGTGTCGACGCGATCCCACTTCTTGGCGTTCTCTGGTTCACGCTCAAGGTCTATGCATTCATCGTCCTGATGATGTGGATCCGCGCCACGCTGCCGCGTCTCCGGATCGACCAGCTCATGAGCTTCTGCTGGAAAGGGCTCATCCCGATGGCCCTCGTGAACATCGTGGCCGTGGCGACGCTAGCGCTCGCGTTCCCCAACTCGCTGGTGCCGATCGCGATCGCCAACTGGCTGCTTCTCATCGTTTTCGTGGCCGGCATACCGTTCGTCCAGCGACGCCGGCTCCGCATCCTGCGCGCCCGCGCCCGGGCGTCGGCGGCCCCAGCGGTGCGCGCGGCCGGCTGATCGCAAGGTGACCTTCGATTTCGTCGAGCCTGTGGTCTTCGCGCTCCTGTCATTCGGGGTCATCGCGGGCGGAGTGGCGGTCGTGATGCTCAACCGGATCACGGCGGCGGCGCTCCTCATGGCTTTCACGTTCCTCTGCATGGCCGGAATGTTCGTGCTGCTCGGGGCGGAAACGATCGCGGCGTTCCAGGTGTTGATCTATGTCGGCGCGATCACCGTGCTCATCCTCTACGGGGTCATGTTCACGAAGTTCAGCGACAGTCCGCGCGCGCTCTTCTTCCAGCGGCAGACCCCGCTCGCGGCGGTGCTCGTCGCCGCCATCGCCGTGCCCGTCGTCATCGTCGCGTCGCTGTCGTTCACCGGCGCGCCGCCCCGGCCGGGCGGCGGGGATCTGCCGGCGCTCGCGACAAGCGTGTTCACCGACTTCGCGTTCCCCTTTGAGATCGCATCGGTGCTCCTGCTCGCGGCGATGGTCGGCGCGATCGTGTTGACCAGGCGCGACGATCCGGAAGAGGCGGCGATGAGGCGCCGTCGATGACGGTTCCCCTCGGCGCGTACGTCGCCGTGTCGGCGGCGCTTTTCTTCATCGGGTGCGCCGGGGTGCTCGTCCGCCGGAACGCCGTCGTCATCCTCATGTGCGTCGAGCTCATGCTGAACGCGGCGAACCTCGCGCTCGTCGCGTTCTCGCGCAAGTACGGCTCGATCGACGAGCGCGGGAGCGTCTTTGTCGTCTTCGTGTTTGTTGTCGCCGCGGCCGAGGTTGCGGTCGGCCTCGCGATCGTGCTCTCGGCATATCGCAACCGGCCAGAGGTCAACGTCGACGAGATCCATCAAATGAAGGGATGAACCGAGTGAGGAGCGGCTCGCTTCGCGCCCAGGGGCCCCTGCCCCTGCCGACGACGAGGCCGACGACGAGCGAGTCGACCAGCCTTGAGCGTGTCTCCTCGTCGTTGGCCGAGAGATTGACCGGATGAGTTCTAAGTGATCTCGCTCGTCTGGCTCATCCCGGCATTTCCTCTCGCCGCCTTCCTGGTCAACGGTCTCTTCGGACGCCGGTGGCTTGGCCACATGACCGGCCTCATCGCGTCGGTCGCGGTCGGTCTCTCCGCGCTCCTTTCGATCGGGGTCTTCCTCGAGGTCCTTGGCGGGAGAACGCAGACTGTCGTTCAGCTTTATCGGTGGATCGCGGTGGGCGACTTCTCCGTCAACGTCTCCGCTCTCATAGATCCGCTCTCGTCCGCGATGCTCCTCGTGGTCACCGTCGTCTCGTTCCTGATCTTCGTGTACTCGAACGGCTACATGGAGCACGACGCCGGCTTCTATCGCTTCTTCACGTGGCTCTCGCTCTTCGTGTTCGCGATGTTGATCTTGGTCATGGCCGACAACTACCTGCTGATGTTCGTGGGCTGGGAGGGCGTCGGCCTTTGCAGCTACCTCCTGATCGGCTTCTGGTTCGAGCGCCCCGAGCCGTATTTCGCCGCCAAGAAGGCCTTCGTAATGAATCGCATCGGCGACTGGGGCTACACGATCGGGATCATCACGATCTTCCTCGTCTTCGGCTCGATGAACTTCGTCGACGTCTTCAATCGCCTGGATGAGAGCGCGCCGGCGCAGGGTGTCCTCACCCTCATCTGCATTGCGCTCTTCTTCGGCGCCACCGGGAAATCGGCCCAGCTGCCGCTCTACTCGTGGCTCCCCGACGCCATGGAGGGGCCGACCCCCGTCTCGGCTCTCATCCACGCGGCGACGATGGTCACGTCGGGCGTGTACCTGGTCGCCAGGTCCATGCCGCTGTTCGAGGTCGCGGGGCCATCGTTGCAGGTCGTCGGCGTGGTGGGCGCGATCACGGCGATCTTCGCGGCGACCATCGCGCTCGTGCAGTTCGACATCAAGAGGGTGATGGCGTACTCGACGGTCAGCCAGCTCGGCTACATGTTCCTCGCGCTCGGGGTCGGCGCTCCGGTTGCCGCCATCTTCCACCTCGCGACGCACGCCTTCTTCAAGGCGCTCCTCTTCCTCGGGTCTGGGTCGGTGATCCATGGACTCGGCGGCGAGCAGGACATGCGCAAGATGGGCGGCCTGCGCCGCAAGATGCCGGTGACCTTCTGGACGATGCTGATCGCCGGCGGCGCGCTCGCGGCGCTGCCGCCGCTCGCGGGCTTCTGGTCGAAGGACGAGATACTCGGCGCAGCGTTCATCAACGGCCATCTCTTGCTCTATGCGATCGGGGTCATCACTGCGGTGCTGACCGCCTTCTACGTGACCCGCGCGCTATGGATGACCTTCTACGGAGAGCCGCGCGATCACCATCTTTACGACCACGCACACGAATCCCCGCGCGTCATGACTCTTCCCTTGATGGCGCTCGCCGCGGGCAGCGCGGTTCTCGGCATCGCAATCGGATTCCCACCTGAGCAGGGCTTCATTCACACCTACCTCAATCCGGTTGTCGAGGCCGCCGGCGTGGCCGAGCACATACCCGAGCTCGGCACGGTCATTGCGTTGGCCCTTGTGTCCGTGGTCGCAGGCGTCATTGGGATCGCGATCGGCGTGTCGATGTACGTGCGTCATCGTCCGGACCCCGCGGCCCTCACACGTGCCGCCGGACCGGTCTACCGGATCCTCGTGAACAAGTACTACATCGACGAGCTCTACGACCATCGGTTGGTGGAGGCGGCCCGCGCGTTCGCCGGCGCGTCGTGGGCCTTCGATATCCACATCATCGACGGGCTCGCGAACCGGCTCGGTTGGGCGCTCGCGCTGGGCGGCCAAGGTCTGCGCCGCGTGCAGACCGGCATCGTCGGCAATTACGCCCTCACGATCGTCGCGGGACTTCTTCTGTTGCTCGTCGCGTACGGCGGCTACGCCGCAGGGTTCCTCGGCCGATGACGAACGTGCTCTCGCTGCTCGTGGTTATCCCGCTCGCCGGACTGATCCCGCTCTTTTTCTTCCGCCGCGACGAGCGCGCGGCGAAGCAGGTCGCGATCACGACGACCTTCGTGGAGCTTGTCGTCTCGTTCTGGATGGTCACCCAGTTCCGGGTCGGCGACCCCGGCTTCCAGCTCGTCGAGCGCGTCGAATGGCTCCCGAGCCTTGGCATTAGCTACCTCGTCGGGGTCGACGGCATCTCCGTGCTCCTCGTGCCGATGACCACGCTGCTGACATTCATCTCGGTCTTGTATTCGAGCGGTGGTGCGATCAAGACCCGGATCGTCGAGTACATGACCGCCTTCCTGCTGCTCGAGGTCGGCATGGTCGGCGTGTTCATCGCGCTCGACCTCTTCCTGTTCTACATCTTCTTCGAGCTGATGCTCGTGCCGATGTACCTGATCATCGGCATCTGGGGCGGTCCGCGGCGGATTTACGCGACGCTCAAATTCGTGATCTTCACGCTCGCGGGCTCACTTCTCATGCTCGTCGGCATCGTCGCTGTCTACATCGCCTCGGCGGACGCGTCGGGCTCGCGAACGCTCTCGCTTCCCGACCTCATCGAGCTGCGCGGCCGCTTTCCGGCGGACTTCCAGTTCTGGGTATTCCTAGCGTTCGCGCTCGCTTTCGCGATCAAGATGCCGATGGTCCCTTTTCACACGTGGCTGCCGGATGCCCACGTCGAGGCCCCGACGGCCGGATCGATCGTCCTGGCGGGTGTTCTCTTGAAGGCGGGTGGTTATGGCTTCCTTCGCTTCGGGCTCCCGCTGTTCCCCCTCGGAGTTCAGGCCTGGCTACCCGTCCTCATCGTTCTCTCGGTCATCGCGATCCTCTACGGGGCGATCGTCTCCGCGGTGCAGAAGGACCTCAAAAAGCTCGTCGCCTACTCATCGGTGGCGCATATGGGCTTCGTCACGCTCGGGATCTTCGTTCTTAATCTGCAGGGCGGCGTCGGCGCCGTGCTGCAGATGCTCAACCACGGCTTCGTCACCGGCGCGCTCTTCCTCTTGGTCGGCATCCAGTACGAGAAGACCCATCGCCGGATGATCGCGGACCTCGGGGGGCTCGCGAACATGTGGCCAATCTTCACGACGTTCTTCGGCGTGTTCGTCCTGGCATCGCTCGGGCTACCGGGTCTGAACGGATTCGTCGGCGAATTCCTGGTCCTCCTCGGCACGTTCGCATTTTCAGGGGCGCCTCCCCTCGGCGGCCTGTTCTGGGGACCGCTCGCGGCGATCGGCGTCATCCTCGCTGCCGTCTACCTGCTCTGGATGTTCCAGCGCGTCATGTACGGACCGGTGCGCGAGGCGTATCGCGCCCTGCCGGATCTCTCACGCCTTGAGATCGCGTGCGCGCTGCCGCTTCTGCTGCTCACCGTCATCCTCGGGGTTGTGCCGCAGCCGTTCATCGCGTACATCGAGCCCTCGCTCGACCGGATCATCCGCCTCGCGACGGACCCATCGTTCATGGTGGTGGCCTTCAGATGAGCGACGAGCGGCTCTGCGGGGCGTCTCCCGGCTGCGCTGCGCGCCAGGGGCCCCTGCCCCTGGGCCGGAGATTGATCAGGTGAGCACCGCCGACCTGGTCGCGGTCTATCCGGAGATCATCGTCACGGCGGTCGCGATGATCGTGCTCGTCGTCGACGCCGTGCTGGACCGGCGTCGCGCGGCGCTCGTGCTGCCGATCGTCACGATCGCCGGTCTCGTCGTGGCCCTGGCCTCGGTCTTCTACGCCGTCCCGGCCGCCCAGTACTTCCGCGGGTTCGTGACGATCGACGCGTTCACCTCCTTCTTCCGCGCCGTCTTCATCATCCTCGCTATCTTCGCGGCCGCCGTCTCGCCGGCGTACCTGGCGCGCCGAGGAGTCCCGGCCGGCGAGTACTACGCGATCATCTGCTTCTCGACGGTCGGCGCGATGACCATCGCGCTGTCCTCGGATCTGATCACCCTCTTCATCGGGCTCGAGACGATGACCATCCCGATCTACGTGCTCGCCGGGATCCAGCGAACGGATCGCTTCGCGAACGAGGCGGCGATCAAGTACTTCCTCCTTGGCGCGTTCAGCTCCGCCCTTCTTCTGTACGGGCTCGCGTGGCTCTACGGCGTCACGAAGGCCACCGACTACGTCACGATCGCGAATGTCCTCGCCGCGCAGGGGATCGCGAACGGCCCGACGATCGTGGCGCTCGCTCTCATCACGGTCGGGCTGGGCTTCAAGGCGGCGATCGTCCCGTTCCACCAGTGGACGCCCGACGCGTACGACGGCGCACCGACCCCGGCGACCGCGTTCATGTCGGTCGGCCCGAAGGCCGCCGCCTTCGCGGCGATCCTCCGCGTGCTCGTGGGGGCCCTCGGTCCGCTCGGCGTCGACTGGAGCGCGGTGCTAGCAATACTCGCGGCGGTCACGATGACCGGCGGGAACATCGTCGCGCTCGCGCAGACGAATACGAAACGAATGCTGGCCTACTCGAGCATCGCCCACACCGGCTACATCCTCGCGGCGGTCGCCGCGGCGACGGCGGGTCCGAGCGCCACCGCGGCGGTGCTCTTTTACGTGTTCGCGTATGGCCTCATGAATCTCGGCGCCTTCGCGTGCCTGCTGTACTTTGATCTCGAGGGCACCCGCGGCGCGTCGCTGGAGGAGCTGAATGGGTTCGGACGAAGGCAGCCGCTCGGCGCGCTCGCGTTCGCGATCTTCCTCGTGTCGCTCACCGGGATTCCGCCGACCATCGGTTTCGTCGCCAAGTTCGTCGTAATCCAGCCCGTGCTCGACGCGGGGCTCGCCTGGCTGGCTGTGGTCATCGCGCTGAATGCGGTGCTCGCAGCGTTCTATTACCTGCGTGTCGTGGTCCATATGTACATGTACGACACCGAGGAGAAAGTGCCTCGTCTCGTGACGGCCCGCACACTTTCGGTCAGCCTCGGCATCGCGTCGTTCGCCGTGGTCCTGCTCGGGATCCTGCCGAATTCCATCTATCAGTGGGCGCTGGAGGCCGCGCAGCCGCTGGTCCGCTGAATCCGCTTCCTATCTGCGGCGCGGCTCCCTGCTCGGGAGGATCCTCTCCCCAAGCCAGCCCCCGACCGCGCCGATCACCAGCGCGATCGCAAGCGGCGCAAGCACCTCGGGAAAGTGGAGCGAGATGAGTCCGTTGAACTCCTCGACCGGAGCGGTCTGCGGGCGGAACGCTTGATGAAGCTGCGTCGAGATGATGCTGCCGACGAAGAGCGAAAAGAGGAACGCGACCGGCGCGGCGATCGCGCCGCCGTTCCCCGCGATAAGGCCGGCGCAGAAGAGGATCGCGCCGGCCACGCCCAGGAGGATCACGGGCGGGACCGGAAGTGGCTCGGTCAGCGCCCACCAGAACGCGAGTCCGATCGCGCTTGCCACGACCGAAGCGAACACGCGGGGCCAGCTCATGGTCGTGCCCCCACCGTGCGTGCGCGTGCCGCACCGCCGAGCCATCCGGCGAAGGCGCCGACGAGGATGAAAGGGAACACCGCGATAGGGATACGCAGGAAGAAAGAGGCGATCGCACCGGGATCACCCCCCGGCTGCGTGAGCCCAGCGACCAGTACGTAAAGGAAGGCGCCGAGGAGAACCGAGAGAGCACCGGCGAGGGCGGTGCGTCGGCCGGCGAAGAGCCCCGCGCCAAAGGCCGCGAACGCGATGTAGGCGATGGCGAGCAACGCGCCCGCGCCGACCCATTGATCCAGACGCAGGTAGGGAAAGATCTGCACGAACCCAGCGCCGAGCACGGCGACGGTGAAACGCATGCGTCAGGCCACGGTCGCGAAGGCGTGGTCCGCTCGGTTTAGGGGCCGGGCGGATCCGTCGCTGTCGATGACCGCGATGTCCTCGATCCGCACCCCGAAGCGGCCGGGAATGTAGATACCCGGCTCGATCGAGAAGGCCATTCCGGGCTCGAGGCTCTCGTGATTGCCGCGCACGAGGTAGGGATGCTCATGGCCGTCGAGGCCTATCCCGTGACCGGTGCGATGGATGAAGAACTCGCCGTACCCGGCCTCGTCGATGACGCGTCGTGCCGCCGCGTCGACGGACTCCGCGGACGCGTCTTTTCGCGCGGCCGCGTACCCGGCCTCTTGCGCCCGTCGCACGATGTCGTGAACCTTCTGCTCGTCGCGGCTATCTCTCCCGCCCACGCGTACGGTGCGCGTGATATCGGACCGATAGCCACGCATCGCGCCGCCAAAGTCGAGCACGACCGTGTCGCCGTCAGCGATGCGGCGGTCGCTTGTCTCGTGATGCGGCGACGCTCCGTTCGGGCCGGATGCCACGATCGTGAAACCGACCTCGTCGTGACCTTCATCCCGAAGGAGCTCGGCCAGGTCGGCGCCGATCTCGCGCTCGGTCCGACCCTCGAAGGGTCGCCCGAGGATCCGCGCGTACGCGCGGTCGGCGGACTCGGAAACCAGTCGAAGCGCTTCGACCTCGCCGGCGTCCTTGCGCATCCGCAGATCCCGCGTGATTTCTGAGGCGACGCGGAAGGGCCGGCGGGGCAGGGCGTTTTGCAGCTTGAGAACGAACGACGCCCACATCTGATCAGCTAACGCGACGCCGCCGGAAGCGGGAACGAGCGAAGCGACGATCGCGTACGGATCGTCGGTCTCTCCCCACGTCGAGCGCTCGATGTCCGGCGCCGCAACCGCGGCGCGTGGCGCCTCGAGCGCCGGACAGACCATCGCCGCTTTTCCATCACGGTCCAGGACGAGACAGGTGAGCCGCTCGCTGGCGAAGATCTGGTAACCCGCGAGGTAGATAAGGTCGGCGCCAGGCGAAACGAGGAGCGCGCCGAGATCCCGCTCGCGCAGCTTCGCCGCCGCGCGCGTCCGCCGGTCAGCGAAGCTCGCTCGTTCGCTCGGCATCCGTCCTGCATCCGAGAATAGCCCTCATGCCCCGTTCCTCCGTGGTCCTCGCCGGCACGATCCTCCTCGCGGTCGGGATCGCGCTTGTCGCCGGCAGCGCCCTTCCCCGCGCCGGGTCCGTTGCGCCGCTAGCCCGTCCCAGCGCTTCCGCGAGCGCCACCGTCGCGCCAATCTCGAGCGGCTCGCCGACATCGGCGACGGCCTCGCCATCGCCCGCGCCGACGATCGGCCCCATCCCCGATGGATATCGCATCCAGATGCCCCGTCTGGGGATCGACCTGCCGATCGCCGAAGGCGACCTCTATCGAGACACCGTGGAGCAGCAGACGCCCGAGAACTTCGCATTCCATTTCCCAGGCACTGCCATCCCCGGCGTCGTCGGGAACAGCTACCTCTACGCACACGCGCGCCGGGGCATGTTCCTCGCGCTTTGGAACGCGCGCGTCGGCGATCAAGTCACGATCACGACACCCGCCGGGGCTGCACTCAAATTTGTCGTCACCGAGGTCCACCCCCGGGTGCCGCCCGCGGATACCAGCTGGCTCCAGCCTGCGGGCGATGAGCGACTCACCCTTCAAACCTCGACAGGTCCGAACCCCACCGATCCGCGGTTCGTCGTGATCGCAGCGCCCGCATAGCGCTCGCTTCCTCGGCGTAACGATCTCGTATCGCGAGAAAGCTGGAGCGACCGAGCGACCAACGTCCCGCACGCAGTGTTTGTTGGTCTACGGCGTGTTCACGAAATCGACACATTGTGGAATCGGTCCTGCAAAGCGTCGCACCCATGTTTCGGGGGGCGGTGGCGCGGGCGGGCGTATTCGCGTTCCTGTTCGCCTGTCTGGTGCCGATCCTCGGGCCCACGCTTCCTATTGAGGTGCGCTCAATATCGGTTGCAGAGGTCTCAGCGCGCGCGGCTGGCGACCCGGCGAGTCAAGCGCCTGAGCGCGTTCGCGATGTCGCGCGCGCCGAGGTGGTGCTCGGGGTGGAGACGACACCCGTTCCGACGGTCGAACAGCCGGCAGCGACGACCGAGTCCACCCCGGAACCCACGCCCGTGCCGACCCCAGCCCCCGCGGTCGCCACGCTTCCCCCGCTGCCCGATCCGACCACTGCGGGGATCGTCATTGCCTCGTGGTATGGGCCCGGCTTCTACGGCAACCGCACGGCCTGCGGTCAGATCTACACGCCGGAGATCATCGGGGTCGCGCACCGCACCCTACGTTGCGGGACTCTTCTCGTCCTCGAGTACCGCGGTCGCACCATGACCGTGCCGGTGATCGACCGCGGGCCCTACATCGCCGGACGCACGCTCGATCTCTCCAATGCGACGCGCCTCGCCATGGCCTGTCCCGACCTCTGCACGCTTTCGATGCGGATCGGGCCGTGAGTGTCCCCCGACCGTCCGCCTGACCGCCCGGACACTCACCGGGCTGGCGAGCGCTGGCATACGACTTGCAGCCGCCTCTTGCCACCTAGCCCGGGCAGCACACGGCCAACTTCGATGGGCGAGAAAGGGTTGTGATGACAAGGAACAAGGGAGCGATGACGGTAGCCGAGGCTGGTCGCCGCGGTGGCGCGACGACGGCTCAGCGACATGGCCCGGAGTTCTACGAGCAGATAGGCAAGAAGGGCGGCAAGACGACCGCACAGCGACACGGATCCGACTTCTACGAGCAGATCGGAAAGCAGGGCGGTCAGAAGGTCAAGGAGCTTTACGGTCCCCGCTTCTACGGCCGCATCGGAAAGATCGGCGGCGACGCGGTTTCTGAGAAGTACGGACACGAGCACTTCGAGGAGATCGGAAAGAAGGGCGGACAGAAAGTCGCCGAGCTCATCGCAAGAGGCAGGCAGGCGACATAACAACCTTTGTCGACGGCACGGTGAGCGAGCAAGGAACCGAGGTGCGGCCTACTTTGGGCGCGCATGATCCGATTCCGATCGCGATCCACCCGCGTTTCCCATTGACACGAATGGGGCGCTCCATATCGTTTCGGGCTGTACGCGGAGGGCCCGTTCAGGACCCTCTTTGTACCGAGAAGCGAACGACCCGAAAGGTCGTAGAGGGAAGGGCAGTGGATCAGGTCGCGGCGCCGCTCGTGGCCGTCGAGTGGGAGGACATCACTGCCTACTCGCGGACCGCGCTCCCCGACGATTTCGAACCGTACCGTCTGCGCAAGCTCACCTGCGGTCTTCTGTGGAAGGACACCCCCGACTACGTCGTTGTCGTCGGCGACTACGACATCACTAACGAGGGGCGCGACTACCGCCACAACGACTTCCACATCATTCCTCGCGGCGTCATCCGCCAACTGACCTACCTACGCGAGACCTCGAGCCCGCTCGTCTCGCTCCAGGTCGAAGCCAGCTAAAGACCCTCTAAGAAACCTCGCGAAACTAAAACCCTTCCGCCCTCTGGTGCGTATCTAGGGATACGTAAACCGGGTTGGCCGATCGACGACATTTGGAACAAAGGATCGGTCTTCGCCGTTTTTGTCACTGGAGGTTCCGCGTCAAATGACCCTTCGAGCTGAGCTCTACTGCTATTTCTGCGGCCACGGCCTGGGCGAGGTCCTCGTACCCACGAGCGCACGCCGGCCGACCGTCGAGCAACTTCGCACCGCCTACGACAACGTCGGCGGCCGGGAGGCGCCCGTCTGGAATGACGGGGACCAGCCGCTCTGCCCGCGTTGCGGCGGCCAGCTATTCCTCGAGCGCTTCGAGCACGAGGTGATCCGCACGAATGAACGTCGCACGCTGAAGCGGGCGAGCTGATCTAGCCGCAAGTCCCGGCCGCTCACCTTCTCAGTGCAGCGCGCCGTTTCGGTGTGTCTCGGTCTTCTCGCCGGGTTCCTGATCTCGCAGCGCGTCCTCGAGCGTGGTGCCCGCTCGGTCACCGCTCTGACCGAGCGGCAGCGCGAGGTATTACGCGCGGTAGCTGGCGGGCTCTCCACGAAAGAGATCGCCGAGGTCATGGGGATCAGCGAGGCCAGCGTGAACACCCATATCCGTCGAGCGCGCGCGATCCTCGGCGTGCCGACGCGCGCGGCCGCAGCCGCGCGCGTGACGGGTCACGTCGTGGTGGTGCCCTCGAGGCCGAGACGCGGAGCGGCGTCCTCCATCGCGCGGACGACCTCAACGACGAGATCGTCGAACGGCATGCCCATGTCATCGGCGCCCTTCAGCATCATGTCTCGGCTCACGGCGCGCGCGAAAGCCTTGTCCCTCATCTTCTTCCGCACCGACGACGCCTCGACGTCGCGTACCGCCTTCGAGGGCTTCACAAGCGCGACGGCGGTCACGAACCCACAGAGCTCGTCGACCGCGTAGAGCGTCTTCTCCATCGCGGTCACGCGCGGGATGGCGGTGTGATCGCCGTGGCTCTGGATCGCATGGACGATGGGGCCGGGGACGCCGGCCTCCTCGAGGATCGGCTTCCCGTTCTGAGGATGTCCCTCGGGGTCGCGCTCGTAGTCGAAGTCGTGGAGCAGTCCGGTGATCGCCCAGGTCTCCTCGTTCTCACCGTTCCGGCGTGCGAAGCGACGCATAGCGGCCTCGACCGCCAGGCCGTGCTTGCGAAGGCTCTCCGACTTCGTGTGCTCGCACAAAAGATCCCAGGCCTCATCTCGCGTCACTCACGCACCTCCCCGCGCGATCCTAGCGAACGCGTTACCGTCGGTCGGTGACTGGCTGCGGCTGCCTCGTGCTCATCGCGGGTATCGTCGCGCTCCTCGTCATCTTCGTGCGCGGTTCCTTCGACGCAGGGGAGCCGATCGACACGGCCGTGGCGCTCGTGGCCGCGCTCTATGCCGGGCTAGCCATCCAGCGGTGGCAGGGGGAACGGTCCACGAACGAGCTCATACTCGCGCGCCGCACGTAGGACCGTCGCCTCCTCCCACATCCGTCCGGCGAACTGCAGGCCGATCGGAAGACCATCGGGGTCCAGGCCGCACGGTACTGAGATCGCCGGCTGGCCGGTGAGATCGAAGATGCGCGTGATCCGGGTCCATTCGCTCGGGCGTCCGACCTCTTTCGCCTGCTCGATCGTCCAGGCGCGTGTCGGCACGGTCGGCATCGCGAGGACATCGACGCCATCCAGGTCGCGGTCGGCCGCGCCGGCGCGCGCATGGCGCAGCACGCGCATCGCTCGCGCGTACGTGTCCCCGTCGACGTCGCCCTGCGACGCAAGACGCGCCCGGACGAGCGGGCCGTACTCCGATGCCCGCCCCGGAAACGCACCCTCGTGGTACGCGCGCGCTTCGACGCCCAGGATCGCGCTGGCGGCCTTCGCGTACTCGGCGGCCCCCGCCCAGCGCATCTCGCGCACGTCGGCGC
>JALYSZ010000103.1 GCA_030854525.1 Chloroflexota bacterium | reverse complement strand
GTGCAAGGTCGAGCTCATGGCTGGTGGCCGTGTCGCCTCGAAGGACAAGCGCTCTCGCGTATGGCGTCCCGAGGACGACCGCCGGCCTCAGGCACTCATCGCCTAGATCGCGGTCACACGCGGAAGTGTGCGGATGGGATAATTGGTCGCTCCGACTTTGGGGAGTGGCCAAGCGGTAAGGCTCCTGACTCTGGATCAGGTAATCGGTGGTTCGAATCCACCCTCCCCAGCCCGTTCGAAGAATTCGACCCACGGGTGCACCCGGCGAGATCGGGGCGTCCGCGCGATGCAGGTCCACCTAGCGCTGCAACGATGTGATCACCGGAAGCGTTTCCCACCGGAGCGTGTGCGTGCGCAGGGGCCACAACCTCGTGCCGTGACGGCTCGTCAGGATGCCACGCGCCGCGACGTGGCCGACGAGGTCATCGACCAGAATCGCGACGGACCGCACCCGCTGCGCACTTGCGTCGCGATCGGTCTTCACGTCGAGAGCGAAGTCCAGGTGCTGTCGTGGTCGGCGCTGGCGCGCGAGGAACACCTCGAGGTCGTCGGGCATACCGGTGACGAGCTGCGTGCGGTGTGTCGAACCAACGAGCGCGCCGCCGTGCGCCTCGGCGAGCAGGACCGCGGTCTTCGTGAACCAGCGACTGAGCGTCACGCGGTCCGGCGCTTGCAGCACGCCGACACGCGAGCGAGCGAAGAGCGCCTGCCGGAAGCTCACCTCGAGACCGCTCATCCAACCCGCGTTGCATTCGGCGCACACGACGGCGACCACGCGCGCGATCCGCGTGGGAGCAACCCCTGACGGCGTCTCGGCTGGGGTTGCATTTGAGGCGACCAGTCGCGCGCCGTGAACCTGGCGCACGAGCCAATGCGCAAAGACGTGCTCGCGTGTCATTGGCCGGTCGCCGCGCCGGCAGAACACGCAGGGCGCCGCGCGCTCCCGCGGCGTCCTGTCGCGGGCCGCGGAGTACTCGATATTCTGCGTGGTCATGTCTGGTAATTCTCACTGAGCGCAGCCGACTACCCGCGGATCCACCCGAAGACGGCGGCCGAATGGCGCCGCTGGCTGCACGACAACCACGACAAAGCGTCCGGCGTCTGGCTCGTCGCGTACAAGGCCGCGACGCGTAAGGCCCGGCTCGGTTACGAGGAGTCCATACCGGATGCGCTCAGCTACGGATGGATCGACAGCGTGAATAAACCGCTGGACGACGAGCGCACCGGCCTTCTCTTCACGCCGCGGAAGGCGGGCAGCGGATGGTCGCGCACAAACAAGGTCCGGATCTCGCGCCTGCTCAAGGAGGGACGCCTGGAGGCGGCTGGGCTCGCGAAGATCGCGGCCGCGAAGCGCGATGGGTCGTGGACACTCCTCGACAGCGTCGAGGCGTTGGAGGTCCCGGACGATCTGCGAAAGGCGCTCGGTCCGGTGGGCATGCGGAAGTTCCAGGCGCTGACGCCGGGGCGCAGGAAGGAGCACCTGCGGAACCTCGTGAGCGCGAAGAGAGCTGAGACCCGCACGAAGCGCGTAGCCGACATCGTCCGGGTTATCCGGCTCGGGCTGCGAACCTAGCCACTGGACTACGCTCGATCCCTGTGTCCTTGAACGAGCCGGAGCCATGGCCACCCCTGAGCTACGAGGAATCGGCAGAGACCATCCACGCGATCCACATGTGGACCCAGATCGTCGGGAAGATCCGCCTCGCCGCGACGCCGCTCGTGAACCACTGGTGGAATTCCAGTCTCGCGGTGACCCCTCGAGGTCTGACCACGGGGACGATGCCGAGCGGCGCCGAGGCATTCCAGATCGATCTGGACTTCGTCGGGCACGAGCTCACGATCGTGACGAGCCGAGGCGGACGCGGTGGTCTCCCGCTCCGTTCCATGTCGATCGCGCACTTCTATCGCGACGTGCTCGACGCGCTCCGCGGACTCGGACTTGCGGATCCGGAGATCAACCCCGTGCCCGCCGAAGTCGCGGACGCGGTGCCGTTTCCCGATGACGTCGCGGTTCGGCCGTACGATCGCCGTCCGGCCCGAGCCTTCGCGATGACCCTCCTCAAGACCGACCTGGTCTTCGAGCGTTTCCGCGCGCAGTTCCTCGGAAAGGCGAGCCCGGTCCAGTTCTTCTGGGGCTCATTCGATCTCGCCTCCGCGCGTTTCAGCGGCAGGCGCGCGCCCGCCTATGCCGGCGGGAAGCCACCCAACGTGCACGTTCACGTCATGCACGAGGCGTATTCGCACGAGCTGATCGCGGCCGGCTTTTGGCCGGGCAGCGCCGATCTGCCGACGGCGGAGTACTACGCGTACGCCATGCCGCGACCCGATGGGCTGGCCGACGCCGCGATCCAGCCCGACACGGCGGGGTGGAGTGCCGCGCGCGGCGAGTTCCTCTTGCCCCATGAAGCCGTCCGGACCTCCGCGGACCCTGAAGCGGCGCTCATGGCATTTCTGGAAAGCACCTATCGGGCGGCCGCGGACCTCGGTCGCTGGGATCGCCCTCTGCTCGAGGAGCGCGTGGCCTGCGCATGCGACTTCGCGCCGCCCGCGAGAGCCTTGCGGAGAACGCGCCTCAGGGCGGGCTGACTCGCGTCCTTCGCCTCACGGAGCCGGACGAATCGCGCGTCCTTGCCGGAACCCTGGAGGAGTCCGCTCCCATCGTCGAGGTCGCGGCCGCGCGAGAAGAAGAGCGTCGCGTAGGTCCGGAACGTGCCGATCCCGACGACATACTCGTCCCCGACCGCGTAGCGGACGAGCTTCCACATCGATCCGCTCGAGCGCGGTGAATGACTCTGGTAGGCGACCTCCTTCGCGTGAGGCGCTATGGATTTCACGGTTCGCCGCGCCGCCTGGACGATCGGGCGCACTGCGGGCGGGATTCGCTTCAGATGGTCGGAGGCCGTGATCGCGTCTCGATTCGGCATGGGCTCGCCATTCTGAGCGCGAGAGCGCTAGCCGGCGAACTTCTGCGCGGTCGTCAGCCGGCGCGCGGCAGGGGCAGATTGGGAACGCCGGGCTCTTCGGCGGCGAGCTGGCGTCGCAGGACTTTTCCGATGAGCGTCTTCGGGAGCTCGGCGCGGAACACGATGTCGACCGGCACTTTGTACGGCGCGAGGTTCGCGCGGCAGTGATCCATAAGCTCCTGCGCGGTCGCCTTCGCGCCCGGCCGTAGCACGACGAACGCCTTCACCACCTCGCCTTTCGAGGGATGCGGCACACCAACGGCCGCGGCCTCGAGCACCGCCGGATGCGCGTAGAGGACCT
>JALYSZ010000102.1 GCA_030854525.1 Chloroflexota bacterium | reverse complement strand
GCGAGGCGGAAGGACGACGGCGGGCTCTGCGAGCGCTCGGTGATCCTCGGCCCGTAGTGCTTCGGCGCCGCCCAGCTCGAGACCAGAGGATCAAGAGCGGCGCGTTGTGCCGCATCGGCCTCGGTGGACTCCCCGGCGTGCACCGCCCTGAGCATCGCGACGTCGCGTCGGTCGTCGACGCTGGTCAGCAACGGTATGGGGGGTTCGGCCCCATGCGGCGACTCCGCGACGATCCGAGCGGCGGCTCCGTCCATGTCTGCGGCGCGCAGCCGGAACTCTTCGAGCACAAGGAGGCGGATTGGTTTTTCGGTATCCATGTCTCGAACCTTGACCCTCGGCGGTGTCCTTGTCATGACTTTGCCGTCACGCGGATGACGGATTCGTCATGACTGGAGCAATCGGGTCCGCATTAGCCGCTTCGGACGCGCTTGTGGCTTGTTTGGGTGACCGAACGGTCATGACACGGACGACCACACGATCGACCATCCAGCGCAGACAGACACGCCGCGCGGATGCGCGTGCAGGGAGCAACCAGCAATGAAGAACTCGAGAGCAGTCATCGCGATGGTCGGCATCGCGTTCGTCATCGCGATCGGCGCCATGGCAGGGCGCACCGCAAACGCGGCAACCCCCACCGTTGGCCTTGGGACGGCCGCGACCTACTCGGTCCTCGCCGGTACGCCATCGATCACGAACACCGGCGCGACCACCATCGACCGAGACGTAGGCATACACCCAGCTAGCTCGATCATCGGTTTCCCGCCCGGAATAATCGGCGGGACAGTTCACGCGGGCGACGCCGCCGCGCTCCAGGCCAAATCCGACCTTACCGTTGCGTATCTGGATGCGGCGAGCAGACCGGTGACTGCGAATTACGCAGCGCTTGGCGGGCTCACCCTCGTCGGCGGCGTGTACAACTCAGGGAGCGCCGTTCTTGATTTGACCGGGACTTTGACGCTGAACGGCCAGAACGACCCGAACTCGGTCTGGGTCTTCCAGGCGCAATCGTCTCTCGTCACGGCATCGACGAGTTCCGTGGTCTTCATCAATGGCGGGAGCCCGTGCAACGTCTTCTGGCAGGTCACGAGCTCAGCGAGTCTCGGGTCGGGCTCCTCGTTCGTTGGAACGATCCTGGCTCTTACGTCCATCACGCTCGCGAATGGTGTCACCGTCCAGGGCCGAGCCCTGGCACGAAATGGCGACGTCACGTTGATCAACGACCGCTTCATCACATCGACCTGCAACGCCGCCCCGCCGGTGGTCACCCCGCCGGGGACGCGGCCACCGTTCACGGTTGCACCTTCGGCCACTCCCGCAGTCGCTCCAACAGCGACCCCGATTGCCGCGGCCACCCCAGTAGTGGCTCCCACGGCGGCCCCGGTCGCCGCAGCCGCGCCCACAGCCGCCCGCCCGGTCGCCGGGACGAAAACACTGCCATTCACGAGCACAGGCGATCCGTTTGGTCCGCTCACGATGCTCGGCATCGCGATGGCCGGCATCGGGATCCTCCTGCTGCGCGGTCGACCAGTTCGGCACCCGTAGCGAACGAAGCCATAGACCGCCAGGCCAAGTCCGGATCCCGGACTAGGCTGGCGGTCTTGCATGACCATCCGGTCATGACTGCGCGGGGTTCGTGGCTGAGGATTCGGATATGACAACCACCCAACCAACAAACACTCCCGCCCCGGCACCCAGTCACGGCCCAACGAACGTCAACGTGCCGCCCGCGCCCGCGAGAGGCTCGTCCATGTGGACAGCGAGCCGCGTTATCGCCCTCGTGTTCACCGTAGTCGAGGTTCTGTTGCTCGTTCGATTCACGTTCAAGCTTCTCGGAGCGAACGCGGATCAGCCCTTTGTGTCGGCGATCTATGGAATCACGGAGCCGCTCGTCGGTCCGTTCCGCGGCATCTTCGCTCAGCCCGCCGGTACGCCGGTCGTTGAGATTGCCACTCTTCTCTCGATCGTCTTCTTCGTACTCGTTGCCGCGCTGATCGTCGCGCTGGTCCGCGCCTACACCGGCCGGCGCGGCGAAGCGAACGCGTAGTGAGCGACCTCAGGACATCGGGACCGCGCAACCAGCTCGGGGAGCCCGCGACCAGGACGCCTGAGGAGACGGTCGCGCGGCTCAAGGAAAAGATCTCCAAGAACCACGGCGGCGCTAATCGCGAACGGATCCAGGCGCAGATCTCCGAGGAACGAGCGCCCTCGGTCTAGAAGTCGCGATCTCTCCGCGGGATGGAGAAGCGGATCGCTCCGCTCTTCCTGCGCGGCGACGAAGGGATCGTCAGACGGGCTGCGGTAGTTCTCCTTGCGCGGCCACGATCAAAGTGAAATCCAAGCGAGGAGCTCGGCGGCGCTACGCCCGCACCGTTCGCCGCGTGAGCAGGCGGGCCAGTCCGACGAAGACTGCGGCGCTGACTAAGGCGGCGACGGTGACGCCAACAACTCCGCTGCGCGCCTCGCTCGGCACGATGAAGACAAAGAGCCACGCGCCGACGACCCCGCCGAGGAGCCCGATCAAGATGTCACCGACGAGGCCGTAGCCGCCCCCCTTCATCACGAGCCCCGCCAGCCATCCCGCGATGAGACCGATGACGAGCCACGTGATTGGTTCCATGCGCAAGAGTGTCGTTGTCTTGGGCCCGCGAGCTATGACGGAAGCGTCATGTAACCGGGCGCTTGCGAGGCTACCGTCGACGCGTGCTAGACATCTGGTTCATCGCAGGGATCGCGCTCGGCACGATCGTCACAGGTTTCTGCGCGATCGGTTCCTTTGACCGTGGTTCCGACAGCGTCCAACGCCGATCGTGGAACCGCGAACATATGGCGCGAAAGCGTGCGCTGAT
>JALYSZ010000244.1 GCA_030854525.1 Chloroflexota bacterium | reverse complement strand
CTGCGGGGGGAGCTAGGCGGTTGTTATCGGCCACGCCGTCCCGGTTCGGGACGAGTCGTGTCGACCATTTGCGCGATCCGGGTCGCAAGGTTCGCCTTGAGCTGCGTCGCCTGGTCCGCGGTGATCGTGCCGGCAGTCTGCGCGGCGTCGATCTTCGCGGTCGCGTCGGCGACGAGCGCGCTGACGAGACCATCACGGCTCTTTCCCGCGGTCGCGTTCGCGATCCGGGCCAGCGTCTGCCCGGCGCGGATCTTCGTCTCCATGTCGGCTTCGGTTGTACCGAGGTACGCCGCCGCCGCGGCCTCTGAATCGCCGGTCACGTTCTTACCGCCGGGTGCGCGACCGACGCCAGGGCCGTAACCCTTTGCGGGCTTCAGCGCGCCGATGCCCTTTTGGTCGACGAGCGTCGCGATGTCCTGCTGTTGCGCCGCCGTCAGCGCGGCGATGAGATCGGCGCGGGTCTTCCCGTGCGCGATCGCCACGTCGGCGAGGCTCTTGTCGGTGCCAAGCTCGGTCCGGAGCTGCGCCTCGGTGATCCCGAGGAACGTCGCCGCCGCCGTGAAGTACGAGCCCTTTGCGCCTGGCCCGTTCGCGAAGAACTGGCCACCCGTCTGGTCCCAGATCTGCGAGATCGCTGCGGGAGCGCTACCGCCGGGAACGAAGGCGGCTGCCGCGAACCCGCCCGAGAGGCCGAGCCCGATGACCGCCGCGATGAGGAGTGCCTTCGCTGGTTGAATTGCGTTCACGCGATCCCCTTTCTGAGGTTGTGCACATGACTAGCAAACGGTCGGCGGTCGTCCGTTGCATGAGAGAAATCAAAGAGTTCCCTAAGGAGGATGTTCCTTAGGCCGCTCTTATCGCGGGCGCTCCTAAACTCGCTACAAATGCGTGTCCTTTTGGTCGAAGACGAGCCCGCTGTCAGGGATGCTGTCGAGCGCGCCCTCCGCGGCGCCGGCCACAAAGCCGATCTGGCCCGCGAGGGTCCCGGCGGCTTGGAGCTCGCCATGACCAACCCGTACGACGCCGTTGTCCTCGACCTTGGCCTGCCCGGTCTCGACGGCGTCGAGGTCTGCCGCCGTTTGCGGGCGTCGGGCAATCAAGTGCCGGTCCTCATGCTTACCGCGCGGGCTGCGGTCCGCGATCGGGTCGAAGGGCTCGACGCGGGCGCCGACGACTACCTTGTCAAGCCGTTCGCTCTCGACGAGCTGCTCGCACGGATCCGAGCGCTCGGGCGTCGCGGGGACGATGGAGCGAAAGCGCGCGGCGTTCTCAAGTTCATGGACATCGCGCTAGATCGCGACGCCATGGAGTGCCACCGCGGCGATCGGATGATCCCGCTGACCCGGACCGAGTACTCGCTCCTCGAGCTATTCATGGCAAACCCGCGCAAGGTCCTTCCGCGCGACGTGATCTTCGACCGGGTGTGGGGGTACGACTTCGGTCCCGACTCCAACTCGCTCGATGTGTACGTGGGCTACCTGCGCCGCAAGCTCGAGATGGCCGGCGAACCGCGCGTGATCCAAACGGTCCGCGGCGTCGGCTACGTCATGAAGGAACCGTGAGCTTCCGTCTACGCGTCACCCTCTTCACGGCAGCAGCTGTGGCGATCGCCGCGATCGGCGCCTCCGTTGCGATGTACCTCGTGGTGCAGGACCAGCTGATGCATCAGGTCGAAGCCAATCTGCAGGTCGCGGCGCAGAACGCGGCGCGGGGCGGCCCAGGGCCGGGCGACGGTCGCCGGGGTTTCGGTCCCCAGTCGCTGTTCATGACCGGAAGACCAGACATGTACGCGCAGATCATCACGCCGGGCGGCACCGTCTTCAAAACGGACTTCGATCAGCCAAACACGGCACTCGTGGTGCAGGAGGTCAAGGACGTCGCCAGCGGGAAGCGCGGAGCGTTCTTCGCGACGGCTGATGCACAAGACACCCGACTCGCCGTCTACGTCGTCCCGATCCAAGGCGGTGGCGCGATCGAGGTGGTCCAGGACCTCGGCCCAGCCGGATCTGGGATCGATCCGGCGCTCGCTCAGACCAGACTCATCCTCATCGCCTTCGCGGCCGCCGCGATTTTGCTTGGGACGGCTCTCGGCGCGCTCGTCGGGCGCGCCGTGATCGCACCGGTGAAGCGGCTCACCGCGACCGTCGAAGAGGTTACGAAGACGCGCGATCTCTCACGCCGCGTTGCCGAGCAGGGCCGGGACGAGCTCAGCCGGCTCGGCACGAGCTTCGATGCCATGCTCGGGCAGCTCGAGACTTCGCTGCGCTCGCAGCGCCAGCTCGTCGCCGACGCCTCGCACGAGCTGCGGACCCCGCTCACGAGTCTCCGGACCAACCTCGAGCTCCTCGAACGGGGTCAGCCCACCGATCCGGTGGAGCGACAGCAGCTGCTCACCGATCTCGTCGCGCAGATGGAGCGCCTCACGACGCTCGTCGGCGATCTCATCGAGGTCGCGCGCGAGGAGGAGACGCCGATGCCATTCGAGCAGCTGCAGCTCGACGAGGTCGTGCGCGAGGTCGTGGACGACGTGTCCTTCCGCTATCCCAAGGTGCGCTTCAACGTGACGTCGGCCCCGTCGTCGATAAATGGCGTGAAAGTCCGGGTTGCCCGCGCGATCACCAATCTTCTGGACAATGCCGCGAAGTACAGCCCGCCGGGCGCGACGGTCGACGTCGCCGTCGCGAATGGCGAGATCTCGGTGCGTGATCGCGGCCCGGGTGTCGCCGCGG
>JALYSZ010000241.1 GCA_030854525.1 Chloroflexota bacterium | reverse complement strand
CATGTCCGCAAGCGCCCGCGGCTCCTCCGCGGCGCGTCGCACGAGGGCGCGCGAGATCTTGATCTCGTCGAGCTGCGCCGCGAGCGTCCGGCCGGGCGCGTCCTGCGCCCCGACGCCGTCAAGCGCGATGCGCGCGCCGGCGGCACTCAGACGCGTGAGCGCGGGCCGCGCCGCGGCGCTGGCGAACGTATTGGGCTTCATTTCGAAGGTGATCGTTCCCGATCCAAGCGGCGCGATGGCTTCCAGGAAAGCATCGATCTTCGCGAGCTCCGGTCCCGCTAGGTTGATCCCGACGCCGAGCGCCTGGCCTCGCACCCGCCAGTCCGTCCACTGGGTCGCGACCGCCCGCACGACCCAGACGCCGATCTCGTCGAGAAGACCCGACGCGAGCGGCAGGAAGTCCCCGGGCTCCAGAAGCCCCAGTCGCGGGTGGCGCCACCGAAGCAGCGCCTCCACGCGCCGACACTCGCCGCTCCGCAGGTCGACGATCGGTTGGTAGTGGAGCACGAGCTCGTTCCGCGCGAGCGCCGCGGCTAGTTCGTCTCCGCGGATCGCGCGTTCGGCGGCCCTGCGCGAGCCTCGCCCGCCCCGAACGTCCGTGCGAGCCAGCTGCGCGACGACCGCGCGCGAGGCTGCGCGCTTCATGCGATCGCTGCGAGCTGTGTTTGGGTGACGCGCTTGGTGAGCCCGCCCTCGAGCAGATCGAGGAACAGGCGCACGAACCCGGCGTCCCACTGGGTGCCCGCGCCTTGCCGCAGCCGCCGGACCGCCTCTTCCTCATCCAGGCCGCGGCGATACGGCCGGTCGCTGACCATCGCATCCCACGCGTCGGAGATCGCCGCGATCCGCGCCCCGAGCGGGATGTCCTTGCCCACGAGGTGATCGGGGTACCCCGCGCCGTCGACGCGCTCGTGATGGTGCCGGATGATCGGCAGGTAAAACGCCACGCTGCGCAGCGAGAGACAGATCCGCTCGCCCTCGACGGAGTGCGATCTCATCACCGCGAATTCGTCGTCGGTGAGCGGCCCGGGCTTGAGAAGAATGGCATCGGGGATCGCGATCTTGCCGAGATCGTGCAGCACCCCACCCTCGTACAGGAGTGTCGCGTCCTCGCCGTCGAGTCCGTAGGCCACCCCGATCGCCTCGGAATACCTCCCCACGCGCTCCGCGTGATAGATCGTGTAGCGGTCGCGCGCTTCGACCGCGCGCGCGAGCGCGAACAGGACGCCCTCGGTGGCGTCGAGGCGTGCGTTGAGCGCGCGGTCGCGCAGCAGGACCTTCGTACGGACGAGGAGCTCTCGCGCGTCGAACGGCTTGTTCAAGAAATCGTCTGCTCCTGCCGCGAGCCCACGGAGCCGCACGTCGTGATCGCCCGACGCCGTGAGCAGCACGATCGGGATCAGCCGCCGAACAGGGTGCGCCTTGAGCTTGTGGCAGACGGCGATGCCGTCGAGCCGCGGCATGTCGATGTCGAGGAGGATGAGATCCGGCTCCCTCTCGGCGACGGCGTCTAGTGCTTCGATGCCGTCTGCTGCCTGGCGCACTTCGTAGCCGAGCTTGTCGAGATGAGCCTCGAGGAGCTCGCGATTCGACGCCTTGTCGTCGACGACTAAGACGCTCGGGCGGCGGGCAGGAACGAGCTTCTCGGTCATGCCGCCGACCCAAAGCGCGCGACGGCCTCGCGAAGCGCCAAGGGGGTGATCGGCTTGGTGAGGTACGCGTCGAACCCGGCGGCGGTACCGGCGGAGATCTGTTCGGGTAGGGCGTTCGAGCTAAGCGCGAGGATCGGTCCGCGGAGTCCCGCCGCACGGAGCGCGCGACAGACCGCGTATCCGTCGATCCGCGGCATCTGGATATCGAGGACGATGAGGTCGAATCGCTCGGCGAGGGCGCGCGCTTGCCCGAGGACCGAGTCGCTCTCCGTCGCAACGTCGTGACCGGCGGTCTCGAGAGCGTCTTTGAACAGCTCCAGGTTCACAGCGTTGTCGTCAACGAAGAGCAGGCGCACGGGCGACCTCCGTCGGTTCCTGCCGCGCTGCGACCCGCGCGAGCCACCGTTCGAGACGGGGACGGTCGATCGGCTTAGTGAGGTAGTCGTCAGCGCCGAGGCTCAGGGAGCGACCTTCGTCGTCTTCGACCGTCACGATCACGACGGGAATCGGCGCCGTGATCGGGTCGGCCTTCAGAAGGCGGAGGATGGTTTCACCACGACCGTCAGGCAGCCGGAGGTCCAGCACGATGCCCGAAGGACGCGATCGGACGATCGCGGCAGTCGCTTCCTCAACTGAGGCGGCCACCTCCGCGCTCAACCCGTGCGTGAGGGCCAGGGCGATGACCAGGTCCGCGTCTCCCCTCTCGTCTTCGACCACAAGCAGCCGCCGTGTCGTCTGCACATCGACGACGACATCTGGGAAGTGGACATGGAAGGTCGTGCCGGCGCCTTCGCGACTTGTGAAGTCGACCGTTCCATGGTGGATCTCGACAAGACGCTTCGTGAGGGCGAGCCCGAGCCCCGTCCCCTGTGCCGCGAGGCTTCCCTCGTGGAACCGCTCGAAGGTACCGAAGACCCGGTCCTGCTTTTCGAGCGGGATGCCGAGCCCGGTGTCCGCAACCACGATGTCCAACGCGCCACCTTCCGCCGTCACCGCGAGCGTGACGCGGCCGCCCGCCGGCGTGAACTTCACCGCATTGGACAGCAGGTTGAAGAGGATCTGCCGGACCCGACCGGCATCGACGTGCACGGTGCGATCGTCATTGTTTGCGGTCCCGAACTCCACGTTCTGGCGGCGTGCAGCCTCCCGCGTGGCGGCGAGGACCGGCGCGAGGAGCGCCTGGACCAGGATCGTCTCCGGCCGCAGCTCGATGCGGCCTGCCTCGACCTTCGAAAGGTCAAGCACGTCGTTGATGAGCGCGAGGAGGTGGCCTCCGGCGTCTCGAATGTTCCCGAGGTAACGCTTTTGGCGGTCGTTGAGCGAGGACGCGAGCTGTTCCTGCAAGAGCTCCGAGAATCCGATGATCGCGTTGAGCGGCGTCCGGAGCTCGTGACTCATGTTCGCGAGGAACTCGGACTTGTGCCGATTCGCACCGTCGGCCAGCTCCTGGGCCGCGCGCGCGGCCTGCTCCGACGTCCTCAGCTGAACACGCTGAGCGACGAGCCCGCGGACGGCGCGTGAGAGGACCAGCGTGAGCGCGAGAACGATAAGGATAATCGCGACGCGGATCGCGAGGATCGTTTGCAGCAGCGGACTGAGCGCGGCGCTAACTGGTCGGGCGCGTCCACGACTATGACTTGCCAGGCCACGCCGGGTACTGGCGCGCTCGCGACGAACGTCGGCGGTCCGCCGAGCGGATCCGAGGCACGGCCGAGGACCCGAGTACCCGAGATGGCGGCGGCAACGGTCGGATCCGCGCTCAGATCCTTCAACGACTGACCGAGAGGGTCTCGCGCGTGGGTGATCAGCCGTCCCTTTCGATCGAGCAGGTAGACGTCCTGGTACGCCGAGAGCGGCGTGAGCCACTCGGCGGCGCGGGACAGGTCGACGGCGGCGCCCAGAACACCCGCCGCCTTGCCGTCAGGACCGAAGATGGGGACCGCGACGACCGTGGTCGAGGGATTGCCGCGAAGGGCGCTCTGGAATGCCTCGGATACAAAGGGCGACCACTCTCGCGATACGCCGACGAAGTAATCGCGTTGCGAGAAGTCACGTCCGATCAGTGTTTGATCAGGCGGGTCGATCGCGAGCAGGGAGCCGCGCGTGTCCTCTATGAAAACCGTGAGGGTATCGCGGTCGACCCCGACGACCGGCCGGAACTCGGTCACCAGGATGCCGAGGGTCGCGGCGTTCCGGGTCACGATCGCATCTTTGGTGAAGCGGCTGCTCGCGACCGCGACGAGGTCGTTCTGGAGGCCGCCAACACGATCGGCGACGATCTTCGCTCCGGTTGAGGCGGCTCGGGCCTGCTCCGCGCTCCGCGAGCCGTCGAGGCGCGCATTGGTTTCGTTGAACACGATGTCGGTGATCAGATACGAAGGCAGCGCGATGACGAGGATCACAAGAGCAAGGGCGAGCCACGGCCGGAGGAACACCGCTAGGGCGGCGGAGCTCACGCGGCCCAGGAGACGCGCGGGGATCCGGAGCGCGGCGGCCCCGTCGGCCGCTGGCGCTGACGCCGCTTGAGCTGGGATCACCTCGGCCGCGCTCATTGCCCCCTCGCGCAAAATCGTTTGCCCAAAATCTGAAGGCGCCTCGCCGTCTCGGTGATCCAAGGACGTATCAGTTAACGCCAGTTATGCGGTCGCGAAACCGTCCTGTACGTCCGCCGGACACGCTTTTGAGCCCGTGCCGCACGCTCGCGGCCAAGATGCAGCGGAATAAGAACGTGCCGCTCGTACGGATCGTCGTTCGCACCGCCGGCCTACGGCTCCATCAGATCAGGGTTGAGGTGCCGACTGCGTGAAGGGATCAACCACTTTGCCCTCGACGGCGATTCCGTCCAGGGTCCAAGCTCGCCACGCCCGTCTAACCAACAGTTAGTGGCCGGATGAAACGGGTGCGTGCAAGGGCGGTTGATCGGGAGTCAGCCGCCGTACCCGAACCATTCGGGCCGACCGCGAGTAGGCAAATGGTTCGCTACGTTCGTTGCACGGCCTGTCGGAAAAATCGGGCGTCGATGAATTCTTGGCGAGAGCCCGTTTTTGGAAAAACTCCAGCAAAATGGCTCTGTGCCGAGGGCCAGAATCGAACTGGCGACACATGGTTCTTCAGGTCATGTTCCTGGCACTGTGCGAATTCGCGCCTGAACGCAAGCACGACGACACATGGTTATGACCAACGACAAATGGTTCAACAAAGAAGGACGGCGAGCAGGCTTTCCGTCCTTCGCGTGCGCCGAGCGGGCCATAGAAGAGCTCACCTACTTCGCGCTGGACGACCAGCTGAGCGCGATATCGGAGCGCGATCCGGACCAAGGGCCCGCCGCAGGCGGGCCCTCAGCCCATGTGTTCTCGCGCGGGTGCTACGCGATCCGGCGCCTCGTGCGTGAGCGCTGGAGAACCGCGAGTCCGACTACCGAAGCCAGCGCGACAAGGATCGCGACGATCGCTGGGTCAAGCCCTGTAGATACGCCAGGGGCGACCGAGGTGTTCGGCAGTGACTGCGGAGCTGCGACCGCGCCGGCCACGACGGCGCAACTAGCCGCGGCCCCGTCGACGCGCGCCGAGCCCGCCACCGGAATGTTGAACAGCACGGCCCTCAGGACGACGGGCGACGTACTGTCGTTCCGCGCCAGCAACCGCTGGTTGGCGGTCTCTATGGCTCCTTGGCCGGCTGTGTAGTTC
>JALYSZ010000237.1 GCA_030854525.1 Chloroflexota bacterium | reverse complement strand
AGATCTTTGCGGATCAGGCGGTCATCGCCATCGAGAACGTTCGCCTGTTCACGGAGCTGGAGGCGCGCAACCGCGACCTCACGGAGGCCTTGGAACAACAGACAGCGACAAGCGACATCCTGCGCGTGATCAGCCAGTCGCCAACGGATGTGCAGCCGGTGTTCGACACGATTGCGGCGGCGGCGCTGAAGCTATGCGACGCGAACTCTGCGACCGTCGTAACGTTTGACGGCGAGTTGATCCGGATTGGGGCCGTGGCGAGCATCGAATCGGGGGCGGCCGAAGCCATTCGCCTCATCTTCCCGCGACCGCCCAGTCGCGACAACGGAACCACCCGGGCGATTCTGACGGGAAACCTCGTCGTGATTCCGGATCTTCTCGAGGACCCAGAATTCGCGACGACGGATGCGGCCGTCGCATCGGGCTTTCGCAGCGTCCTGGCCATGCCCTTGAAACGCGAGGGCGCGACGATTGGAGCTATCACCGTCGGCCGGCCCGAACCGGGGCCGTACCCCGACAAGCAGATCGCCCTGCTCCAGACTTTCGCCGATCAGGCAGTCATCGCTATCGAGAACGTGCGGCTGTTCACGGAGCTGGAGGCACGCAACCGCGATCTTACCGAGGCTCTGGAACAACAAACCGCGACGAGCGAAATCCTGCGCGTGATCAGCCAGTCGCCAACGGATGTGCAGCCGGTGTTCGACACGATCGCTAAGGCGGCGCTCAAGTTGTGTGCGGCGAGCACCTCGCTCGTCACGACGTTCGACGGCGAGCTGATTCGCGTCGCGGCAATGGCAAACGTGGACCCGGAAGGGGCTGACGTCATGCGGGAGGTTTTCCCGCGGCCGCCCAGCCGCGAGAATTCTTCGGCCCGGGCAATCCTGACGCGCGGCGTTGTCGCGATTCCCGACGTACTACAAGACCCTGAGTACATAGTCGGGGCATTGGCAACGAAGGCCGGCTTCCGAAGCGTCGTGGCCGTGCCACTCATACGCGAGGGGAATCCGATCGGCACGATCACGGTTGGCCGGCCCGAACCCGGGCCTTTCTCCGACAAGCAGATCGCCTTGCTCCACACCTTCGCCGATCAGGCGGTTATCGCCATCGAGAACGTGCGGCTGTTCAAGGAACTCGACGCGCGAACCAAGCAGTTGACGCGTTCTGTGGGAGAGCTCAAGGCACTGGGCGAAGTCGGGCACGCCGTCAGCTCGACGCTGGACCTGGAGACCGTGCTGAACACGATCGTCTCCCGGGCTACTCAGCTTGCGGGCATGGACGGCGGATCGATCTGGGAGTACGACGAAGCCGGGGAGGAATTTCACCTGCACGCGACGGACAAACTGCCCGAAGAGCTGGTCGAGGCGCTCCGCGCGACGCCGATCAAAAAGGGCGAGGGCGCGGTCGGGCGGCTGGCGGTGACCGGCGAGCCGGTAGAGATCCGCGACATCGTGGACGAGGGCATCTACCAGAGCCGGGTGCGCGAGATCCTCATTCGATTGGGTTATCGCTCGCTGCTTGCCGTGCCGCTCCTGCGCGAGGATCGCCTTCTCGGCGGGCTGGCGGTGAACCGGAAAAATGCCGGCGAATTCGCGCCGGAGGTGATTGACCTTATGAAAACTTTCGCGACGCAATCGGCGCTGGCCATCCAGAACGCGCGACTCTTCCGGGAGATCGAGGTCAAGAGCCGGCAACTCGAGGTTGCGAGCCAACACAAGAGCGAGTTTCTGGCCAATATGTCGCACGAGCTGCGCACGCCGCTCAACGCGATCATCGGCTTCTCGGAGGTATTGTCCGAGCGGATGTTCGGCGAGGTCAATGACAAACAAGCGGAATACCTGAGTGACATCCTGGAGTCGGGACGGCATCTCTTATCCCTCATCAACGACATCCTCGATCTGTCCAAAATCGAGGCGGGGCGCATGGAGCTGGAGCCGTCGGAATTCGATCTGCCGAGTGCCATCGAGAACACGCTGATTCTGGTGCGCGAGCGGGCGCAGCGGCGCGAGATCACGCTCCGACATACGGTCGACGAGCGCTTGGGCGTAATCCGCGCCGACGAGCGGAAGTTGAAGCAGGTGCTCCTGAACCTCCTGTCGAACGCCTTGAAGTTCACGCCCGAGGGCGGCAGGATCGACGTACGCGCCGGAATGCACGATGGTGTGACGGAGATCTCGGTGACGGACACCGGAGTCGGCATCGCACCGGAAGATCAGGAGGCGGTGTTCGAGGAGTTCCGGCAGGTCGGAACGGCGTCAAGGAAAGTAGAGGGCACCGGGCTCGGCCTGGCGATCTCACGCAAGTTCATCGAGCTCCATGGCGGAAGGATCTGGGTGAAGAGTCACGTGGGAACCGGCTCGACGTTCGCCTTTACGTTGCCGCTGACGACCGACCAACGCCAGCAGACCGGTTGATAAGCGAGCAGCACGGTCCATTACCGAATCACTTCGTCGGCGCGCAACGCACGCTGCGTGCGAACAATGAAAGTCCGCGGGTCGCTCCCTGATTCGTCTCGTCGATGAATGGAAGCCCAGCCATACTTACGCCTTCGAAGGACTTCCTCCTCCGTTCATTGAGACAACAAAGCGATTTTTGCCGCGCCATTGATACGCGTTGCCAATCCCGTGAAAGACGCCAACGAGCCAAATGTTGCGCGTTCGGTGAAAGATAAAGGCAAACAGCAGACCGATACCGAAGGTTGCGGCGAGGATTATCGCCGTCGAAGACCAGGATGTCGTCGCGGTGAGATGGTAGAAATGCAGTGGCCCGAGGGTAAAAACGATGTTCGCCGTCAGCGGTCCCCAAACACCGCCGAAGCGCCTCGTAAGCTCGGTCTGAAGAATCGCCCGATAGTTGAATTCCTGGTAGAAACCCCAGATAAACTCTACTACGACGATCGCCGCGACAGCGGGCCAGAGGCCTACGCGTCCAAGCAGAAAACCAAGGTCGTGGGAGTACAGACCAATGAAGATCGCGTTCGCAATTATCACGACCTGAGCGAAATAGAGCTTCTCGGTCGTGGTCCACTTTCGCCACGACAGGAAGCCGATATCGCTGAAGCTGACTTTGGCCCACAGCCTGACGGCGAGAACCGAGATTGCCAGGAGGAGAGGAACCCTTAGCCAGACGGGCGGCGCCAGCCCGAGCCAAGTGAGAACGGGGATTCTTGGTCCCACGACGAACTCGAGGACCAGGAAGATGACGAGGAGACGAAAGCCCGTTGTGGCTGAGTACGCGGGTGCACTGCGTCTCTCAAAGGCAAGAATGTGCCCTCGAAAAAAAGGGCCCAATCGACGCGTTTGCGGATCGTAGAAGAGCTTTGCGGTCTCGCCCCTGCACCACCTACGCCGTCGCTGCTTGGCGCCGCGAACCTGGCGCTGTCCGACGAGCACGCGGATCGGTATCTCCGCGGGCACCCTGCCTCCATCAGCGATAAGACGCGGACCACATTAACATTTGTCACCGGCGACCGCGAGATCGTATCGACGGCCGCGGGGTTGCCCCGACCGACGGAATGGCGTACCTTTCTCCACTGACGCTAGGGGTCCTCCCGCACGGTGCGGGACGGTGAGATCACACCCTTGGTACCTGTGCGGATAATGCCGGCGCAGGGAAGCGTGTTCGGCCCCTCGCTCCCCTCCCGACGCTCCGCTGTTGCAGAGGAGCCATGAACGCCAACGACAGATTTTTCGCCCGCGACGCGCACGTCGACAACGCCGCGGTACAACCGCTTCCGAATTCGACGAAAATCCATGTCGAAGGCTCGCGACCCGACGTGCGTGTCCCAATGCGCGAGATCGCACAGTCGGATACGCCGGCGTCGTTCGGAGTGGAGAACAATCCCCCGATCGTCGTCTACGATACCTCGGGTCCCTATACCGACCCCGCGGCGACGATCGACATCCGCAAGGGCCTGCCGGCGCTGCGTGCGCGCTGGATCGGGGAACGCGGCGATACGGTCGAGCTCTCGCAGCTCTCCTCCGCGTACGGGCGCGAGCGGCTCGCCGACACTGCATTGTCCGGGATGCGCTTCGAACTGCAGTCCAAGCCGCGCCGTGCCAGGAACGGCGCCAACGTATCGCAAATGCACTACGCGCGCCGCGGCATCGTCACCCCGGAGATGGAATTCATCGCGATTCGCGAGAACCTGAAGCGCGAGGCGATTCTGAAGACGCTGCCGGAGCTGGTAACGCGCCAGCACGCGGGACAGAGCTTCGGCGCCTCGATTCCCGAGACCGTCACTCCGGAATTCGTCCGCAGCGAGGTCGCGCGCGGCCGCGCGATCATTCCGGCCAACATCAACCACCCGGAAACCGAGCCGATGATCATCGGCCGCAATTTCCTGGTGAAGATCAACGCCAATATCGGCAACTCCGCCGTCTCCTCGTCGATCCAGGAAGAAGTCGAGAAGATGACGTGGGCGACGCGCTGGGGCGCCGATACAGTCATGGATTTGTCCACCGGCAAG
>JALYSZ010000229.1 GCA_030854525.1 Chloroflexota bacterium | reverse complement strand
GACGCGTGACGAGTTACCGCGTCGGGACGACGCCCGTCGACCTCGAGGCGAGCTCAGACGTTGCCTGGGTCGCGAACTTCAATTCGCGGAACGTGATGCGAGTGCCCGCGCGCTAGGCGCCGGGCGGCGGCGCAAATCATCTGGAGAGCTTGGAGCTGCGCCTTGCTCAGGCTTCTGCTGGAGCCGCGTTTTGGGTCTCCGATTGCGAGCGCGTTTATCGCCCGCCATAGTTGTGTCGCAGTAGAGCCGAACCACGACAGCAAGGCTAAGCCCGCGCTCTCGCCGGTGGAGCTCGACCGCGACCTCGAGCCGCTGCTCCTGGCGCCGTCTGAAAGCGCGGCACTCCTGCGGCAAGTCGTCACTCAGACGGTTCGACGGATTGTCCAGACTGAGCAAGCCGCACTCGCGCGGCGGCTCGACCCAGGAGCCATCGTCATGTCAGCACTCCTCGCGTCACCTGGGTTTGTCGGATTGGTGCTGGCTGGCCACGCGACGACTGGTGGCGATGGCCGGTGTTGGTCATCTCTGCACTGTGGGTAATCCTGATGACCGCGGCTGCATGGCAGACCGCCTGGCAACCGCATGAGGACGAGCCGCAGGCTTAGGCCCGCAGCAGGCGCACGGCCCGATCGCGCCTTGCCTCCCACTAAGAGCCTCCGTCGTGGTGGTGGGGACTCTTCTCCGTCGCAGCAGTCGCAGCAAAAAGCGTGACGCAGCCGTATCACCACGTAACGCGATCCCGGTCTAACCCCCCAGGTCAAGCGCTTCGCGTTACACCGCAACACGCGACGCCACGGTTGCCCGTACCTCGTAAACCGAGCGCTGAAACCTCGCCCGCGGTCAGGGTGAGCTCGGCCGCGGCTGCGTTGGACTCGACCTGCTCCACGGAGGAGGCGCCCGGGATGGCGACGACGTTGGTGTGCCGAATCGTCCACGCGAGGGCGACCTGTGACGGCGTCGCATCGTGGCCCGCGGCAATCTCCCGCAGTATCTGGAACAAAGGCTCTGCGCGGGCAAAGGACTCGGGCCGGAAGAGCTTGGCGCGGCGGCGTAGCAGATTGGTCGGTCGATTGGAGGCGGTACGCCAACGGTCGAGCGGGTAGTTCGAAACACCGACCTCCCCGACGAGCCCTCGCTCCCGGAGCTTGCGCATCCCCTGCATCGTCGTCCCGTCGCTGACGACGCGATTGGGCCAGTGCACCTGGTAGAGGTCGATCTGCGATACGCCGACCCTCCGCGCGCTTCGGATCCCTCGCCGCACGACCACCGGCGCCACCGGCAGCACCGGAAAGATCTTCGTAGCGACGAAGGCCCGGTCTCGGTCGTCCCCAATCGCCTTGCCCAGGATCCGCTCGCTGCGACCGAGCCCGTAGATCTCGGCCGTGTCGAAGAGCGTGATCCCGAGGTCGAGCGCGCGCCGGACGATCTCGGCGGCTTCGCGCTCCGCATAGGACTTCCCGTAGCCCCACTCGCGAGCCCCGAACTGCCAGGTGCCAAGTCCGATCTTCGAGACTCGCTTCGGAAGCTCGAGGGACACGTAGAGCATATGGCGACGCTAGCGCAGAGGGAGAAAGCCGCTTCCGTTCTCGATCACCAGCAAAGCGCGCAGCACGCCGATGCGCACTTGCCAGTCATCCGCTCCGCTACTCCATTACGGCCGTCATCGGTGCGCAGCGGAGAGGGCTCTGAGCTATCTCTGCGTTGATCGCCTTCTCGAGTCGCTTGGGCAGGTCGATGCGTGTGCCGTCTCGTAGCGTGAGATAGAACGTGCCGTTATGCAGGCTGACCGTCTGTTTGACCTTGCAACTCTGAAAGAGCGAGTGCGCCCGCGCGAGCTCGGGCTCGGTCGCGGGGGGTCGGACAGACACAAGAGTGATGCTGCGAATCGGATCGGGGCCAAACCAGATGTGGACACCGCCTTTGAGCTGAGCGCCGCAGGACTGGTAGAACTTCCGCCCCCCGAGTAGCGACTCGCCACCCGCGACGTCCGTGCAGGCGAGCGGGTACCTGCGCCACGCTTTTTCCATGCTGTCTCCGATTGAAACGCCGCCCTTTGTGGTCGCACCCGGCTCCGTGACGATGAACGCGTAGACGCGACTCTCGTGGGTAACGAGGAAGCCGACCCCCTTGTATTTCAGTAGGCCTCCGCGGCCACCGGGTATCGACTCCGGTACGCCGACCTGCGAGGGATTCTCGCCGGCCGACGCAAACCCGGGACTGCGATCCGGCTGACCGAGAACGCGAATCACGCCCGGCTCTGAGGTTCCGAACCGGACGCCGCGATATGCACCGGTACGCTCGTCAATCGTGACGTTCCCGGCTTTCCTTCCATCCGTGCCGGCGACAAGCCACGCACCCACGCCCACGAGGACGAGAGCCACGGCGACGACTGCGAAAAGCATCCGTCGTTTCACGCGTTCAGGAACCCTCAACCTTCAATCGCTCAGCATGCTATTCCCAGTATGAGGACTCGGGGAGACGCTTCAAACAACCGGCACAGGCGGCGCCTCGGGCACCTCGGGCTGAGTAGCCGCGTGCGGGATGCGAAGAAGAGTGCCCGCCCACTTGGGCATCCACCAGTTGGCATCGCCGAGGGAGGCTCATCAGCGCGGGCACGAGCAGGGCGCGGATAACCGTCGCGTCGAAGATGATCCCGGCCGCTAGGCCCTCCGCTCGGTCGCGTAGCGGACGCCTCGCGTCAAGCGCCCGCGACGGCCGGAGTCAGTCGTGTTCCAGGACTTGCGACAACCACTGCAGCGCCACCTCGGCGGACGCTCTTTCTCTGTCGGTGACCGACACACCGACAGAGCGACAGTCTGAGGGCGTGAGCCCGCGCCGTTGCGGGATTCAGGGCTCCCGAGCAAGCGACACTTAGTTGCCGACTCTGCGAAG
>JALYSZ010000223.1 GCA_030854525.1 Chloroflexota bacterium | reverse complement strand
CACGTACGAGGGTGCGGCCCTGCGGATCACCGTCTCCCGCTTCTCCATCGACGAGGCGCTGCGCACGATCCTGACCGCGCTCGATCTGGTCCGCGGGCGCACGGCTCTCGAGCCGGCGCTGCCCGCGCGGGGTCGGGTCGACGTGGCTGGTTGGGATGAGGCGTGGCTGCGGCGGAACCGGAACGGCAAGGGATGACGGCTGCGGTCGCGCGTGCGCGTCGCGCCCCGCGCACCGCAAGAGCGGCGTCGCTCCGCCGCGAGAGAGATCCGGAGAGCGAGCTGTGGTCAGCGTTCGGATACGAGACGGTATGCATCCTCTGGGGACTCCCGCTGCGAGCGTTTAGGGCCCTTTCCGAGCGAGAGCAACGCAAGGTCGTGGGAGTTTCGAACTACATCGACGCTCTCCCTGACACCGACAAGGAGCCGCTGGTGCGAGAGCTCATGCGCGAGTCATCGACCGCGCGTCTGACACACTTTCGCCGACTCGCGCGCCGGCGTGATCTGCGCACGCGTTGGGCCAAGTGGGGGTTCGGCAGCGATCGTCGCACGACCAATCGCGAGGCGACCCGGACCCGGAAGCGCGGCTAAGGAATTCGCGAGCCGAACCGAAAAATAAGCGAGAGGTCTGCAAGACCTTCATTGCGGGTTCGATTCCCGCCGTCGCCTCAGATTCGAGGAAATCGTGATGTTTCGCGATCGCGCGGCAGAGGTCGATTAGACCTCTGCCTCGCACGACCCGGTTTTTCACTGGCATCTGCGTCGGGAAAGGCAGGAGTCCGCGGCCGAAGGGCAGAGGTCTGCACGGCAGAAGTCTGTTTGGTGCGAGAGATGGGTTTCTGGCGGCGACGAACCTACAATAGGTATCGTGGTGTTTGTGGTGTTTATGGTATCTTGTCGTCATGAGAAGGACGCCAGAGTTTGTGACCACGGGAGAGGCCGCGCGACTGCTTGGCCTGTCCCGCCAGCACGTCGTAGATCTCTGCGACCGCGGCCACTTGCCGTGCGAGCGCACGCCCGTGCATCGCCGTGTCCGCAGAGATGTCGTCGAGGCGATGCGCAAGCGAAACCGACTGACCCGCGAGGAGATGCGTTCCCTTTGGCTGAATCGAGCCGTGGCCGCGCGCATCGCAATGGATCCGGATCGTGTGTTCGCGCATGCGCGGCAGAATCTCGACCGCTTCGAGCGGATTCATGAGGGCAGCTCGGTCGCGAAGTGGCTCGAGCGCTGGCGCCGCGTGCTCGACGCCGGACCGGAGGCGGTCATGGAGGTCCTGACGTCCATGGCTCCCGAGGCCGCGGAGCTCCGACAGAACTCGCCGTTCGCCGGCGTGCTGTCCGATCGTGAGCGGCACCGCGTGCTCGACTCCTTCGCGAGCCACTGGGAACAGTCGGCCGCTTGAAGCGCGAACAGCTCGAGCACGTGCTTCGAGCTGCGTCTCGGATCGTCAAATCCGACGAGCTCCTGGTGATCGGAAGCCAGTCGGTCCTGGCGAAGTGGAGCGAACGACGGCTCCCTGCCGCGGCGATCCGCTCGATGGAGGTCGATGTCGCGACGCTCGATGGCGACGAGCGGAAGTCGGACCTTATCGACCGCAACATCGGCGAGGGCTCCCAGTTTCACGAGACCTACGGCTTCTACGCGCAGGGCGTCAGTCTGAAAACGGCCGTGCTGCCGTCCGGCTGGCGCGACCGCCTCGTCGTTCTTGACAACGAGCGAACACGACCAGGCCGCGGGTTGTGTCTCGAACCGCACGACTGCGTCGCCTCAAAGCTCGTCGCGGGTCGTTCCAAGGACTACGAATTCTCGGCCGCCCTGGTCAGGGCAGGACTCATCAGACTGGATGTCCTCGCCAAACGGATTGAGCAGCTGGAGATTGACCCCGCAAAGCGCGAGGAGATCGCCACATGGCTCGGGGGCCAGCGACGACTGCACCCCGCCCCGGGCCGCAAGTAGGAGCGGAAAGGGCGACGGCGAGGGCGGCCTCAACCCGAGACTGGCCAATTCGGTAGGCCCGTTCAAACGGGGCCTTGATAGTGAACATGTCGTATTACTTCTCGGGTCCGGACCCCGATGAAGAAGCCGTCATGTCGGAGAGTTGGTACGCGGGTACGACTCCCGTCGCGGCAGCATCGAACCAGGGTCAGCCGCTCGAGACCGCTCCTGCCTACCCGTGCATGCATGCAGAGGTCGCTTAGACCTCTGTCGCGCGCCGAGATTGTTTCCGGCAAGCCAAGTGCAGACCTGCCCGGGCGGCACCGGTTACAACTCCTGGTATGGCAACGGGATGATCAATGTGCTGAACGCCGTCATGCACACGCCAGGCAACCCCTGATCACCACGGACCAAGCCAATGCGACGGATCCCGCCGCTCGACGCGGCGGGATCCGTCTTTATCGAGGAGCGCGCTCTCGGCAGATTGCGATAGGTTCATGCAGCCGCGTCCTCGAGACCGCGCGAAGGGAGACTCAGCCAGTGGTGAAGAGCGCCACCGCACGGTCCTACCGCGACCTCAGCGAAGAACAGGAACGGCGTGCGCAGATCTTGCAGCGCACATCGCTGATCATCGACGCGGTCGGCAGCTCGATCGTTAGTCCCGAGCCGCCCTTAAAAGACGGCAAGGGGCACGTCGAACGCGCGCTCGAGGCAGGCGTGAATGTCCTGAACGTGACGCTGGCGGCCCACGCGGACACCTTCGAGCGGTTCCTGGATCAGGTCGCGGATTACCTCGATCTCTTCGAGGCGCGATCGGATAACACGATGCA
>JALYSZ010000211.1 GCA_030854525.1 Chloroflexota bacterium | reverse complement strand
GAGGGGGCCGACGACCGCATCGAGCCGGTCGAGGCCGCGCTTCTCGGGCTGTCCTCGTGCGTCACCGAGGCGATCGTGCTCAACTGCGCGAGGCTCGGCGTCAAGCTCGACGGGTTGAACGTCAAGGCCCACGCCGACGTCGACCCGGGTCCGATTACGGGGGCGAAGGACCCCTCGGACTGGGACAACACCTTGAAGCAGATCACCGTCGACGTCACCGCACACGGAGACTTCACGGGCGACGAGCGGAAGATGATCGAGGATGGGGCGAAGCGCTCGCCGGTGCGTTACATGTTCAGCAAGACCGGCTTGCTCAAGACGAACTTCCACTACGAGTAGAAGCAGGGAGGAACACGTGACAGCTTTTGAAGATCTAGCGAAGAAGTGGACCGACGCGTTCAACAAACACGACGCGCGCGCCGCGGCTGCGCACTACGCGCAGGACTCGGTCGCGTACGACCCCTTCTACCCCGAGCCGCTGAAGGGTCGAGCGGCGATCGAGAAGGACACTGCGGACTTCTTCCGCGCGTTCCCCGACCTGCGGGTCGAGGTCATCAACATCTTCGAGAAGGGTGACCGCGCGGCCGGAGAGATCAAGTTGACCGGCACGAACAGCGGACCGATGGCAACGCCGATGGGCGAAGTTCCCCCGACCGGCAAGCGCATCGACCTGCGTGGCGTTTTCGTCGGCCGTCTCAACGCCGAGAATCTCATCGTCGAAGAGCGTCGCTACTACGACACCGGAACGATGATGAAGCAGCTTGGCCTCGCGCCAGAGGTGGCGGAGCCAGAGGCCGTCGCCGCGCGATAGCCACTCGAGCTCAAACGAAGTGAAAGCCCGGTCGCATTTCGACCGGGCTTCCCCTTGTAGCCTGAGGGCATGACGAAGCAGGCGGTTACGTTCGATGATGTCCTCGCGGCTCGCCAATTCCTCGCGTCGCATCTACGGCCCACGCCGCTGATCCGCCGCGAGGCGGTTTGTGCGGCGCTTGGCGTCGAGGCGCTCCTGAAGTGCGAGAGCGCTCTCCCGACCGCGGCGTTCAAGGTTCGAGGTGGCTTGAACCTCCTCGGGCGCGACCCGACCGCGAAGGCCGGTGTGATCGCCGCCTCGACCGGGAATCACGGCCAGTCGCTCGCTTACGCGGGTAAGACCTTCGGCATACCCGTGACGATCGTCGCCCCGGTCGGGGCGAACCCACTGAAGCTCGAGGGGATGCGCGGGTACGGCGCGACCATCGTCGAGCACGGCGTCGACTTCGACGAGGCCCGAGAAGAATGCGAGCGGCGCGCGGCCGCTGGGGGCGTTCGCTACGTTCATTCCGGCAATGAGCCCTACCTGATCGCGGGTGTGGCGACCGCGGCTCTCGAGGTACTCGAGGAGCGGCCGGACATCGATGTACTGATCGTTCCGGTGGGGGGCGGCAGCGGGGCGGCAGGCGCGTGCATCGTTGCGAAGCACATGAAGCCAAGCATTCAGGTGATCGCCGTGCAGTCAGAAGGCGCGCCCGCGGCCTATCTGAGTTGGCGCGATCGTCGGCCGCACGAGAGCGGCCCGATCCGGACGTTCGCCGAAGGTCTCGCAACCCGGACGTCGTTCGACTTACCGCGGCGCATCCTCATCGACCTCCTCGATGACTTCGTATTGGTGAGCGACGAGGACCTGTACCGCGCGATGCGCGTGCTCCTCGTCGCCGGCCACCAGGTCGCGGAAGGTGCCGGCGCCGCGGCGACTGCGGCGGCTTTGAAATTACGCGACCAGCTGCGCGGGAAGACCGTGGCGGTCTGGATCAGCGGCGCCAACGCGACGGCAGAATCGATCCAGCGAGCTCTCGCTGCTGGCGACTAGGGTCACGCGGCGCGACGCGGCGATCAGGCCAGCGGGCGAGTCACCAGCTCGAAGAGCTCATCGTGGACAGATCCCTGCACCACGATGCCCGCCGTTCCTCGATAGATCTTCATCGACTCGGGGTCGGCTTGAAAAGCGCCATTGAGTCTCTCGAAGGTCGCGAGATCCGCGTACTCCGCTTCGAGCACCACATCGTTCCCCGTTCCAACGACCGGTGTCCACGCCGTTGACTCGGGCCAGCCCTTCTTCCGCGCGATCGCGTTGAGCTCGTCGTTGGCCTTCAAGAATTCGTTGAAGTGCCCGTAGATGACCTGCTGGTAAGCACGGTACCGATACATCTCGCCCTCCCCTGACTCGCCTGCGCGGTAGCGAAGCGCGGCGGCGGGGATGATCCTAGCGGCCGTCGCGATGGACGCTGAACACGTCGCGCACGCCCTCGAGCTTGGCGAGCACGCGCGAGAGCTGCTCGACGCTCGTGACTTGAAGCGTCGCGTTGACCGTCGCGGTCTTGTCGGGATTAGCCCGCGCTGAGAGCGCGAGCAGCTGGACCTGGTTCTCGCTGATCACGGCAGCGACGTCGCGCAGGAAGCCGCCGCGATCCCAGCCTTCGATGCGGATCGCGACCGGGTACGTTCGCGTCGTCGAGCGCTCCCACTCGACGTCGACGAAGCGCTCCTTATCAGCGCTCCCCTTCACGTTGGAGCAATCGGCGCGATGCACCGTGACGCCGCGGCCGCGGGTAATGTAGCCGACGATCTTGTCGCCGGGCACCGGGTTGCAGCACACGCCGAAGCGGATCAGCAGATCCGTGACCCCCTTCACGTTCACGCCGCCGCGCGAGGTGTCCGGTGGGAGGGGCGGCGCGACCTCGGGAATCGCGAACTCGGTGTCGTCGGTGATGCCGAGGCGCGTGACCACCTGCGCGGCGGTGAGCGCTCCGTAGCCGAGTGAGGCGAACAGCGTGTCCACGTCGTGAAGGTTGAGGATCTCCGTAACGCGACGCAGGTCCTCGTCGGAGATGTCGCCGAGCGCGCGCTGCGAAATGCGCTTCAGCTCCTTGTCGAGCAGGTCCTTTCCATGCGTGATGTTCTCGTCGCGCTGCGCGCGCTTGAACCACGCGCGGATCTTCTCGCGCGCCCCAGGAGTGCGGACCATCGTGAGCCAGTCGCGTGATGGCCCGCGCGCGGCCTTGCTCGTGACGATCTCGACGATGTCGCCGGACGCGAGCTTGTGGTCGAGCGGCACGATGCGGCCGTTGACCTTCGCGCCGATCGTGCGATGGCCGACGTCGGTGTGGATGCGGTAAGCGAAGTCGATCGGCGTCGAACCGGCGGGGAGGCCCTTGATCTCACCTTTCGGGGTGAACACGAAGACCTGGTCCTGGAAGACGTCGACCTTGAACGACTCGACGAATTCCTGCGCGTCGGCCACGTCGTGCTGCCACTCGAGGAGTTGGCGGACCCACGCCAGCTTGGACTCGTAGTCGCGATCGCCCTTCCCGCCCTCCTTGTACCGCCAGTGCGCCGCGATGCCGTACTCGGCGAGGTCGTGCATGTCCTTCGTGCGCACCTGGATTTCGACGGGTTGGCCGCCCGTGCCGATGACCGCGGTGTGGAGCGACTGGTACATGTTCGCCTTGGGCACGGCGATGTAGTCGTCGAACTGCCCCGGAATCGGCGGCCAGAGCGTGTGCACCACGCCGAGCGCCGCATAGCAGGACGGCACGTCGTCGACGATGGTGCGGATCGCGAGGACGTCGTAGACCTCTTCGAAGCCGACGCCCTTGCGGCGCATCTTTTGAGCGATGGACCAAAGATGCTTCGCGCGGCCTGAGAGCTCCGCGCGGATCCCGGCCTTCTGGAGCTCCTGGTCGAGCGTCTTCATCGTCTCGTTGATGTAGCGCTCGCGGACCTGCCGCCGGGCGGCGAGCTGCTCCGAGACCTCGCGGTAGTGCTCGGGCTCGAGGTACTTGAACGCGAGATCCTCGAGCTCCCATTTGATCTGCCAGATCCCGAGCCGGTGCGCGAGTGGTGCGTAGATGTCCATCGTTTGCCTGGCGATGCGCTTCTGCGTCTCCGGTGGGAGCGGCGCGAGGGTGCGCATGTTGTGGAGGCGGTCGCAGAGCTTGATGATCACGACCCGCAGGTCGTCGGCCATGGCGAGGAGCATCTTTCGGATGTTCTCGGCCTGATGCTCGTCTCGTGACTGTCCCGAGAGGCGCGACAGCTTCGTGACGCCGTCGACAAGACGGCCGATCTCTTCGCCGAACTCGCGCCGCACGTCCTCCACGGTCTTCGCGGTGTCCTCGGGCACGTCGTGGAGCAACGCTGCGGCGATCGTCGCCGGGTCCATCCCGAGCTCGGCGACGAGCATCGCGACCGCGGCCGGGTGCGTGATGTACGGCTCGCCGGATACGCGCTTCTGGCCCTCATGCGCCTCGGCCGCGTAGGCGTACGCGCGACGCACGAGCTCCGCGTCGCCCTCGGGATAGTGGCGGAGTATCTCCTTGGCGAGGGTGTCGGCGTCGACGTTGCCGTGGCGTTGCGGGCGCAGCCGATCGGTGATGCTGACGATGCGCGAGGTGATGGCCGAGGCGCGCTCTGCCATTACGAGACCAGCACCGGAGCGGCGCCGCGCGCAGCGCGCTCCATCTCCGCTGCGGTGCCGACCGGGCCGAAGTCGCGGAGCTCGAGCTCGACGAATCCGCGGAGGCCCGTGCCGATGCTCACGACGGCGTCCACGCGGCCCGCTTCGTTCATCCCCTCGGCGTGACCGCCACGCCGGAAGGCCATCGCGTCAAAGGTGAACCGGCCGACCGTCACCTTGCAGCGAAGATGGTCGGCGTCGGCTCCCACCTGCCGGATGTCGTACACGCGCACGTCGCGGATGAGGAGGTACGGCCTCGGATTCTCGGAGCCGCACGGCTCGAGCATCGAAAGCTCGAGCGCGAGCTTGCTCGTGAGGATGTCGGGCGCGATCTCCGCGTCCACGCGGATCGTCGGCACCGGTCGCATCCCGTGAAGCCGCTCGCGCACCACGGCGTCGAGTCGCTCGATGAGGTCAGGGATGCGATCGACCGACACGGAGAAGCCCGCCGCCATCGCGTGGCCGCCGTGCTTGATCAGGATGTCGTCGCAGTCGTCGAGCGCCTCGGCGATGTGCACGCCGGCGATCGAGCGGCACGAGCCCTTGCCTTCGTTCCCGTCGATCGCGATGACGATCGCGGGCCGGCCGTAATCCTCGACGAGCCGCGACGCGCCGAGCCCAACGATCCCCGCGGGCCACTCCGAATCGGCGACGATCGTGATCCACGCATCAGGGCGGTCTTCCGCGCGCTCGCGCGCGCCCGCCACGACTTGCCGCGTGAGCTCCTGCCGCTCGGTGTTGCGCTGCTCGAGTCGCTCGGCCAGAGCCTTCGCCTCGTCGGCGTCCTCGGTGAGCAGGAGCCGCAGCGCATCCTCAGCGTCGTTGATGCGACCGGCCGCGTTCAAGCGCGGACCGAGCACGAAGCCGATGTCCCCCGCCCCGACGCGCCCGAGCTTGATACCGGCGCGCTCCACCAGAGCACGCACACCTACGATCGGCGCGCGGTTCAGAGCCTCGAGACCGAGTCGCGTGAGCACGCGGTTCCCACCGCGAAGCGGGACGACGTCAGCGACCGTCGCGAGCGCGCAGAGCTGCAGGAGCTCGTCCTGCCGCAAGCTGTACGAGAGCTCGCCGAGGAGGCGCTTGGCGAGCACGAGTGCCACACCGGCGCCGGCAAGCTCTTTGTCGACCGACGGATCGCCAGGCCGACGCGGGTTGACGAGCGCATAGGCGTCCGGAAGCTCGGCCGGCGGGTGATGGTGGTCGGTGACGATGAGATCGACGCCGAGCTCCCGCGCGAGCGCCGCCTCTTTCACTGCGGTGATGCCGCAGTCGACGCTCACGATGACCTTCGCGCCGTCCTGGGCGAGCTGCCGGAGCGCCGCCGAGTTCAGGCCATAGCCCTCCTCGTAGCGGTTCGGGATGTACGCGCCGACGGCGACGCCAAGCTGGCGGAACGCGCGCACGAGGATCGCCGACCCGGCGATCCCGTCGACGTCATAGTCCCCATAGACGACGATGCGCTCGCGAGCCGCGAGCGCACGACGGAGCCGCTCGACCGCGCGATCGAGATCCTGCATCGGCGGGCCGTCCTCGGTCGGCCGCGCCGCGAGGAAGGCGGCCATCTCGGCCGGTGCGAGGCCGCGGCAGGCGAGCACCTGCGCTACGAGCGCGGGGATACCATCCGGTACATTCCCGGCCTTTTTGGGCATGATCCAGCGTTTTTGCGCCGCGAGGGTCATCTGACCTTCAAGTATCTCGCACAGGTGCTCACCGTCGCGCTCTTGGTGACCTCCTGCACGCCTACCGCGACGACTCCGACCCCGTCAGCCACCCCGGCGGGGCTCACACCCTCCCCCTCGTCAGTGGAGGCGTTGATGGCGGCGTTGGTGGTGGCCGCCCGCATCGACGACACGCGGCGTTGGTACACGATCCCCGACCCGGTCGTTGTCGTTGTCACCTTTATTCGGGATCCGGCGGCGACCGGGCCGACCGTTCGGTTCCGTTCAGGCGGCGCGGAGGTGCCCCTGACGCCAACCGGAACCGGCCTCCAGATCGAGTGGGCCGCCTCTCTGGACCTGCACGGCGCCAGGCCGGGCGTCTACGTGATCGATGTCATCGAGCGGGTCGCCGGCCACGAGGTGATCGTCGCGGCAAAGGAGATCGTGATCTCGGAGCCCGAGTACCTCGTTTGGACGCTCGACTTCGAAGGCGACGCGGCGAGCGATCAGGCGATGGCGAACACAGCCGAGATCGCCGACGAGCAGAGGATCCCGACGACGATCATGTGGAACCCACGGGTGTGGACGACGAGCCAGGTGCCGCCCGCACGCGCTGACGCGATGCTCGCCTGGACGAAAGCGCGGGTGGCGAAAGGCGACGAGCTCTCGCTTCATCTGCACATGTGGACCGACTTCGTGCGCGGGGCGGGGCTCGTGCCGCGCATCGCGCCGAGCTGGGCGGGCCGCGGCGATGGGTACGACGTTCCGATGACCGCGTATCCCGAGAACGAGCAGCGCGTACTCGTCGAGTACTCGCTACGCCTCATGTCGGATCACGGTCTCGCGCGGCCGACGACGTTCCGCGCGGGCGGCCAGTTCGCGAACGACGCGACGCTCCGCACGCTCGCCGCGCTCGGATTCGTTGCGGACGTGAGCGCCGTCCCCGCGGGTGCGTTCGGCCGTCTCCCCTACCCGTGGACCTTGATGGCCGGGGCGCAGCCCTACCATCCGTCGTCAGCGGACGCGAACAAGCCCGGAGATCTCGCTCTGCTGGAAGCGCCGACGATCGGCGGCAACACCTATGGCTACGACCTGCGGACGATCCAGCCGATCATCCGCGCGGATCTCTCATACCTCGCACCGGCGGGCGAGATCGCGCTGACGCGTCGCGCGATTACGATCGTGAGCCACCCGGGCACGATCGACGCCACCGAGCGCGCGGCGATCATCGCCCTCTTCGAAGCGTTTGCGCCCCTTCGCTACGACCTAGACAAGGGGCCGATGCGGTTCGTCACGCTCGCGCAGCTCGCGCAGGCTTGGCGCTAGGTCGAGCCCTCCGGATGCGGAGGCACCGGACCGGGTACGGGCGGTCCCGGCGGTTGACCCGGGACTGGCTGCCCGGGCGCGCCTGGGATCGCCAGCATCGGAACGTGTCCGTTGGCCCCGTTCTTCATGAGGTCATCCATCTTCGGCAAAACGAGCGGTATGCGAACGAACGGCGAGGCCTTCTCGGGATGCGCCTCGTCGGCGTACCTGAAGATCTCGTCCAGCTCGGAGCCGATGAGCTCCTGCCGCTCGATCAGGGAGGCCGCGACCGCATGGACCGCGTACTCCTTCTCCTGGATCAGTCGCTTCGTCTCGTCGTAGAGCTGCCGGAGCATGTTGTCGACGAGGACGAGCACCGCCGGCGGGTAGCCGGCCATCGATGCTGGCGCGACCATGAGCGTCGAGCCCATGCCCAGCCTCGCGACGTAGGTCAGTGCACCGTTGGTCGCCTGCATGAGATCGGAGCTCGCACCGGCGAGCTTCGTGCCGAGGATGAGCTCTTCGACGGCGCGCGAACCGAGCGAGACCATGATGTCGGTCTCGATC
>JALYSZ010000095.1 GCA_030854525.1 Chloroflexota bacterium | reverse complement strand
TGTGTAACGGAGCATGCGAACCATTTGCTTAAGCAGCCCGACCGAAACACTGACTGAGGAAAAGCCGTGCAAAAAAGGTTCTGTGCCGAGGGCCAGAATTGAACTGGCGACACATGGTTCTTCAGGTCATGTCCCCAGCGATTCGCGAAATCGCGCCGGAACTCAAGCGCGATGGCACATGGTTATGACCAACGACAAATTGTTCAACGGAAAGGACGGCGAGCAGGCTTTTCGTCCCAGCCGAGCGCAGGGAAGAGCACCCTGGCCGCCCTGAGCGCGGAGGGATCTAAGCGGCGGTCGCTGTGCCGAACAGGAAGTCTTTCGGGAAACGGCGGGCTAGCGCGGCTGGATCGCCGCTTATCACCCTCACTCAGTGCATACCGGCGATTTGCGGCCGCGTGACGAGGATCGAATGGCGCCCCGGACCGAGGCTGATCGGTCCGCCCGTATCGACGCCATCAACGACGATCTTTGACCGCTCCGTAGCGGGTGGTGTGAAATCGCCCGAGGTGCCAAACGGCAACCTGAGCTCAGCGGCGAGCGAGCCGTCGTCGTCAATCCGCCAATCGATAGCGATCTCGCCGAAGGCTGTGTCGACACTCGCTCGCGCCCAAGACACGCCAACGGGTGGCTTTGGGGCGAACAAGACGTGCCGGTAGCCAGGCTGCTCGAGATCCGGCGCGAGGCCTGCGAGGTGACGGTACACCCAGTCGATGACCGCGCCGTACGCGTAGTGATTGAAGGACAGCATGTGCCCTTCCACCACGTCCTCGCCCGAAGCGCCGGGGCTCCGCATGTTTCCGGGGTGGATGGAGCCGTCGGGGCGGATGGCATCCCACCGCTCCCATACGGTTGTTGCGCCCATCGCCACCTGATAGAGCCACGACGGCATCTCTCGACAGAACAGCATCAGGTACGCCTCATCGAAGAAGCCGGCGCTAGCGAGCGCCGGCAGTACCAGGGGCGTTCCGAGAAAACCCGTTTCCACGCGGCCACGCGCCTTCCTCACGAGCTGGGCGAGTGCAGCAGCGATACCTCGCCGCCCCTCGTCTGGCGCAATTCCGAGCTCGAGTGCGACAGCGCAACCGGTCTGCGTGGTCGCGGCCTGTGTCCCCCAGCGAGACCATGTTCTCGTTGTGACGTCGTCCGCGAGAGTCGCGTATTCGGACTCCAGTTCGCGTTCACCCAAGATCTCGGCGCTGCGCGCGAGTAGCCGCGCGCTGTGTGCGAAGAACGCGTTCGCGAGGTACTCCGGATCAGTCTTTGCTTCCCACGGCCGTTCGCCCGGAGCATCGGGGTCGAGCCAGTCTCCGAACTGCGCCGACGGGCGCAGGAGGCCATCGGGCGCGCGCCGAGCGCGGAGTGATGCGACCCACCTGGTCATGCTCGCCAGCTGGGCGGCGAGGATGTCCGGGTCGCCGTAGGACTCGTAGATCGCCCATGGCACGATCGTTGCGGCGTCCGCCCATCCGGCCCGACCGAAGCGGTGGACGCCGCTCACGACCACGTTGGGAACGACCGACGGCACTCCGAGCTCGTCGTCCTGATCGAGCGCGAGATCACGAAGCCAGCTTTTCCAGAACGCGTCGGTGTCGAATAGCGTCGCAGCCGTCCTGGCGAACGCCTGCGCGTCGCCTGTCCAGCCCAACCGCTCGTCGCGTTGTGGGCAGTCCGTTGGTAGGGAGACGAAATTGTCGCGCTGGGACCAAACGACGTTCTGATGGAACCGGTTCAGGGCCGGATCGCTGCATTCGAACCAAGCACGGCGTTCCCGCGCGCTGCTGATCGCGACGAATTCGGCGCTCAGGATCTCCGCATCGGTCTCGACCTCCGCGTAGCGGAAACCGTGGAACGTGAATGCCGGCTCAAGCATCGTCTCCGCCTGGTCCGCGAGAATGTAGGTGTCGGTCGCCTTCGCGGATCGGAGGCTGCGTGTATGGAGAGATCCGTCCGGCTCGAGTACCTCCGCGTGGCGGACGACAACACGGCTGCCGGGCTTACCCCGGACGTTGAGCCGCACGAAGCCGGCGATGTTCTGGCCTCCATCGATCACGACAGGGCCACGCGACGAAGGAACCTCCACCGGGATGGTGTCGACAACCACGACCGGGGCAGCGACGCGCGGCTCGATTCGCGCGCGGTCAAATGGGACCACGACCACGGCGCTCCACGTCCCGTCGTCGTAGCCAACCTCATCCCAACCCGGCTTCCGCTCGCGGAGATCGATCAACGAACCGTCGTAGAGATCCGCTGACCGGAGCTCGGCCGTCGAGACACGCCAGCTCTCGTCGGTCACGATGCGCACCAATTCGCCTTTCGCCAGCTCGACCTCGAGCTGCGCGACCAGCGCGATCTCACGCCCGTATTTGGCTCGATCGTCGACGGGATCCCAGCCCAGCCGACCCCGATACCACCCATCGCCGAGGGTCGCGGCGATGATATTGGTCCCGTGTACGAGAAGTTCGGTCACGTCGTACGTGTCCGAGAGGAGGCGGTGCGCGTAGGACGTCCAGCCTGGTTGAAGAAGATCCACGGAGACAGGTTTGCCGTTGATCGTGACCCGATTCAACCCGAGCGAGGTGGCATACAACCGCGCCCGTGCGACCGGCCCGGAGAGCCGAAATTCACGCCGCAGGATCGGAGCCGACGCCTGGGCCTGCGACCCCGGATCGTGCGGAAGCGTTATCGCAAGCGCGCTCCAGTCACCAGGCTGCAAGAGTCCGGCTTCGACTTGGAGGGTCGGGCTCCATCCCGTCCACCCTCGTGCAGTCAATATGCGGACGCGAAAGTTGCGGACCTCCCGGCTGGACAGCGGACCGCCAGGCGCCGCGACTGCGATCTGCTCGGCGCCATCGACGATGCCCGACGATGCAAGGAGTGCGTCGAAGGCGGAGTCGGCCGCGGCCTGGATCTCATAGCCAAGCTGAGTGATCGTCGGCTCGGCCGCCGTGACGCTCCACGACAGTCGAAGCGGGTCGCGGCCGACGGCGAGAACGCCTTCGGGCACCTGACAGCGCAGCGCGACGACCGTCGCGGCGTCGGACCACGGCGACGAACCGGCTTCCGGTTCGGCGCTAGCCCTTGATCGCACCGGCGGTCATACCCGAGACGATCTGGCGCTGGAAGAGCAGGAACATGACGAGCGGCAGGATGGTGATGACCACAACGTCCGCGAATAGCAGGTTCCATTGGGAGTTGAACTGACTCTGGAAGCTGAACAGCGTGAGCTGGGCAGTCACGTTGTCCGCGCCGGGTAGGAAGTAGAGCGGCAAGGTGAAGTCGTTGTAAATGCCCACGCTCGCGACGACGATCACCGTGATCACGGCCGGTCGCATCAGCGGCAGGATCACCTGAAAGAAGACCCGAAGCGGGCCTGCGCCGTCGATGATCGCCGCCTCGTCGAGCTCGCGCGGAACGTTCGCGACGAACGCGCGAAAGATCAAGATGGCGAAAGGCATCGTGACCGCGACCTCGACCAAGATCAGGCCGAGGAGGGTCTTGTACAGGCCGAGGCGCTGCAGCAGGAAGATCGTCGGAACGACCGCCGGCGGAAGGATCAATCCCGCGAGCATGATGGAGTTGACGACCGATGCCACCCGGTCGCTGCGCCGCTGCAATACGAACCCGACGAGCGCCGAAAGCAGGACGATCAGTGCGACGGATCCGATCGTAAGGATCGTGCTGTTCCACAGCGCGAGAACCATCCGGTAGTCGCTGAACGCGATGACGGCCTGAATGTTGTCGAGGAGCTGGAACTGCGTTGGCCAGCTGAACTCAAACAGCGCGGCCTCCGCGCGGGACTTGGCCGCCGTCAGGACGATGAACACGAACGGGACGACAAAGAGGATGCCGGCCACGATGAGCGCCGTGGCATCAAGCCATGCGCCTGCGAAGATCCTTCGGGCCGTCACAGTTGGATCTCTCGGCGGTGGAAGTAGCGCATCAGCGGGTAGACGACGACCGTCACGAGGATGAAGAGCACCACGTTGCCGGCCGTCGAGAGACCATAGAACCCGGCTTGGTATTCCTTGTAGATCACGGACGTGAGCACGTCCGACGCGAAGCCTGGGCCTCCGTGGGTCATGGTCCAAATCAGGTCGAAGCTGCGGAGGCCTCCGATGAACGAGAGCAAGATGACGGTGAAGGTGGCGTTTCGGCTGAGCGGAAGGATGACGTGGCGAAACTTCACCCAGGCGCCGCCCTCGAGCTTTGCCGCGTCGAAATACTCCTCGGGGACTGACTGGATCCCCGCGATGAAGATCACCAGAGCGAGGCCGATCCCTTTCCAGACGTCGACGAGGGCAACCGAGTACAAGGCGAGGTTCGGGTCGCCCAACCACTGGGGCCGCGGAAAGCCCAGGGCCCCGAGGGTCGTGTTGATGAGGCCGACCGACGGTTGCATCAGCGTCGCGAACGTGATGCCCACCGCGACCGTGCTCACGAGCACGGGAAAGAAGACGATGCTGCGAAGTAATCCCTTCAGCCGGATCCGCGAAGTCAGTAGCATCGCGAGGGGCAGTGCGATGAGGACCTTGAGGCCGCTCGTCATAACCGCGTACACGATCGTGTGCTGCAGTCCTTGGACGAGTTGGGGGTCGCCCAAGAAGTCGGCGAAGTTGCTGAGTCCGATGAATTCCGCGTCGAACAGGGTCCAGCGCGTAAGGCTGAAGTAGAACGCGAGAGCCGTCGGCACGACAAAGAAGACGGCGAAGACCAGCCCCGCTGGGAGATAGAACCAGCGCGGATAAGTCCCCAAGACCGCGCGGCCGCGTACGTTTGCAGACCCGGTTGCAGAACTAGGCGCGGTGAGGGCCGGCCGAACTTGGCCCGCCCTCACTGATGTCCCGATCAGCGAATCCGGGGGCGTCTCACCAGCCCGGTAGGCCAAGTTGCTTCGCCTGCTTCTCGACATCCTTGTCATAGTTCGCCGCCGCGGTCTGAGCGTCCACTTGGCCGGAACCAACCGCGACACAGATCTGCTCGAGCGAAGGACCCTTCACCGGGGAGACGAACTCAAGGGCTGCGCTGGCCTTGCCGCCATCGATGTACGCCGCAATGTCTTTGACGGCGGGGAGCACGTTGGCCGGCAGCTTCGAACCCTTGATGACGTATGGTCCTTGGGGCGGGACCTTGGCCGTGATCGCGTCGACGCCCTCCGTGGATGCGATGAACCCCAGGAATGCCTTCGCCGCGTCGATGTTCTTGCTCGTCTTCGGGATGTATGTCCCGGCGGGCATCCAGATGCTTGTCCCGTTCTTCGACGCATCGGTGCCTGGAACGGCGAAGTACCCGATGTCGTTGATCTTATCGGGCTGGTTGGTCGCGATCGTAGACAGCGCGAACGAGAGCATCGGGTAGCTGGCTACCGTGCCGTCCGCAAGAAGCTTCAGCCCCTGCTCGAACTTCGTCGTGGCGTAGTCCTTCTGCCACCAGCCCTTTTTGAAGCCCTCTTGCAGATAGGTGAAGCCGGCCAACGCCGCCGGGGTCGTCGCGTACTTAGCCTGGTTTGCGGTGTATTTCTCGGCGAAGCCAGGAACAGCCTGCGCGACGTTGTAGAAGTCCGCCAAGACGAAGAGCTGCGAGGTCCACGTGTCGCCGAAAGTCGCGCCCACCGGCGCGATACCCGCAGCTTTGATCTTGTCGTTGTTGGCCGAGTATTCGGCCCAGGTCTTCGGCACGCCGACGCCAACCTGGGCGTAGACCTTCTTGTTGTACAGAATCCCGCCGCCGAGAGCGGTACCTGTCGGAACGCCGAAGATCTGTCCGCTCTGCGACACGGTTGGAAGGAACGACGGGTCGATGTTCGCGATGAACGACTCCTTCGAGAGATCGACCAGCGTCGTAGCCGGCTTCAGCGCCTGCAGCAACGAGCCGGAGTTGTAGAAGAACAGGTCGCTCATGTCGCCGGTTGCCAGCCGGGTCTTGACGATGTTGTCACCGTCAGTGCCGCCTGGGCGAGGCTCGATCTTGATGGTGACGTTCGGATGCTTCGCGGTGTACGCCGCAACGAGTGCGCTGGTCGTGTCCTTGGTGTTCTGGGTCTCGTCGACGAGATACGTCAGGGTGACGGCAGCCGCCGAACTCGGCTGGGTCGACTGACCGGCGCTCGGCGAAGACGAGCCGCCGGGACTCGACTGACATGCCACAAGCAGCACCGCTATCGCAGCAATCAAGAGTCGTGGTGCTCGAATCGCAGCCATTGTTTTCCCCCTCCAGCGCACCCAGTTACGGGGCGCCGCGCGTTTCATCGGCCTTAGGCCCTCCGTTTGTCGATAACCCCTAGACCAAATCGGCTCCCTCCCCTTACCTCCTAGGTATCTCGTGGTGCCCCACTTGTGTGCATCGGCGTCATCGCACCGGCACCGCTGTCTTCTCGACCCGTGCATCGCGCTCAGACGACCCACGCGCATCAGCGTCCGTAGCCGCACGCGTGACGACGATCCGCAGGCTCGCGACTTCGTCCACGAGCGCTTGCGGCGCCTGGTCATCGGTCACGATCCGCGACAGCTGATCCAGCTTGCAGAAGGTCGCGACCGCGACCTTTCCCCACTTGGTGTGATCTACGATCGCAATCACCTCGCGCGCGGCGGAAGCCATCGCGCGCTTGATCTGGGCCTCCTCTTCGGTCGCGTCCGTCAGTCCGGCGTCGACCGAGATCCCCGCCGCGCCGAGCATCGCCTTGCCGACGTTGATCCGCCGGAAGAGCCCGTCGCCCAGGTGCCCGACGAAGGACATCGCCTCCCAGCGCAGCCGGCCGCCGGGTACAAGCACGATGATGCCGGGCTCGCCCGCCAGCTCCGAGGCAATGCGAATGCCATTCGTGACCACGGTGAGTTGCGTCCAGGCGCGTCCTTTGAGGTGCCGAACCAGGTACAGACCCGTCGTGCTCGCATCGACGGCGATCGTTTCACCGTCTTCGACCAACGCCGCTGCCGCGGCGCCGATCCGCGTCTTCGATTCTCGCTGCATCCGTTCGCGCAGACTGAACGCGAGCTCCGACGGAGCGCTGTTGACGGCGATCGCCCCGCCGTGGGCGCGAATGACCCGCCCTTCTGTCTCGAGGGCGATGAGGTCCTTGCGGATCGTCACTCCTGAAACCCCGAACTGCGCCGAGAGTGCCGACACCCGGGCGCGCCCACTCCGCGCGACGATCTGCGCGATGGCGTTCTGACGCTCGCGAGCAAAGACTTCTCCCAATGGGCCGTTCTCGGTCGTCAGCTGTCTACCCCCACAGAGCGCCGAAGCGCCCTCCCGGTCCGCGAACCGCCGGAAAGCTAATCGCAGTGATTAGCAACTGTCAAGAGGCAATTGAAAGCAAACGCAACCCATGAGAGGATGCCGGCGCGGAGGCGGTCAAGAGACCCACCTACGATGCGACCCGCACGAACGCCCGTGAAGTGGAGGGCGACAGTGACGTTGACTGCGGCCACAACCTCGCAAATCGTGACAGCCCTCAGCACGCAGCGAATCGAGCTGCCGTCGTGGGCGTTCGGCAATTCCGGCACCCGCTTTAAGGTCTTTGCTCAGCGCGGCGTACCACGCGATCCGTACGAGAAGATCGCCGACGCGGCGCAGGTCCATCGCTATACCGGCGTCGCGCCGAGCGTCGCGCTGCACATTCCCTGGGACAAGGTCGACGATTACGCGGACCTCGCCAGGCATGCCAAGGACTGCGGGGTCACGATCGGGACGATCAACTCGAACACGTTTCAGGACGACGATTACATGCTGGGAAGCGTGTGCCACCCTGATCCGCGGATCCGTCAGAAGGCAGTCGACCACCTCATCGAGTGTGTCGACATCATGGATGCAACGGGTTCGCGCGATCTCAAGCTCTGGTTCGCCGACGGAACGAACTACCCAGGCCAGGACGACATACGCGCGCGGCAGGACCGCCTCGCTGAAACGCTCGCGACGGTCTACGCACGACTTGGCCCGAGCCAACGGATGCTCCTCGAGTACAAGCTCTTTGAGCCTTCCTTCTATACGACCGACGTCCCTGACTGGGGAACCGCGTACATGCAGTGCGTAGCGCTTGGACCCAAGGCCCAGGTCGTCGTGGACACCGGCCACCACGCGCCGGGCGTCAACGTCGAATTCATCGTCGCCGTCCTTCTGCGTGCCGGGCGGCTCGGTGGCTTCGACCTCAATTCGCGCTTCTACGCCGATGACGACCTCATGGTCGGCGCCGCCGACCCCTTCCAGCTGTTCCGGATCATGTACGAGGTCGTGAAGGCGGATGCCCTGCGACCGGAGGCCGGCGTCGCGTACATGCTCGACCAGAGTCACAACATCGAGCCCAAGATCCCGGGCCAGATCCGATCGGTCATGAACGCCCAAGAGGCCTCCGCGAAGGCCCTGCTTGTCGACGCGAACGCTCTGTCGACGGCTCAGCGCGCTGGCGACGTCCTCGGCGCGAACGCGGTGTTCATGGACGCATACAACACCGATGTGCGGCCGCTGCTGGCTGAGGTTCGAAGCGGGCTGGGCCGGGATCCCGATCCGATGGCGGGGTACGCGCGGTCGGGCTATGCCGAAAAGATCGCGAAAGACCGCGTCGGCGGCAAGGCCGCAAGCTGGGGCGCATGACGCTGACCGAGACGCGGCCCGAACGAGAGCTCCTTGAGCGCTCCCACCGCCTGGGCGCCGATCCGCGCAACACGAACTACGCCGGTGGGAACACGTCGGCGAAAGGGATCGCGATCGATCCGGCGAACGGAGACGAGGTCGAGCTGCTTTGGGTGAAGGGCTCGGGCGGCGACCTTGGCACGCTGACCGACGACGGACTCGCGGTCCTGCGACTCGATCGTCTGCGATCTCTCGTCAGCGTCTACCCGGGCATTGATCGGGAGGACGACATGGTTTCCCACCTCGACTTCTGCCTCCATGGCCGCGGCGGCGCGGCGCCGTCGATCGATACGGCGATGCACGGTCTCGTCGATGCAGCACATGTCGATCACTTGCACCCGGACTCAGGCATCGCATTCGCGACTGCCGCCGGCGGCGAGGCGGTGACGCGCGAGTGCTTCGGCGATCGCGTGGCGTGGGTCCCCTGGCGAAGGCCCGGCTTCCAGCTGGGACTCGACATCGCGGCGATCAGGGCCCGCAACCCGCGATTGATCGGCGTGATCCTGGGCGGCCACGGCATCACCGCCTGGGGCCAGAGTTCCGCCGAGTGCGAGGCGCGGTCGCTCGAGATCATCCACACCGCACAGAATTACATCGAGGCGCACGCCCGTCCCGAACCGTTCGGTCCGGTCATTCCCGAGTACCGGCCCCTCCCTGCACCCGAACGATGCGCCCGGGCGGCCGAGCTCTTTCCGGTGCTGCGACAGCTCGCCTCGACTGATCGCTCCCAGGTCGGCCACTTCAACGACACCGATGTCGTCCTCGACTTCGTCTCGCGCCGCGAGCACTCCCGTCTCGCCGGATTGGGCACTTCGTGTCCCGATCACTTCCTGCGTACCAAGATCCGTCCACTCGTGCTTGACGTCGCACCAACGACGCCGCTCGTAGCGGTGGTCGCGCGTCTCCACGAGCTCCACGACGCGTATCGCATCGAATATTCGGCTTACTACGAGCGCCACGCGACCGACGACAGTCCGCCTATGCGCGGCGCGGATCCGGCCATATTCCTCGTCCCGGGTATCGGGATGTTCAGCTTCGGCGCGGACAAGCAAAGCGCTCGGGTGGCCGGCGAGTTCTACGTCAACGCGATCAACGTCATGCGTGGCGCCGAAGGGATCTCACAGTACGCACCGATTCCCGAGTCGGAGAAGTTTCGGATCGAGTACTGGTCGCTTGAGGAGGCCAAGCTTGCGCGACGGCCCGAGCCCAAGCCGCTCGCGACCAGGATCGCGTTCGTCACGGGCGGCGGCTCAGGGATCGGACGCGCGATTTCGCACCGGCTCGCGGCTGAGGGCGCCTGCGTCGTCGTGGCCGATAAGAACGCCGAGACTGCCGAGACGGTCGCACGCGAGATCGGCGGTTTGGACGTGGCGATCAGCGTCGCCGTCGATGTCACAGACGAGGCGCAAGTCGCGGAGGCGTTCCGCCGGTCGATCCTCACCTTCGGGGGTGTCGACCTCGTCGTAAACAACGCAGGTCTCTCGATCTCGAAGCCACTTCTGGAGACCACCCTCGCGGATTGGGATATTCAGCACGACGTCATGGCGCGTGGCTCGTTCCTCGTCTCGCGCGAAGCTGCCCGCATCATGATCGAGCAGGCGATGGGCGGTGACATCGTCTACATCGTGAGTAAGAACGCCCTGGTCGCCGGGCCGAACAACCTCGCGTACGGCGCCTCCAAGGCCGATCAGGCGCACCAGGTCAGGCTCCTCGCAGCCGAGCTCGGCGAGTTCGGCATTCGCGTCAACGGCGTGAACCCCGATGGAGTCGTTCGCGGATCGGGCATCTTCGAGGGAAGCTGGGGCGAGGATCGCGCAAAGACTTATGGCGTTCCCGTGGAAAAGCTCGGTGAGTTCTATGCGCAGCGCACGCTGCTGAAACGCGAGGTTCTTCCAGAGCACGTCGCCGCCGCGGTCTTCGCCCTCACGGGCGGCGACTTGAGCCAGACCACCGGGCTCCACATCCCGGTCGACGCAGGGGTCGCCGCCGCATTCCTCCGGTGAAGGGGTCCCTCGCGGCGGTCGATCTCGGCGCATCGAGCGGACGGGTCATGGTCGCCGAAGTCGGGCCGGACTCGCTCGACATGGTCGAGGTCCATCGATTCCCGAACGATCCCGTCTCATCGCCCGATGGCCTGCGCTGGAACATCTCCGGTCTCTATCGGGAGACGCTCGCGGGGCTGCGCGCCGCGGCCCGCGTCAGTCCGAATCTTCTGAGCGTGGGTGTCGACTCATGGGCGGTGGATTACGCGCTTCTCGATCTTGCCGGACAGCTGCTCGAGGAGCCGTACCACTACCGAGACGGTCGCACGGCCCGCGGCGTCGCCGCCGTGCACGCGCTCATCAAAAAGGAGCGTCTGTACGAGCGAACCGGGCTGCAGTTCCTGCCCTTCAACACCATCTACCAGCTAGCGGCGGCGGGCGGAACCGCCGCGCTCGCGGCTGCGAGCACTCTCCTCTTGATTCCGGATCTGTTCGGCTACTGGCTTAGTGGCGTCACTTCAGCGGAGATGACAAACGCGTCGACCACGGGTCTAGTCGATGCGCGCACGCACAGGTGGGCGCTCGATCTTGTCGGCGAGCTAGGCATCCGGGCCTCGATTCTGCCCACGTTGTCGCAGCCTGGACAGATACTCGGGTCCCTGCTCCCTGCTCTCGGTCGCGAGACGGGGCTAGCCGAGACCACGGTCGTCACGCACGTTGGCTCGCACGACACGGCATCGGCCGTTGCCGCGGTGCCGGCCGAGTCGCCCGACTTCGCGTACGTCTCGTCGGGCACGTGGTCCCTGGTTGGAGTTGAGCTCGAACGACCCATCCTCACGGAAGCGAGTCGCGCGGCCAATTTCTCGAATGAGCTCGGCGTGGACGGACGAATTCGCTACCTCCGGAACGTCATGGGCCTATGGATTCTGCAGGAGTCTCTTCGCGCCTGGCAGCGGTCCGGCACGGCGGAGGATCTGGATGTCGTTCTGGCCGCCGCCGGCGAAGAGGCACCGGGTGGACCCGTGATCGATGTCGACGATCCGATCTTGATCGCGCCGGGCGACATGCCCGAGCGACTCTCGGAGCTGTGTCGACGGTCGGGAGGTGCGACGCTGCGATCGCGGTCGGCGTTGGTACGTTGCATCCTCGATAGCCTGGCGGCGGCGAACGCGCGCGCGATCCGCGATGCGTCTCGCCTCTCTGGCGTGTCCCCGCGAGTCGTGCATGTCATCGGCGGAGGAAGTCAGAACCGGCTCTTGTGCCAGCTCACCGCCGATGCCTGCGGCCTGCCGGTCTTCGCCGGGCCGGTCGAAGCGACGGCGATCGGCAACGTCCTGGTTCAGGCGCGAGCACACGGGATCATTACGGGCGATCTTGAAGCGTTACGAGTTCTTGTTCGCCGAACCCAGCCGCTTGAGGTCTACCAGCCACGGTCAATTCGGGCATCACGCAGTGCGTGAATGGCTGCCGAAAAGTCAGCATCCAGGCGGCCGATTGACCCACGGACGCCAGTTCGTCGCACGCACGAGAGCAACAAATGGATGAGACCACCTATGACCTCGCGGGCCAGGTCGCGTTGGTCACCGGCGCTAGTTCTGGCATGGGGCTCGCCACGGCCCGGGCGTTCGCCGGAGCGGCGTCGCGGTAGTCCTCGCCGACATTCACGTTCTTGACACAAGCGTTCTAGTTCCGGCGGCGATCGCTGTCGAATTCGCCGCCGGAATCGAGCCCCGAGCCTGAACGTCATGATTGTCCGAGCGGCGATCAGCGAACTGTTCGATTGCGTGCTCTCGGACCACATACGGAATGAGGTACGTGACGTCCTTCAACGACCCGCGGCCGGCAGCCACTCACCAGCTGCCATTGAAGCCAAGTTCGCAGCCCTCTGGACAATCTCTCGCTTTGTTCAACCCGTACCTGACGACGATGGGGCGTTAGCTGCGATCGTTGGCAACGATGAGCAGGATGCGCCGGTGTTCGCGACGGCTCTCGCCGCCTATTCGATTCCAGATCTCGCTGCCCGCCCGCGCAAGTTCATTGTGAGTAACAACACGCATCATTTCCTGCCAGGACAGAAGCCGCATGGCATCGAATTTCAGGACGCTGTTGGGTTCTGGAGGCAATTTCAGCGGGAGGCGACCCCAGCGGATCCTGAGTGAACTGTGCGGTAGTGCGACTCGGCCAGTTCCGCGGAATCTGAGCTATCGGGCTCGCCAGCGCCCCATCGCCGGGTCAAGCGCGGTATCCACGCGTGCTCGCTTTGAAGAACCTCAGCCTGCTGACCCCTCGGCCGGCGCCGTCGGCAAATGGTTCGCGCGCTCCGTTACACGCTGTTCCGAGAAATGCGCCGTTTTCCACAAGTGCCCGAATCGGACACGACGATCAAGAAGCGCAGCAAAAGTCCCTGTGCCGAGGGCCAGAATCGAACTGGCGACACATGGTTCTTCAGACCATTGCTCTACCAACTGAGCTACCTCGGCAAGTCCGTGCTCAGCAGGTTGAAACTATGTTTCCGAAAGCCCTGACCGAGACGGCGAAACTATTTGTCGTCCGAGACTATTGTTTCGCGTCCCGGCGTACTTCGCCAGCGTCGTCGGGTAGCGCTTGAGCTCGGTCGTGCTGAGCTTGCCGTGGTAGCGGCGGAGCATGTCCACGCTTCCCCAACCCCCCATCTGCACGATGGCGGTCTCTGGGATCCCCGCCTCGAGAGCGTCGCGGGCCCAGGTGTTGCGGTTGCGGTGCTGCTTGTACCCACTCATGCCGCGTCGCTCGAGCGCTCGGCGCAGCCGCTGGTGTAGCGAGTGCCAGCCGCCTTCGGTGAACCCCGCACCGTGCTTGGTGAGAAAAAGCGGCTCAGGGCCGCCGCCCCGAAAGTGCGGCCGTGTGTCGTTGATGTACCGGCGGATGGCTTTGGAGGCCTTCGGGTCCAGCGGTATCTCGCGCGCGCCGGCTTCGGTCTTGGTGCTCTCTTCGCGGACGACGATGTGTCCCTGATAGTCGTTCGCCGCCGTGGGAAGGCTGACGTCACGTAATAAAAGGAGTCGGGTCTCGTTCGCGCGGATCGCTGTTCCCAGCTGCAGCCAGTGGATGGCCGCGCGCAGGGGTCCCTGGGGCAGCGATGCGATCACCGTCTCGATCGCAATGACTTCCTCATGGGTGTACGCGGGACGGCTCATCTTCGGTACCGCCGGGAGATCGACGCCAGCGAGCGTCGCCAGACCCCCGGGGCCATAGAAGATCTTCTCCTTCGCGAGGTACGTGGAGAGTGCTTTGAGCGCGATCATCGCGTTGTGCGCCGCGTGGACCTTGCCCTTCATGGCGTATCGGTTCACGAAGGCTTTGACCGGAAGCGGCGTGAGATGACGCAGCTCGGCGTGTCCGAGGCTCTCCCGAAAGGCGGAGAGGTAACAGAGGTAGGTGCGCAGCGTCGACGGCTCGAGGCGAAGTCGCGCCTCGGCCGCGTACTCGGAGACCGCCTCCTCGAGCGGCGCATCCTCCCTACGCATGGGCTCGACGTATCCGATTGGAAAGGTGCGATCGCGCACGGTATTCCTTCTTTCCGTGCGGCGGGCAGGCCGGAACGAAGTCTAGGGCGGCATCCGCGCATCGAGCGATTTCCGCGCTCATGCGGCGTCCGGCCCTGGGACTCTGTCCAACGGTCTGTCGTCGCTCGCTGACGGGACCTCGCCGTCCGGCCGACTCGCCGGGACGAGAGTGTGCACACCCGGCCGGTCGGCGACGTGCCAGATTCGACCGAACGGTCCACCTTCTCCGGATAAATCAGCCAGTGCGGCAAAGGCGAATTCGATCCCGACCGCTGCATCCGAAGGCTGACCCTCCAATCGCAGCACGTCCTCGGAGGCTCGGCGTAGCGCCGTGGCGCGCGTGGCATCTGGCGCGACGGTGAGGACGATCGGCCACGAGGCGAGTCGCCTCCGCCAGGCGCCTTCGCGATAGACCGCGAGATATGCCGTGATCTTCTGCGCGAAGCGGCTCGGGCGCTCGGACCCGAGGTCGATCTCGACGAACGCTTGGATTTCCCACGCCTCGGTCGCGTACACGAGAAGGCCGTCCGGTACGACCTGGAAGGACCCGAGTCGATCGGCGGCCTGCCACTCCGGCGCCCATTCGGCGAGCGAATGCCCGGAATGCGCGCGCGCGTACCGGTGGAACGCGATGGCGACGTCGGCGGTCATGAGCGCGTGCTCGATGAAGAGACTCGACCGCGCGGGCGCCCGTTGATCGCCCAGGGCCGGATCGAGCGTTCGGACGAAGCGGAATCCGGCATCGGTGAGATGGTGGACGCGCCGGGCAGAGCCGCCGCCCGGACCACCGACCAGGCGCGGCGTTGCCGCGATGAGCCCGCGTCGGCGTAGACGGGCGAGGATCCGCGCCGTCGTCAGTTCACGCGAGCGCGGTTTGACCGCCGAACCAGAAAAAAGAAACTCCTCCAGCTGGGCGGTGTTGAGCGCGCGGAAACTGGCGAGCCTATGAAGAACGTCCCGCTCCCGCGACGACTCGCCTGTCATAGGAGACGCGCTCCCAAAGTCTGACTAGTCACCGCCGGTTCTTTCGAGTTCTCGCCTGATTCGAGCCCTCGGATGTAGGGCGATGACAACCGCTGTACAGCGCGACGCACACACCGGCGAAGGGCCATCTGGACCTACCGACCGAGGTCATGGCCGCGTTCTCAGGCCGACGCGAGCTTCAGCGCGTGGCTCGGCCGATGGCGCAAGCGCGGCCTGGAGGTCGCCATCGACGATCCGGACCTCACGACCGAAGCGTCTCAGCGAAGCGGCCCGCGCTTCCGCCGCGATCCCTACGTCCTTCACCCGCGGCGAGGGAAGCGTCCTCAGCGTGAAGGGCTGCGAGGTTTGGCCGGCGATCGAGATGCGCGCTGCCATCTCGAACCTGGGAAGGGACATAAGCGCCGTCGCGTCCAGCGGGGCAAACTCCCGCGCGAGGTACGACGCGTCGTCCTGCCCGCATTGGAAGACCAGTCGGCTGCGCGCATTTGAGCCGATCGCTTCACGGATCTCGCGCGGCAGCTGCCCGAGGTGCTGATTGGCGATCGTCAGCGATAGCCCGAGGCTGCGTGCTTCCGCCAGCGCGTCACCGAACTGCCCAGGCATGCCGAGG
>JALYSZ010000201.1 GCA_030854525.1 Chloroflexota bacterium | reverse complement strand
GATCCGCGCGCGTCGCGCGTGGGATGACGCGATCGGCTCGCGCGACCAGCTCGTGTTCGCGCTGCGCGTCGTGGTCGACGAGATCGCCGCGGCGCTTGCGCGGGATGGCTTCGCCGCGCTCCGACTCGAGCTGCGGCTTGATCGCGAGGATGCCGGCCCGCTCCGCATCGAGCGCACCGTGCTCCCACCGACCCGCGAGGCGGCCGCGCTTCTCCGCTCGCTTCGGTGGGCGCTCGAGGAACGCGCCGAGCTCGGCCTGGTCACCGGCTGCGCGCTCGAGGTACCCGAGGTCGAGGCAGCTCGCGGCCGGCAGATCGGCCTCTTCGCGCCCGACGGCGCGCGCAAAGAAGAGGCGATCGCGACCGCGCGCTATCTGCGCGCGAAGCTCGGCAAGGGCGCCGTGCTGCGCGCGCGTGTCACCGACGATGCGGCGCGCCTGCCTGAACGCGAGAGCGAATGGGTGGAGGTGATCGCATGAGGCTTTGTTCAATCTCACGGCTTCGCCGTGAGACACGCTCAAGGCTGGTGGAAGATGTCTAGGCTCTTCGCCGAACCGCTTCCCGCGAAGCTCGTGTGGGACGAGGGCGAGCTCGTCGCGCTTGTCGTTGCCGGACACAGGCATACCGTCGTCGAGCAGCTGCGTCGCTGGCGCGTGGAAGCCGACTGGTGGAAGGACAGCGTTTCCCGCGACTACGTCACGCTTCGGACCGCGGATGGCCTGGTGTGCGATGTCTACGGAGACAGACGCTCGGGTGCCTGGTGGCTGCAGCGCGTCATGGATTAACCAGGAGTCCCAGGACCATCGGTCAATTGCGCCTGAGCGGCCAGCCAAGCGAGCATTACGCGGCACATGCGTCGGCTTGGGATTCTTGTCCTGGTGGGGGCCCTTGCGCTCACGTTCGCGGGATCTCCTGCGAGCCGTGCCGCGACGGTCTCTTCGGCGTGGCCCGTTGGTGTGGCTCCGTTCGGACTCGCGCTCGATGACACGACCGGCAAGGTCTACGTGGCGAACAGCGACACGTACAGCAATCCCGGGTTGACGACAGGAACCGTCTCGGTCGTCGACCCCGTTACCGGCTCGGTCGGAACGCTTCGAACGACCCAGATACCTGACCAGGTCCTCGCCGACTCGGCTAACCGCCGTCTATACGCATCGAACTACAACTTCGCTTCGATGCAGCGGTCGCTCGATGTCTTCGACATGGAGAGTGGGGCCCGGCTCGCAAGTCTGCCGGTGGGCGGATTCGGGATGGCTCTGGACCAGACGACGGGCCGACTCTTCGTCTGCGAATCGGGAGCTCTGAAGGTCATCGACACCGGAACATTTGCCGTCGTCGCCACAGTCTCCGCGCCGTTCAACACATTCTGGTGGAACGTGGCAGCAGACCCCGACCGCCATCACCTGTACGTGACCAACATCCGCGAGGATTCGCCGACGTTCTTCGTGCTCGACGATCGCGACTTGACCATCCTCGCCGAGATCCCACTCGCCACGGCCACCCGTTTCGGCGTCGTTGTGGACCCTGTGACTCACTACGTCTATGTCACTGGCGGCCAATATGACCAGACGGGCCAACTGACCTCGGCCTTCTCAGTCATAGACCCGGAGTCGTTGAGCGTCGTGCACGCGATCTCGATGCCGGGATTCGCTCTCGGCATCGCGCTCGCTCCGGCGAGACACCGCATCTATGTTTCGGACCACAGCGGGTGGCGGCTGTATGGGATCGATGATCGGACGTTCGACGTGGCGGAGACGATCAACCAAGATCGATTCGCTCCCGGTCTGCTGCTGATGCACCCCGATGGGCGGCTTTATGTCGGGGACAGCAACGACCAGTCTCGCGGGAACGGCACGCTCGTCGCGTTGGATCTTGACAACCACGCGCCGGTCTTCCAGAGCGTCACCTTGAGTCCGTCGACCGTGTTCACGGGCGACATGCTTCATGTCCAAGCAGTGGCGTTCGACCCGGACCTCCGGCGCTATCCCGCGCCGGACCCAACCACGTACACGTATGAGTGGTCCCGCAACGGGAACGTTCTCGCGGGTGCCACGGGGCCGACGCTCGATCTGTCGGTCGCCGGAAACGGCGATCGCGGCGACACGATCAGCGTGCGTGTCACAGCGAGCGACGGCCAGCTCAGGTCGGTCGCGAGCACGTCGATCGCCATTCGCGATAGCGCTCCGGTCGCTACGGTGAGCGTGAGCGACACCGCGCCGGCGACGAACGCCGTTCTCAGCGCGCGCGCGATCGCCAACGACGCGGACAACGATCCGATGACGTACCGATTCATCTGGCGCGTCAACGGCGTCGTCCGGCGGACGACCGTAGCGGGACCGAGCGCATCGGATAGCTTCGACCTCGGTGTAGGCGGCAATGGCAACCACGGC
>JALYSZ010000181.1 GCA_030854525.1 Chloroflexota bacterium | reverse complement strand
ACGGGAGAGCACGCCTCGACGCGCGGCGTGATGCGATTGATGCAGGGAGTAGTGCGCACGGGTGATGTCGTAGCCGATCTTGGCGCAGGGAGCGCAGTCCTTTCGATTGCCGCTGCCAAGCTGGGCGCCGCGCGCGTCGCCGCGATCGAGATCGACCACGACGCGATCGGAAACGCGGAAGGGAACGTGACCGCCAATGGAGTCGAGGGCCAGGTCGAGGTCATCGAAGGAGACGCCAGCACACTGCTCCCGCTGCTGGCGCCGGTTCGCGTGGTATTGGCGAACATCATCTCCTCGGTTCTGATTTCACTCCTTCCGACAATTCGTGCATCACTGGCACCAGGCGGGCAGGCGATTATCGCCGGCATTCTGTGTGAAGAACGCGAGGCCATGGTTGCGGCTCTCGATGCGGACGGCTGGTTGATCGAGCGCGAAGACACGGAGGACGTCTGGTGGAGCGTACAGATCGCACCCCGGTAGCAACCTTCTTCGCCAGTGACGCTTTGGTCGCTGGCGGGACGGTCACGCTCCCGGAGGAAGCCGCGCACCACATCCGCGTCGCGAGGGTCGCCGTGGGTGAATGCGTCGCGCTGCGCGATGGTGCAGGGAAGGCAGCGGTCGGAACGCTCGTAAAGGTTTCCAGGACCACCGCTCTCATCGAGGTGAACGAGACCAGCGAGATGTCGCGACCCGCTCCAATTCACCTGCTCGCGCCGGTAGCCGACCGGGACCGCATGCTTTGGCTGGCCGAAAAGGCGACGGAGCTGGGCGTGACCAGCTGGCGGCCGGTCGTGTGGCGGCGATCGAAGAGCGTGTCGCCGCGCGGCGAGGGCCCGATGTTCCAGGCGAAGGTGCGTGCGCGAATGACTTCGGCGCTGATTCAGAGCGGCGGAGGGTGGCTGCCGGACATTTTCCCCGAGTCTACGATCGAGCGGGCGGTCGCGGCGGCGCCGCTTGGAACGCGCGTGCTCCTCGCCCGCGATGGCGAGCCGATTGCCGGAGTCCCGATGAAGACGCCAATCACGATCGCCCTTGGCCCCGAGGGCGGGATTGAGCCGGCGGAGCGCGACGCTTTCATCGGCGCGGCGTTCCTTCCTGTAAAGTTGGGTGATAGCACGCTACGTTTTGAGACGGCCGGCGTCGCCGCCGTTGCGATCGCGGCCGCTTCGCTCGCACTGTCGAGGCAATCGAATGGCTGATTCCTGCATCTTCTGCCGCATCGCGCACGGAGAGATTCCGGCGCAGATGGTCGCGAATGGCAAGGACATCGCAGCGTTCAGGGATCTGAATCCGCAGGCACCGGTTCATGTCCTGATCATTCCAAAGAAGCATATCGGATCGCTGGACGACGCTAACGAGCCCGATTTGTTGGGGCGGATGATGGCGCTTGCTACCGCGATTGCGAGGCAGGAGAAGATCGCGAAGAGCGGGTATCGGACTGTGATCAACACCGGTAAAGATGGTGGGCAGAGCGTGGATCACTTGCACATCCACCTGCTCGGTGGGCGTCACATGACCTGGCCGCCCGGCTAGTCTCGCGCGGCTGCGGACGCATCTCTGCTCGTGGTCGGCGAGGGTGTCCTCTACGGCTCCAGGCTCTCGCTCGTGGCGCTACCGACTTGTACTGCGTGGCTCGGGCGTGTCGCGCTTTGTGAGGTCGTACCGATCTCTCTGTCGCTCGTGGGTTGTCGCCTACGAGGACACCCTCCCCTCCCGATTGAGTTACTCGCCTAGCAGGATCCTTTCCGACGAACCGGCATAAGTGCCAGCTTCGGAAAAAAGAAAAACCCCCGCGAAGTTGCTGCGGAGGCTCTCGTGCGGGCCTGGTACTGTGCGGTCAGTTCATAACCCGAGCGGCAGCCTACGCAGCAGCTCACCGATCGGTGTCCAATGCGTCCGCTGCGTCCGCTGCGGCCGTTGTTCTGCCGGCGGGGCTGTCAGGAGCGCGTCGATACGTTCGGCGACGAAGTCCGCGGTGTCGGCCATGGCGCGAATGCGACTTCTCTCGGTGGGATGAGGAGTGAGGCGCATTTGGAGCGTTAGGTATTCGGCGGTCCGCCTGAGATCGTCGGCCTGTTGCTTGGTAAGCTCGGTCATGATGTCCTGCCGGCAAACGAAATCTTCCCTTTCATTGGCAACCTCACGATTGGGAGGATTACAGTAGCAACGTTTTTTGTTTGCGTCCATAGGGGACTTTGCGAGGAGGGTGTCGGGCAACCACTGTTAGGATTCCATGCACGGTGATTGGTTTGATCTCCCAACCTCATGTCTGCTCGCGGCTTACGAGCTTGACCGTCCCCACCTTCAAGAACCACCGTCGCAAAGCGTCGCAATTGCAGCGGCGCGAAGCTCCGCATTCTTGGCGCAAGCTACTCATCCCAGGGGGCGGATGGATGC
>JALYSZ010000165.1 GCA_030854525.1 Chloroflexota bacterium | reverse complement strand
CGCGAGGACGTGGTGAGGGGTTTCGAGCTGCCGGGCGGCGATCTCGTCACGGTGACCGACGCGGAGCTCATCTCGATCGCGCCGGAGCGGAGCAGGACCATCGAGATCGAGGAATTCGTGAATCTGGCGGACATCGATCCCGTGTTCTACGAGAAGAGCTATCACGTCGGCCCGGTTCGCGGGATGGGTGCCGAGAAGCCCTACGCGCTCCTGCTGCGTGCGATGCAGGGAGCGGGGATGGTCGGGATCGGTCGGTTCGTGCTGCGGACCAAGCCCCACGTCGTCGCGATCCGCCCGTTGAAGGACGCCCTCGCGCTGGAGACCCTGTTCTTCGCGGACGAAGTGCGGAGCCCCGCCGAATTGACCTCGGACCTCTCGAACCTCGCGGTCTCGGACCGTGAGGTCAAGACCGCTCGGCAGCTGATCACCGCGATGGCCACGGAGTGGATTCCCGATAAGCACGCCGACGTCTACCGCGAGGAGCTTCTCGAGCTTCTCAGGAGTAAGCCCGCCGCGACGCCATCTCAAGCGCCGGAGATGCCTAGCGAGACGCCTGTCGGCGATCTAATGGCCGCGCTCCGTGCGAGCGTCGAGGCCGCGAAGCGCAAGGGAGCGAAGAAGAGCACAGGGTCGAAGCGCGCCGGCTAACCCACCGCGGAAAACATCGATATTGAAGGCCGTTCGGACCCTCGCTCAGTCGTCGAGCGTCGGGAGGTCTTGAAGGTCGCGCAGGACCTTCATCACTGCGACGTGCTCTGGAACGTGCTCGAGGTACTGGAGCGCGTTCGCGGTCCAGCTCTCGGTGTCGTGGCCCGCCGGCCGATCCATGGCACTCGGATCGAGCGCGGCGATGGCCGTCTCAACGTAGGCGAATGCTGCCTCTGCGTAGTCGCGAACAACATCGAGGTCGGGCAATGGGAGTGCGGCAGCTTGTTCCTCAGTGAGTCCTGTGCCTGCCTCTCGGAGCCCGAGCTCAAGATCCGCCCTCCATCCCCAGGCCTCGCGGATCGACATCCGCTCCCAGACCTGCTGCCGGGCGATCTCACTGCGTAAGCCGGTCGCGCCATCGGCGATGATCTGCGCGAACCGGTCGTCCCAGCGAGCGATATGCCAGAGCTGCCACACCAGAGACTGCGGACCGCGATGCGGTCGCCACCGAGCCTGGGAATCCGGGACTCCTTCGACACAGCGGAGCGCGGTGGTGTGCCACGAATGGAATCGCGAGGCAATATCCTCGGGCAACGACGTCATTGCGCGGCGAGTCTAGAGGGGACACCTTCAGTCCTACGCTCGCTCGCCCTCCGCTCGGCAGGCTTACGCGTAACTAGCGGCTCGCGATGCGGCCCAGAAGTAGCCGCCGTCGCGGCACGCGCTTGGCGCTCCAGCGGAACGCACCGCGGATCATCGCGATTGCATCGGCGTCCGCCGGCTTCCCCGCGACATGCACATCCGCGTAAGGCTCCCCGCGCTCGACGCGGTCGCCGACCTTCGCGTGCAGCACGATCCCGGTGCGGTGGTCGATCGGCTCGCCCTTCTTCTCGCGGCCGGCGCCAAGACGCACCGACGCGATGCCGACCTGGTCCGCCGCGATCGCCGACACGTAGGCGGTCCGCGCAGCGCGGAGCGTCTCGATCTTCGGCGCGCGCGGAAGCTTCGACGGATCGCCCACTTGCGTGACGTCCCCGCCCTGCGCCGCGACGAGCTCGCGAAACTTCGCGAAACCGCTGCCATCGGCTAGGGCCCGGTCGATGCGGGCGAGCGCGGACTTGGTATCGCGTGCCTTGTGGCCACGCACGAGCATCTCGGCGCCTGCTGCGCGCGTGAGCTGCACGAGGTCCGCCGGCCCATCCCCGCGGAGCGTGGCGATGGCCTCGGCAATTTCGAGGCTGTTTCCGACCGCGCGGCCGAGAGGCTGCTCCATATCGGTGAGCTCGCAGGTCACGGCGAGACCGTGCGCGACGCCGATCGAGACCATTGCCCGCGCAAGCTGGCGTGCGGAGGCGAGGTTCTTCATGAAGGCCCCGCTTCCGACTTTCACGTCGAGCACGACCGCGTGTGCGCCCGCGGCGATCTTCTTCGACATGACGCTCGACGCGATGAGCGGTATCGCGGGCACCGTGCCCGTCGTGTCGCGG
>JALYSZ010000155.1 GCA_030854525.1 Chloroflexota bacterium | reverse complement strand
TCGTCGCCGATGCGATCGTGCCGCTGAATCGAGTCGACTTCACCCCGTTCGGTCAGGGCGGGCCGACGCGCGACCAGATGCTTCGGATCCAGCTCATCAATCAGATCCCGCCGATCCTCGCCGGTCTCGTGCTCTGGCTTGGCACGTGGCTCCCGCTGCAGCGCGGGCTGCGCCAACCGACCGGGGATGGCGAGGTCGAGCGCCGGTCCGTCATTCGGAAGCTCGCGATCTATTTGATCGTCGGCCTCTCCGCGATCGTCGTGCTCGTCTCGACGACGTTTGGCGCGGCCGCGATCATCCGGCGTCTGCTCGGCGACCCGTTCCAGGAACAGTTCACGAGCCTCGTGCACGACATCGGATTCCCGATCGCTTTCACCGTTGTCTTCGCGCCTCTCTGGCTCTTCCACCGGCGCGTCGTCGAGGCCGAAGCGGCGCGCGAGACCGAGCTCGGTCGCGCCGCCGCCATCCGACGCTCCTACACCTACGTCGTCGCGGCATTCGGGCTTGCGATGGCGGCGATCGGTGCGGCCGGGACGGTCGGCGTGTTCGGCAGCCAGCTCATGGGCATGAACACGCACCCGAACGGCGAGATAGCGACGTACCTTTCTCTCGTCATCGTCGGTCTGCCGGCCTGGGCGTTCCATTGGTGGCAGGCACGGCGGCGGCTCGACGAAGCCGAACGGCGTTCAACCCAGCGGCGTGCCTATTTGTACCTCGCGGTGCTTGGCGGAGCGATCGGTTTACTCGTGTTCGGATCGGCCGCGCTGTATCGGCTCCTCAACGCCGCGCTCGCGACGGACTTCCCGCTCTCGACATGGCACGACATCTGGCACTTCACCGTGAACGCAGCGGTCGCCGGCGCGGTGTTCGCTTTTCATCTAGGGGTGATCCGCGCCGATCGCGCGGTGACCGCGCGAGAAACGACCGCCGACGCGGTGCCCTCGGTCTTCTCCTACGTCGTGCGCGTCACCGCGGCGAACGCCGAGGCGGCTCGAGCTCGCCTCGCCGCCGCCCTTCCCGAGGCGCAGGTGACCCCAGCGGACGCGGCGTCGGGCGAAGGCGACAGTGGACCGAGCATCGTCGCGATCGCGGGGTCGATCGTCGGCGTGCTGCTGCTTCTCTTCGCGATCACGTCCTTCGCGTTCCGGCCGTTCTTCGCGCAAGACCCTTCGGCCCGGCCGCCGCAAGCGCTGCCCGCGGGAAGACCCATCTGGGTCGCGAGCGTGACACAGGGCTCGTTCCAGACGGAGACCACCGGGGGCGCCTACATCCTTAAGGAAGGCGCACTCACCTTCAATTTCAAGGAGTCAGGCCAGGCGACGGTCACGTTCCCCGAGTTCGCGGCACCGTTCCTAGCCATAGCGGTGTTCTCGAGCACGCCGGCTTCGGACGGAACGCTCGTCTGGCGGGTGCGCGCCGTCGGCGATCGGAGCATCTCGCTTCGACTCAACACGGCGAACCACACGGTCGACCTTCTCTACCAGGATCGCGCCAGCGGCGCCACCGAAGTTCTCGGCCGGACCGTGCAGATACGCGACACGGCGGCGTCGCCTATCGAGATGGCGGTCATGGTGCGGGCACCCGGGTACGTGGTATTCATCGATGGTCAGCCGGCGATCGAAGTGACCGATGCGCGCCTCGATACGACGAGCTCGGCGCTCTCCATGACTGCGACGGGAACGACAGGGATGATCGCCCTGATTGAGCTTCGCGTGCACGAGGCGCCCTAGAGAAGCTAGCCGCGCGAAGAAGCTCGGGCGTGATCCTCCCGCGTGTCGATGTCGTCCAGCGAACCCAGCATGTCGGTGACCGCGAACTCGATGACGTCTTGATCCTTGAGCACCTCGCGCATGCCGATGTCACCTTGAAGTGCGAACGCTGCGGGCCAGAGGCTCTTGTGCAGGACCACCGGTGGGGAACGACGGCCGCGCCAGACCGAGATGACCGCCGGCGCGCGGCTCTCGCGGCCACGGCCGACGAGCTCGTCGATCAGGGCCGTGGTCACACCGGGAATGTCGCCGAGGAGAACGAGCGCGGCGTGCAGTCGCGGGTCGAGGCTGCGCAGGCCGACTTGGAGCGAGCTCGCTAACCCGCGCGACGGGTCGGGGTTGCGCACGAGGCGCGTGCGACCCACGTCGATATGGGCGACGAGATCGTCGCCCTCCGGGCCGACCACGAGCACGATGTCCTCGAGACACGAAGCGTTCGCGGCGTCGATCACGTGCTGGACGAGCGGGCGGCCATCGAGCTGAGCGAGCAGCTTTTGGGAACCGAAACGCCGCGCTGCACCGGCCGCGAGGATCACACCGCCGATTTGGGGCGGGTCGGGATCAGCGCGCGGTGGCAACGGACTCGGCAGAGAGGCTTCGACCGCTGCGGTGACGACGAACCGCAACGACTTCGGCGAGGATCGCGAGCGCGATCTCCTCAGCGGTAGCGGCGCCGATGTCGAGACCGATGGGTGCGTGTACCCGCGCAAGATCCTCATCTCTGAAGCCCTGCTCGCGCAGCCAGACGAAGCGTTCCTCGTTGGTGGTTCGGCTTCCGATCGCGCCGATATAACCGGCCTCGGTTCGGAGCGCCGCGACGAGCGCGGGGTGGTCGAACTTCGGAGCGTGGGTGAGGACGACGACCGCCGAGCTCGCGCCGAAAGGCTGCTTCGCCAGGGCGGCGTCGGGCCACGCGAGGAGCAGCTCGTCCGCGAGCGGAAAGCGCTCCCGGTTCGCCAGGGCCTCTCGAGG
>JALYSZ010000142.1 GCA_030854525.1 Chloroflexota bacterium | reverse complement strand
TGATCAAGAAGAGCCCGAGTGATATGAGCTCCTCCGGGTCCGCCACGACGAGCTGATGGGTCGGCGGCACGAAGAACCAGTCGAAGGTGAGAAAGGCCAGGATGCTCGCCACGATCGCGGCGATCCGACCGAAAGCCACCGCGACGACGAGCACGGCGACGAGATAGAGCATCGAGACGTTCGCGATCTGCGCCTGCCCGAGAACGAGACCGATGAGCGCGGTGGTGAGAGCCACAGCGGCGACAGCGGCGACGTACGGGATGAAACGACGCATCACCTCACGATTGTCCATTAGCCGGCGATCGCCGCCTCCGTCACGCCCGGCATCGCGAGGCCCGCGGCGACGCTCGTGAACGCCGCCGCGTCCCGCGCGACAGCATTCGGCAGCAGCTCGCCCAAGAGGGCGCGGAAAGCCGGGATCGCGCTCGATCCGCCGGTGTAAACGACCGCCGCGACGTCTGCGGCCGCGAGGCCCGCGTCGTCCGTCACGCGTCGGACGAGCGTGGTGGTCTCGTCGAGCATCGGCCGGATGAGATGCTCGAAGCGCCCGCGGGTGACCCGCGCGTCGACGTCCACCTCGGCGTGGTGGTAGGTGAGGATCGCGGCGGCTACGGTCGAAAGGTCGATCTTGGTCGCGTCGGTCGTCTGGAAGATCTCGTACCCGAGCTGGAGCTCGATCGCGCTTCGGAGGGCCGCGAGCTCGCGTCGCGGGCCGCCCGCGCGCACCAGATCGTCGAGCGCGTCGAGCAGTGGCTTTTCGTTCAAAGCCGAGAGGGCGTGCCAGTCGCGGAGCGCGTTGACGATGTATCGCGGCAGGCGCAGGCGCTTCGGTCCCCACTCGGCGCGCGAGCCCAGACGCGGCGCGACCGCGTCCTCGATGAGGAGCTCAGTCGCGCGGTCGCCGCCGATGGGGCCACCCGCGGTTGCGAGCACCGCGAGCCCCCCGCGGCGCTGATCGCGGCGCACGACGCAGAGGTCAAGGGTGCCGCCGCCGAAGTCGAACACGAGGCTCGTCCCCGCCCCTACATCCGCGGCGTGCGCCGCCGCGATCGGCTCCGCGACGAAGCGGACTTCGCGAAAGCCGGCGAGCTCCGCGGCCGCGCGCAGCCGACCCGTCGCGCGATCCTCCGCACCTTCGTCCCCGATGAAGCGAACGGGACGACCGAGCGTGATCGCGTTAGGCGCGGTACCAGTCAGGTCCTTCGCGCGGTTTCGTACGTGGACCAGGATCAACGCGATAAGCTCCTCGAGACCCTTGGCGTTTCCGAACACGTTCGTCCGCGTCTCGAGCGGGTCGCCCAGGAAGGTCTTGAGGGCTTGAAAGAGCCGTCCGGGCGCGCTCCGGTCGGTGTAGATGTGCGCCTCGACGATCGGGTGATCGGGATTGGACGATTCCATGAGGATGCCGAGCGACTGGAACTCGCGGGTCAGCGGCCCGCGCGACCGGTTGTCCTCGAGATACGCATCGATAGCCGCGCGCCCGATGATGGGGGTGCCGTCGCGCCGGATGTACAGAACGGTCGGCATGGTCTCGCCAGCGACGCTGTCGATGGGCAAGACACGCGTCGACGTGCCGTCGTTGACAGCGAGGGACGTATTGGAGGTGCCAAAGTCGAGGCCGAAGCGCATAGGCGGGAGCGGCATCATACCGAGGTTCGCGTTGTCGGCGACTAGTGCGCTTCGCGCCTCCGGCGGAGCAGGATGAACGCGACGATCACGGCCAACACCATCTCCGCGCTTTTCGTGGCCAGGCCGATGGGCTCGACGGGCAATTCACCGCGGCTCGTGGCGTAAGCAAGCAGAAGCCCGACCGCATAAAGAAGCACCAAGCCGTCCGCGACGGGCCGCCGCGCGAGGATCGCTGGCGCGCTGGCCAGATACCCAAGGCCCATCAGCGCGAACAGCGGCCCACGAGTGGGTTCGCCTGGGATCAGGTCCGCGGCGGCCAGCGCAAGATGGATGGCCGCGGCTACAAGTGCGGCTGCCGCGGCAACGACGCGCAGCGCGAGATCGCCCCTCGCCCTTATCCGATCGCCGCAGTCCCGCGCCGACTCCGCCTCCACAACACGACACCGGCGACCAGTGCGACGAGCCCGAAGACCGCGTGCGCGATGTGCGTCTTCCCGAGTCCAATGTCCTCGTGGTTCAGCGGCAACGGCGGCATGTGATCCAGCAACAAATAGAGGCCAGCGATGACCAGCACGAGCGCTACGATTCTCATCTGCCCTCCATGGCGTTCGTGAGACGGCTTGGCTCGAGCGCTCGGCGACGCGAGGAGCGTAGCGTCAGCCCACAGCGGATGCGGGAGGCGACAAAATGTCGAAGTCACGAAGTGAGCGCGCGCGGGGTCGCGGCGAGACACCGTCGAAGCGTGCGCTGCGTGGAGCCCAGAAGACCGCGCGCCAGGATCCCGAGCGAGGCGTGACCAGCCGCGCGCGCAAGCGTCGCGAGGGTCACGAGGACGTGCCCGATCCCAGGTACGGCGGCCGTCCCGGCCAGGAGAAATCGAAATGGCGACCGCCGGCCGAGCTCATGAGCCCGCGGCAGAAGCGGGTCGCAAAGGAGAAGAAACGCTAGGCGGCCGCGACGCCCGCTCTTGCCCGAACTTCCTATATTTGCGCCCAAACTCGGGTATCTCCGCGTCGCCACGGGTGCCCGAATGTCTGTCGGTCATGCGAACGGCCGGTCGCCGGCCCGTATAACTCTTGACAATGGTATTGATAGGTCTTTAGATATTCAGGTGGCAAGCGCACGTCGACCTGTGTACGTCATCAGCATCGCGGCGAGCCTGGCGGGCTGCCATCCGCGGACGCTCCGCATCTACGAGGAAGAGGGCCTGCTCGATCCGGTTCGGACGGACACGAACATCCGCCTGTATTCGGACGACGACCTCGAGCGCGTCCGTGCGATCCGGTATCTCACCCAGAACCGCGGGGTCAATCTCGCGGGCGTGAAACTCCTCCTCCAGCTCCGCGACGCGGCGGACATCCTGGACGAGATCGCGAACGAGCTCGCCCGTGAGGACGCCGAGGCCGAGACTTTGCAGCCGATCGAAGTGACGAACGAACCGACGCACCGCAAGCCACGAACTCGCCAACGCCAAAAGGGCGTTGAGTTCTAACCCGTCAGCCAAACAAGAAGGAAGAGAAGAAGAAGTGACCGACCCCGAAGCCACGACTACGAACCCGACCTCGCAGACGAGCCAGTTCCCGAGCGACCTGCCGCTCGTGCCACTCAGGGAGGCGGTCGTCTTCCCGAAGCTGGTGGTCCCGCTTGGCGTCGGCCGCGAAAAGAGCGTCGCGGCGATCAACGCGGCGATGAACGAGGAAAAGCACTACATCATCCTCGCCGCTCAGAAGGACGCTGAGGTCGATGACGTTTCGCCCGAGCAGATCTACTCGGTGGGGACGGTCGCCGAGATCGTGCGCCTTCTCCGGATCCCGGACGGAAGCGCGCAGATCATCGTTCAGGGCATCCACCGCGTCCGCATCACGAACTACCTGCCGGAGCAGCGCTTCTTCCGTGTGAACTTCGAGGTCATTCCCGACGAGATCGGGAACCCCGTCGAGCGGGAGGCGCTCCTTCGCAACGTGCGCGGTCTGTTCGAGAAGTACGTGGACAACGGCGGGTCGATCCTTCCCGAGCTCGCCATGACCGCGAAGAACACCGAGGACCCCGCGCACTTCGCGGACCTCGTCGCGTCGAGCCCCGACCTGACGCTCGAGCAGCGTCAGCAGCTCCTCGAAATGCCTGCGGTGGTCGAGCGGCTCAAGTTCATCTCGGTGTTCCTCGCCAAGCAGAACGAAATACTCGAGCTCAAGGCGAAGATCCAGAGCGAGGTCCAGCAGACCCTCGACAAGACCC
>JALYSZ010000141.1 GCA_030854525.1 Chloroflexota bacterium | reverse complement strand
GATGTGAAAGAGCTGCAATGGCTTCGGCGCGGGGATCCGGAGGACGATCGCCGTGCGCTTGTCGTACTGCGACCCGTGGCACGGGCAGTGAAACCGATCCTCGGGGTCACTCCAGGGGACGGCGCAGCCGAGATGAGTGCACTTCCGGTATGCCGCAATGATCCCGCCCGGCGCATGGAGAAGAAAGAAGCGTCCCTCGCGGAAGAGGATCGGCCGATCGTTCGTCGCGGCGAACATCTCGAGGACCTGAGCCTTCGTACCGACGACGACCGGGTTTCCGAGCCCTTCGATCCGGTTTACCCGAATGAACGGAGCGACGAGTGCGGCGATCTCGGTCGCGGCGAGGCCGAGCGTCGCGAGGAAGCCGAATCGCAGGATCGTCCGTCGCCGCCAGCGCGCGATCGTGTCTCTAGGCGTTCCCAGCCGAAGCATCGTCACGACCTCCCGCGAGAACTACTACGAAGGGTTAGCAGATAGTTCCGGCTAGTCAAGCCGCGGCTCGTATGCGGAATACGGCCGCCCGCGGTCGGTTTGTATCTTCCAGCGCCTTCCGGTCACCAAATGAACCGGTGCTAGGCTCATCGACTACTCGCAGGGGGAGGGCAAGATGTTCAGACAGCTTCGCCAGAGTTCGATAGTCATTGCCGTCGCGGCGCTTGTGGCCGCCGCGTGTGGCGCACCCACGCCAGGAGCGGGCAGCTCGGTTTCGCCGTCCGCGGGCGGCGCCGCGAGCACGCTCGTCATCGACCGGGACACGAGCGACCTCATCTCGTTCGACCCGGCGGTCCTTTATGAATTCAGCGCAGTCTTCGCCACCCACAACGTGTACGAGACGCTCGTGAAATTCGAGGGCACGGATCTCACTACGCCCAAGCCCGGGCTCGCCACGAGCTGGGATACCAAGGATGCGGGCAGCAACTGGGATATCACCTTCAAGCTCAAGTCAGGCGTGAAGTTCGCAAGCGGCAACCCACTCACGGCTGACGACGTCGTCTACACCTTCCAGCGCGCCATCAAGCTAAACAAGTCGCCAGCCTTCCTCTTCACCGACATCGCGGGTCTCAAGCCTGAGAGCGTCAAGGCAACCGACCCCACGACCGTCGTGGTGACCATGCCAAAGACTTCAAGCACCCAGACCTTCCTCGTCATCCTGACCTTCACCATCGGTGGCATCGTCGATTCGAAGGAACTGAAGACGAAGGAGACGGGCGGCGACTTCGGCTCGGCGTACCTGCTCGACCACTCCGCGGGAAGCGGCCCATTCGTGCTCGATCACTGGACCAAGAGCACCGAGTTCTTGCTCAAGGCCAACCCCAATTACGGCGGCACGAAGCCGACGCTGAACGGAGTGCTCTTCAAGCACGTGCAAGAGCCGACGAACCAGCAGTTCGCGCTCGAGAAGGGCGACATCGACATCGCGAACGATCTCGGTGCAGAACAAATCGCGGCGCTTCAAGGGAAGGCAGGCGTTGTCACGACCTCCGCGGACAGCCTGCTCCTTGTTTACGTCGGGATGAACGCCATGTTCAAGCCGCTCGATAACGTCAAGGTGCGCGAGGCCCTGCGCACCGCCGTCGACTACGACGGCATCGTGAAGAACCTCCTCAAGGGCAACGGCAAGAAGGTGCAGGGCATCGTCCCGAAGGGCCTCGCTGGCCACAACGAGGCGACACCGTTCCAGGCCGACGTGGCTAAGGCGAAATCGCTGCTCCAAGAGGCGGGCCAGACCAGCATCACCCTCGAGTTCCTCGTCCCGACCGGCCCGGCGCCAGGCGGAGTCGCCTGGAGCGACCTCGCCGCCAAGCTGAAGTCCGACTGGGCCCAGATCGGCGTGACGGTGAACATCAAGCAGACGACCACCGCCGACCTGCTGGCGACCTACCGCGCGCAGAAAGGCCAGCTCGTGATGATCAACTGGGGGCCGGACTACCCCGACCCCGGTGCGAACGTCAACCCATTCACCGATTACAAGGCGAAGTCCATTGCCTACCGCAATGGCTGGGATGACCCGATCGCGACCAAGGCACACGAGGCAGAGCTCATCGCCGACCCCGCCAAACGAGTGGCCGCGTACAAGGAGATCACCGATTACGTGCTTCACAACGGCCCCTACGTCGTGCTCTATCAGCCCGCCGAGCTCTTCGGACTTCGCTCGAACGTGAAGGGCTTCAACTGGAGCTCGATCGGCTGGGCGGAGCTCACCGCAGTAACCAAGTAGCAGTCAGCGGAGCGCCATGCGGTTCCTCGGGTTCCTGACCCGGAGGATCGTCGGGATCGCGGCGGTGATGGTCGGCGTTTCGATCATCACCTTCGCGATCTCGCACGTTATCCCCGCCGACCCTGTCGCCGCGGCCCTCGGCGACCACGCCACCGATCAGCAGATCGAAGCTTTCAGGGCGGAATATCACCTCGACCGGCCGCTCCCCGAGCAGTACCTCACCTACGTGACCGGCCTTGTACGCGGGGATCTCGGTCGAAGCATCCGGACGCGCCGCCCAGTCTCTGACGACCTCTTCGACTCGTTCCCCGCCACGATCGAGCTCTCGCTGGCTGCCCTTCTCGTCGCGATCGTCGTCGGCATTCCAGCGGGCGTGTGGTCGGCCATCTTTCGCGGCCGCCTCCCGGATCACCTGGTGAGGCTGCTCTCTCTGATCGGCGGCTCCATCCCGGTCTTCTGGCTCGGTCTCATCGTGATCGGCCTCTTCTATTACCAGCTCGGATGGCTCCCGGGTGGTGCTCGCATCGACACGTTCGTCACGCCGCCTCGGACCCGGACGGGCCTCTATGTCGTCGACAGCCTGCTCGCGGGCGACCTCGAGGCGCTCCGGAGCAGCCTCCTTCACCTCGTCCTACCTGCGCTGACCTTGGGCTACTTCTCCACCGCGGTGATCGCGCGGATGACGCGCTCGAGCATGCTTGAGGTCCTCGGCCAGGACTACATGCGGACCGCGCGCGCCAAAGGCCTTCAGGAGCGGCTCGTGATCCTACGTCACGGGCTGCGTAACGCGCTCATCCCGACCGTCACGATCCTCGGCCTCACGTTCGGGAGCCTCCTCTCGGGTGCGGTGTTGACCGAGACGATCTTCAGCTGGCCAGGTCTGGGACGTTATGCGACCGCGGCTGCCATCGCGCTCGACTTCCCAGCCGTGCTCGGTGTGACCCTTCTCGCGGCGATCGTGTACCCGATCGCGAACCTCGTCGTCGACGTCGCGTACTTCTGGCTCGATCCGCGGACGCAGCGTGGTTAACGCGGCAGCGGTCTCGGTCCGCGGTCTCCGGCTCGCAGCCCGCGCACCCATCCTCGCCAATCCGCTCAACATCTTGGCGTTCGCGCTCATCGCGGTGTTCGCGGCCTGCGCGCTCCTGGCTCCGGTGCTCGCTCCTTACGATCCGCTCGCTCAGGAGCTCAGCTCGCGCTTGCAGCCGCCCTCACCTCAGCACTGGCTCGGCACCGATTCGCTCGGTCGTGACATCGCGAGCCGGATCCTCTACGGCGCGCGCATCTCGCTGATCATCGGTGTCGTCGTCGTGACCGTGGCCGGCGTCGTGGGTACTGCGATCGGGCTCGTCGCGGGGTACGCCGGAGGCCTTGTGGACGAAGCGCTCATGCGTTTGACCGAGGTCTTTCTGGCGTTTCCGGCCCTCATCCTGGCGATGGCGATCGCGGGCGCACTTGGCCCGAGCCTGACCAACGCGATCATCGCGATAGCGGCGGTCACATGGGCGGTCTACGCGCGCCTCGTGCGCGGACAGATCCTTTCGCTACGACGCCGCGAGTTCGTCGAGGCGGCGCGCGCGATCGGCGCCTCCCGGACGAGGATCGTTGTGCGTCACCTCCTTCCGAATGCGCTTGCCCCGCTGATGATCCAGGCAAGTTTCGATCTGGGTTCCTCGATCATCGCGGCGGCCGGACTCAGCTTCATCGGCTTCGGCGCGCAGCCACCGACACCCGAGTGGGGCGTCATGATCAGCGAGGGCCGGAATTACATCAGTACGCAGCCCTGGCTCTCACTCTTTCCCGGGCTCGCGATCCTGCTCGCTGTCGGTTCGTTCAACCTGCTCGGAGACGGTCTCCGAGATGCGTTCGATCCGCGCCTCAGTCGAGCGGACTGAAGGACGCGGGACCGCTCGGTCCCGCGTGCGCTTTCCTGGCTCGGCTAGCGGCCGAAACGAACGTCGATGAGTGGCTTTGCGTCGGTGCCGCCGCCGATCGGTACTGTCGCGAGGATCACGAGTACCACGACGACAAGTACCAGAAGGCCAATCGCAAGCCCCGCCGAAAATCCGCTATCGGTACTCACGCGTTGGTTGTGTGCACGTGGGGTGCCTCGGCCTGACACGGCGGACCAAAGTAGTGGCGCGCGCTTGAGTGCCGAACGAGCAAGATGACGCAACGCCTATTGCTTGCTCGCGTTGCGCCATCAGAAGATGCAGGGGTTGCTTCGTCGCTCGGTCTGGATCGTCCTCCTTCTTCTCCTCACCACCATCGGGGCGGGCGATGGCGCGCGTCAGCCGGACGTGGCGGTCGCCTCAGTGCTCGACACGACGCCCGTTGGGCCGGAAGCCGCGACCCCGGTCGCGCGCGCAGCGACGACGTCGCGCTCGGCAGCTATCCGGTTCCCGTACGTTCCCCAGTCGGAGTACCTCCCGACCAAGACCAACTACTGGGAAGGTCGAGATGAGGCGTCGATCGACTACATCGTCATCCACTACACCGACATCAGCTACACACGCACGCTCCGCGCCTTCAACATCCTCGCATCCGACGTCAGCGCGCACTACGTCATTCGCGGTGACGGGCACATCGCACAGATCGTCCACGAGGCCGACACCGCGTGGCACTCAGGGAACGCCTGGTTCAACCGCCACTCGATCGGGATCGAACTCGAGCTCGACCGCGTTACCAACCCGGTCTTCAGAACGGAGCAGTACTACGCTGCCGCGGCTCTCGCCTGCGCGATCTCGGCGCGGCAGGGGGTGCCGCTCGATCGTGCACACGTCATCGGGCATAACCAGGTACCCGGGAGCACGCACACCGATCCAGGTCCGACGTGGGATTGGCCGCACTTCATGTGGCTCGTGAGCCTCTGCGCTCCTCCGACGAGCGAGAGCGTCCACGCTGGCTTCGTCTCGCAGACGCCCTATCCCGTCATCGACCCGAGCGACAAGGCCCTCGTCTCGGTGGTCCTTCGCAACACCGGCTCCACGGCGTGGCGCAAGGGCACGGCACAGGAGGCCCGCCTAGGGATTCCCGGAAACTCGCCGGCACTCGCGTTCCTGGGCGATGGGTGGCCGACGCCCGAGCGCCCGGCCGTGCAGCAGGAGGACATCGTTCCGCCCGGTGAGACCGCGACCTTCACCTTTCGAGTGAAGGGGGCGTTACCTGGCACGTTCGTGGTCCCGCTTCGCGGGGTCGTCGATGGAGGCGCGTGGATGGACGACCTCGGGATGTATACGGTGGTCACCGTCCGCTAGGGCGCTACGCGCGCACCTCTCGCCGCTCGATCATCCCGTGTAAGTGCGCGGCCGCCCTCTCGATCGCGGGATCGACGGCTGCTCCAACCTTCTTAGCGAACTGTTAGCTACTCCTTGTCGCAGTCTCACATGCTCCTTCTACAGTCAGCGCAACCAGCGTGAGGAGTAGTGACAGTGACCATGCCGGCCCATGTTCGTTCGATAGCGGCCGCCATCGGCGGGGGGATCCTTGTCGCCGCGTGCGGCTCCGCGACGCTCTCGGTCCCCAGCGCGACACCGACCGAGACGATGGCCGCGACAACGGCAACAGCTACGACCGCTTCCTCGGCGGCGTGGACGGTCAGCGATAAATCGAAGGCGACGATCCGCGTACGGGAGCAGCTCGTTGGCGTGAGCCTCCCGTCAGATGCCGTGCTGACCGCGACCGGCGCGCAGGGTTCCTTCGCGCTGAACGCGGACGGAACGTTCGCGTCCGGATCCAAGATCACGTTCAGCCTCACGACGCTCTCGAGCGATGAGAGCAACCGCGATAACTTCATCAAGCAGGACACGCTGCAGGTCCGCCAATTCCCGACGGCCGACTTTGTTCCGACAAAGACGAGTCGGCTCACGGTGCCTCTCGCGACGAGCGGAACGTTCACGTTCACGCTGACCGGGAACATGACCATAAAAGGCAAGACCAAGGAGGTCACGTTCGACGTGACCGCAAAGCGTGATGGAAGCGATCTCACCGCGACCGCGACAGCGAACCCGAGCTGGAAGTTCGGCGACTTCGGAATGACCGCTCCGTCGGTGCCGCTCCGCGTCCTCAGCGTGACCGATGAGATCCGCGTCGCTATCGAGATCGTCGCGACGGGGCCCAAGGGTTAACGGCGCAGCAGCGGCACCGCCTGAAGGGTCAGGACCAGCGCGACGATCCAGTACCCGATGAAGTCGGCGGGTCCCGACGCGACAACGCTCGCGAGATAGATCGCGCAGCGGATCGCCCCGCCCACGAGCGCGGCCAGCGAAGTTGATCCACGAGCGCATCGTATGGCTGACCTCGAGGTATCAACTTGGCATACCGTCGGGTACCCAAAGGTGTCGTCCCTCGCGGGGAGGTATTGCGCCCGCGGGCACCTCGTTACCTTCGATGAGTGGGATCGCGCACATTTTCGCCGCTTCTCGTCGCGGCACTGGTTCTCAGCTGGCAGGCCGTAGGTCCGATGCCGCGTGCTCTCGCGGCGCCCGTGTCGCCGGCGCCCGCGGTCGCAATGTGCGCGAGCAGCGTCGGTCCAGGGATCCCGCACCCCGCGGGACTTCCGGCGGGCGTCCCCGGATTTCACGCGCAGTGGTACGGACAGAGTGGGTATCCCACGCTTTGCCCCGGCGAGCGCTCGACGGCGACCGTCGCCTACTACAACTCGGGCTCGCTCGGCTGGGTGCGCGGGCGGATGGGCCAAGTCGCTTATCTCGGCACGTGGGGCCCCGAACCAGGACAGGACGCTGCGACGCCCCTCGGCGGTGATGGTGGCGCCGGGTCGCCCGCGACCGGATGGCCACGCCACAACCGCATCGCGATGCAGCCCGCGGACTATGTCGGACCGGGGCAGGTCTCCTGGTTCCAGTTCACGATCCAGGCGCCGGCGACCGCCGGGTACTACCGGCTCTATCTCCGTCCGCTGATCGAAGGCGCGACATGGCTCGAGGACTTCGGCGTCTTCTGGCTCGTCACCGTGCTGAACCCGGATGGGTCACGCCCCGCGCCTCCGGAGACCGGTCTTGGCTACGGCTACCAGAGCGTGTCGACCGTCCGCGGCACCTTCAACGTGCACCTCATCAAGGAGCGTTTGTCGCAGGTCACGGTGAAGACCCTGACCGCGAACGCGACGGATTGTTCGAACAACTGCCCAGCAAAACCGCTCGCGCAATACGTGAGCGAGAACGGGGCATACGCCGGAATGAACGGCACGTATCTGTGCCCGCCCGACTACGCCCAGTGCGCCGGGAAAGTGAACTCCTACGACTACGCCGTCTATAACACCAGCCTGCGCCGCTGGATCAACTACAACGCGCTCAACGCGCAGAACGGCGGCCTTTTCTTCAACGGGGCGAGCACGAGCGTCTACCGCCGCTCGTTCGTCTACTACCAGCAACAGAGCCCGGTCACCGCAGCAATCACGAACTTCCCCCTGCTTGTCCAGAACGGCGCGATCATCGATTCGACCGCCGAGCAGAACGGCTCGCAGCTCCTCAAGGGAACGAAGGGCGCAATCGGCGTCGACGCGACATACGTTTACCTGGTGATCGTGACGAACGCGACGGTCACCGATTCCGCGTACGTGATGCAAGCGCTCGGCGCCCGTGACGCCCTCAACCTCGACGGCGGCGGCACCGCGGCCATGTGGATCGGCGGCTCGTACAAGGTCGGCCCCGGTCGACTGCTGCCCAACGCCATTGTCCTGACCAAGCCCTAGCGGTCAGTTCGCGGCGCGCAGCTCAAAATCCAGGCGGCGAACAAGGGCGCCGTCAATCTCGAAGTTCCACGTCGTGTAATTGGCGAAGATACCTGGCGCCCTGGTCAGTGTCGTGATCTTCACGTTCCGGCCGTCCACGGATTCTTCGCGGGGCGTTTGGACGAGCTCCGAGGGGGCGAAGCGGATCATCTGCCGGACCCCTTCCTTTCCCTGGAAAGGCTCGGGCAGCCCAGGCAGCGTGACCTCGACATCGTCCGCGCAGAGGGCCGCAGCCGCGTCGGCGTTGCGATCCTTCACCGCCTGAACGAACGAGCGCGCGACGTCGAGAGTAGAGTCCATCCGAGACGCAGAGCGTAGACAAAGGGGGAGTCGGACGTGGCATATCCCGTTACACACTTCGAGATCAACGCGCAGGACGCTCCCGCAACGCAGAAGTTCTACAAGGACCTCTTCGGGTGGGGCATCGACACCAACAATCCCGACAACTACGGGATGATCGACACCAAGACAAAAGGAACCGGCATCAACGGGGGCATCGGGGCAAGCCGGCAGGGCAAGAGCTGGGTGACTTTCTACGTTGAGACGGACGACCCGGCGGCGACGCTCGCGAAGGCCGAGCGCCTCGGGGGCAGCAGGGTGATGGAGCCGATGGACGCGGGGGGGAACGTGGTCTACGCGCTCTTCGCGGATCCTGAGGGGAACGTCATCGGTCTCGCGAAGATGGATCGCACGCAGCAGCAACAGCGAGAGCAGGAGCAGAAGCAGAAGACCCGCTCGCGCTCGAACGGGAATGGAAATGGGACCGCGGCGCGCAGCCGAGCGAAGTCAACGGCCGTCGCGAAGGCCGCGCCGAAGCGGGCGACCACACGCAAGCGAACGACCGCAAAGAAGAGCGCGACTCGTTCGCGGAGCAAGCGCTCCAGAGGTTGACCGACCTCTAGGCCGGAACTAGCCTTACGCCGCCTTCGAGGCGGGGAAGTTTTGTCGCGGCGCTCGTCCGCGTACGGCGCCGAGATGTGGGGGAGGCGCGCTATGGCCTATGCCGTCACGGTCACCGTCAACGGTACGAGCTATTCCCGTGAGATTGAACCCACGCTGCTGCTAGTCGAGTTCCTGCGCGAAACGCTCAGCCTCACGGGCACGCATGTCGGCTGCGATACGAGCCAGTGCGGCGCGTGCACCGTCCTCGTCGAGGGCCTCGCGACAAAAGCGTGCACGATGCTTGCGGTCCAAGCCGACGGCGCGAAGGTCGTCACGGTCGAGGGCCTCGCCAAGAACGGCGAACTACATCCGATCCAGCGCGCGTTCGCCAAGGAGCACGGGCTTCAGTGCGGCTTCTGCACCCCGGGTCTCATGATCACCGCCGTCGACTTCCTCGAGCGGAACGCTTCGCCGAGCGACGCGGAGATCCGTCACGCCATCGCAGGCAACCTCTGTCGCTGCACCGGGTACCACAACATCGTGAACGCGATTCGCTCGGCGTCGGCTGAGATGCGCCAGACCGTCGGCGCCCAACCGAAGGTCGCTGCGGAGGTGAAGCGATGACCGCCACAGCCAACCCCACCTACATCGGCGCCCGCGTCGCGCGCAAAGAGGACCCGCGGCTCGTCACTGGTGAGGGGACCTTCACCGACGACGTGATGCTGCAGGGCGTGGTGTACATGACGCTCGTGCGCAGCCCGCACGCGCACGCGCGAATCCGCCGGATCGACACGGCGGCCGCCAAGAAGGAGCCTGGCGTGGTCGCCGTGCTCACCGGCAAGGACCTCGAGGCGACGGGCATGCTGCCCGTCTTCATCACGGTCCCGAGCATGAACGGGTCGAAGCACATGCCGATCGCGACCGACAAGGCGCGCTATGCGGGCGACGCGGTCGCCGCGGTCGTCGCGGAGTCGCGCGACGCCGCCAAGCGCGCGGCGGACCTGATCACGGTCGACTACGAGCCGCTTCCGGTCGTGGTCGACGCGACGAAGGCGCTCGAACCCGGTGCGCCGATCGTTCACGAGGAGCTCGGGTCGAATCTCGTCTTCACCTATCCGGTCAAGGGCGGGGATATCGACAAGGCGTTCAAGGACGCCGAGATCAAGGTCACCCAGCGGATCGTCAACCAGCGCCTCATCCCGAACGCGATGGAGCCACGCGCGGTGACCGCGAAGTTCGAGGCCGGTGAGCTCACGCTCTGGACCACGACGCAGATCCCGCACTTCGTGCAGCTCATCGCGGCGCTCAATCTGGGTCTTGGGCAGAACAAGGTGCGCGTTATCGCGCCGGAGGTCGGCGGTGGCTTCGGCAGCAAGTTACAGGTTTATGCCGAGGAACTGCTTGTCGGCTATCTCTCGAAGACGCTCGGGCGTCCGGTGAAGTGGACGGAGGAGCGGCGCGAAGGCTACCTCGCGACGATCCACGGGCGGGATCACGTTTCGGACGTCGAGCTCGCCGCAAAGCGCGACGGTACGATCCTCGGCCTGCGCGTACGTACGGTCGCGAACGTCGGTGCGTACCTGCAAGCATTCGCACCGGGCATCCCGACCGTCCTCCACGTGTTCATCGTTCCAGGGGCTTATCGGATCCCCGCGTTCGACTATGAGATGCGCGGCGTCTACACGAACACGACGCCGGTTGACGCGTATCGAGGTGCCGGGCGGCCCGAGGCCGCGTACCTGATCGAGCGCGTCATCGACCGGCTCGCCGACGAGATCGGGATGGACCCCGCCGAAGTGCGGCGAAAGAACTTCATTCCGCCCGATGCCTTCCCGTTCAACACGATCAGTGGCATCACCTACGACAGCGGCGACTACGCGCCCGCGCTCGACCGGGCGCTCGCGATCGCCGACTACAAGGGCTTCGAGAAGCGCCGCGCCGAGGCCAAAGCGCGCGGGAACTACCGCGGCATCGGCATCTCGAGCTACGTCGAGATCTGTGGACTCGCTCCGTCGAAGGCCAACGCGGCGCTCGGCGTGGGCTGGGGCGGGTACGAAAGCGCGCGCATCCGCGTGCACGCGACCGGCTCGGTCCAGGTGTTCACCGGCACGTCGCCACACGGACAGGGCCACGAGACTTCGTGGGCGCAGATCGCGGCCGACGCGCTTGGCATCAGCCCGAACGACATAGAGGTCCGGCACGGCGACACGTTCGAGTCACCAGGCATGGGCGTCGGCACGTTCGGCAGCCGGAGCCTTGCGGTCGGTGGAATCGCCGTGCACAAGGCTGCCGAGAAAGTGCGCGAGAAGGTCGTCCAGATCGGCGCGCACCTTCTCGAGGCGTCGCCCGCCGACGTCGTCGTCGAGGGCGGCAAGGTCTTCGTGAAGGGCGTGCCCGAGAAAGCCAAGAACTTCGGCGACATCTCGATGGCCGCCTACCTCGCGAACAATCTGCCTGACGGCATGGAGCCGGGTCTCGAGGCGACGGTGTACTACGACCCGCCAAACTTCACGTTCCCGTTCGGCACGCATATAGCCGAGGTGGAGATCGACGGCGAGACCGGCGCGGTCGAGATCGTCAAGTACTCGGCATGCGACGACTGCGGCCGGCAGATCAACCCCATGATCGTCGAGGGGCAGCTCCACGGCGGCATCGCCCAGGGCATCGGGCAAGCGCTCTACGAGGCGGCGGTGTACGACAGCAACGGGCAGCTTCTGTCCGGAAGCATGATGGAGTACCACGTTCCCAAGGCCGAGGATGTCCCGGCATTCGACCTCGAGAGCACCGTGACGCTCACGACCACGAATCCGCTCGGCGTGAAAGGGATCGGTGAGGCCGGGACCATCGGCTCGACGCCGGCGGTCGGCAATGCGGTCATCGACGCGCTCTCACCGCTCGGCGTAAAGCACCTCGACATGCCGTTTACGCCGGAGAAGCTCTGGCGGGCGATCCGCGCGGCTGGGGAGGGACGGCGATGATCACGCACCCGTTCGCGTATCAGGCACCGACCACGATCGAAGAGGCCGTCCAGCAGCTCGGGAAAAGCGGCGACGCAAAAGTGATCGCCGGTGGCCACAGCCTCCTACCTCTCATGAAGCTCGGGCTCGCACAGCCCGAAACGATCGTCGACCTCCGTCGCATCGCGTCGTTGCGCGAGATCCGCACCGAGGCCGACGGGACCATCGTTGTCGGCGCGCTCGCGACCCATCGCGACATCGCGCACGACCAAGCCGTCCGTACGAAGCTCGCCGCGCTCGCCGAGGCGGCAGGTGATGTCGGTGATCTCCAGGTCCGGGCACGCGGCACGATCGGCGGCAGTCTCGCGCATGCCGACTCGGCCGCCGACGAGCCCGCACCGGCGCTCGCCTACGAAGCGGTCATCCGCGCCATCGGCCCGAAAGGCCAGCGCGACATCCGGGCAGGCGACTACTTCAAGGGAACGTTCGAGACGGCGCTCGCCGCGAACGAGATCATCGCCGAGATCCGTTTTCCGGCGCCGGCCGGTCGCACCGGCGGCGCGTACGCGAAGTTCGCACATCCGGCATCGGGGTTCGCCGTTACCGGCGTCGCTGCGGTGGTGACGCTCAAGTCCGACGGCACAGTCGACCGCGCCGCGATCGGAGTTGCCGGCGTGGCCGCGGCCGCATACCGTGCGACCGAGGCCGAGCGCGCCCTCGCCGGTACGAAGGGCGATGCGAAGGCGATCGCCGACGCCGCGGCGAAGGCGGCGAACGGAATCACCGCGCTCTCCGACCTAGCGGCCTCCGCCGACTACCGCAAGCACCTGGTCACGGTCTATGCGAAACGTGCGATCGGGAGCGCGATCGAGCGCGCCAGAGGCTGACCGAGAAACCTCCCTCGTGCGCCGGCGCCGCAGCGGCGCCGGCGCATTGTGGCTTCCCCGCTCGTAGCATCGACAGTCGTGGCCTCGCCCATCATGTCGTCGGTCGAGGATGTCGCCGCCGCGCTCGAGCGCGAGCGCTACGTTGCCGACCGTTCACTCGCCGTCACGCTCTTTCTCGCTTTGCGCCTGGGGAAGCCGCTCTTCGTCGAGGGTGAGGCGGGCGTCGGCAAGACCGAGATCGCAAAAGCGCTCGCGTCCGCGCTTGGCCGAAGGCTGATCCGGCTCCAGTGCTACGAGGGCCTCGACGTGGCGACCGCCGTGTACGACTGGGATTACCCGCGCCAGATCCTCGAGATCCGCCTTGCCGAAGGCGAGGGGCACCCGAGCGACGCTCGCGAACGCATCTACAGCGAGCGCTTTCTGATCAAGCGTCCGCTCCTTGAGGCCATCGCCGGCGACGGTCCGCCGCCCGTGTTGCTCATCGACGAGATCGACAGGGCCGACGAAGAGTTCGAGGCGTACCTGCTCGAGCTCCTCTCGGACTTCCAGATCACCGTACCCGAGCTCGGCACCTTTCGGGCAGCGGTCCCGCCTCCGGTCATCATCACCTCCAATCGCACGCGGGAAATACATGACGCTCTCAAGCGCCGTTGCCTCTACCAGTGGATCGACTACCCGAGCGTCGAGCGCGAGCTCGCCATCGTCGCGCGGCGACTGCCTGACGTGCCGCCTCGTCTCGCACGGAGCGTCGTCGCCGTGGTCCAGGCGCTACGTCGTGATGATCTCTTCAAGCGGCCGGGTGTCGCCGAGACGCTCGACTGGGCGATGGCGCTCGCCGCGCTCGGTATAGGCGAGCTCGACGAAGAGGCGATCGACGGAACGCTGGGCGTGCTCTTGAAGTACGAGGAAGACGTCACGCGCGTGCGCGGCGCGATGCTTCCAAGCCTCGTGGCAGAGGCCGTGCGCGCCAGCTGATCGCTGCGCGCTACCGATTCGGATATCACTGGCGTCGCAGATCCCCTGGCACGGCCTGTGCGTTGTCGCTCGGCGTGGAACGAAACGTCCCCGACACATCGGGCGCGCTCGCTCGGCGCAGTACTTAGCCATGGACGCCAACGCTGCGCTCGACGCGATCCTCGCGCTACGTGCGATCTGGGAGCAGAAGCGCGGCCGCGTGACGCTCGCCGACCTCGAGATCCTCGTGCGTCGCTGCGTTCGGAGTCGCGGTGCCGCGGCCCTTCCGCCTGAGCGATGGCGTGGCCGACCCTGGCGTGCGACGACCCGGCACGAGGTCGTCTTCGAGGCGTAACGCTTCGACTCGCGTTGTGGTCGCGCACGCAGATCCGTTACGTAACGAAAATGAAGGACCGACGTGCGGTAGCGCATCTTGCGGTGGGAGAATATTCATCGGATGCGCGCCTTTCTCTGGATACCGATCATCATCGCGCTCGTCGCCGCATGCGCCTCGCCCGCGGCGACCTCACCATCGGCCTCATCACCTGCGTCGCCCGTACCCGCGGTCGCCTCGCCTGCTGCGACACGGACCACTGCTGCATCGACGCCGGCTTCGAGCGACAAGGTCCGCATTCCTGCGGCCGCGTCCAGCGTAGGACGCCAGCATGTATTCGTGATCGTCATGGAGAACACCTCACTGGCCAGTGCACTGCAGGCACCCTCGATCGCCTCAGTTGCCTCGAAATACACCCTCGCGACGAATTACCGCGCCGTGTCGTCGCCGAGCCTCCCCAACTACCTCGCGATCACCTCGGGCAGCACCTGGGGCATCACCGACAACAACTACCACGCGTTGCCGGCGGGAGGCCTCGGGGCTCAGCTCACCGCCGCGGGCGTGAGCTGGCGGGCCTACATGGAGGGGCTCACCTCCGCGGGATGCATGCGCAGCCCGTACCCGTATGCCCTCAAGCACAACCCCTTCGCGTACTACGGCGGCTCGTGTCCGGAGAACGTCGTCGGACTGGATGCCCTCGATGCGGACCTCGCCCGGGACACTCCGAGCTTCGTCTGGATCACGCCAGGTCTTTGCCACGACGGCCACGACTGCGCGCTCGACGAGGCGGGTACGTGGCTCCAGGGTCTGGTCGCTCGGATCGTGGCCTCGTCCGCGTGGCGTGACCACGGTGCGCTTTTCGTGGTGTGGGACGAAGGCGATGGCCGCTCGAGCGTCGTTCCCCTGATCGTCGCGACGCCCGATCTCGTCAGCAGCCGGGTAGACGGTTCGTACGATCACTACTCACTGCTTGCGGCAATCGAAGACATCTTCGGGCTGCCGCGCCTCGGCGCCGCCAAGGACGCGCGTCCCCTTACCGATCTGCTACCGCCTCGGCCCCGCTAGCGCCCGTATCCTCGGGCTACTTGCTCCTCGTCTCTCGAATTCTCCTGGTCGCACTGGTCGCAGCCGCCTGCGGCGGCGCGTCAACTCCCGCACCAGATCCGCTCGCCGGCGTCTACACCGTCGGCGGCGGCGACGCGGCGATTACCGTTGTGCAGGCGCTCGCCGACGCCTTCGTGGCGAAGCACCCCGGAGTCAAGTTCACATACGACACATCGATAGGCTCGGACGGCGCCGTCAACCTCGCCGCGCAGAAGCTCTTCGATCTCGGTATGGCGAGCCGAGAACTGACCGCTAGCGAGAACCAGATCGTCGACCGTGTGCTCGTCGGCGTCGCAGGTACCGGTCTCGTCGTCCATCAGACCAATACGCTCAGGGACCTGACCACCGCCCAGGTCGAGGCCATTTACAGCGGCAAGGTGAGCGATTGGTCCGTGCTCGGACTTTCCAAGCAGGTTCCGGTGATCCCGCTCGTGCGCGAGAAAGGCTCGAGTGTCCGCGCGACGTTCGAGAACTACGTCTACGGCGGGAAGCCGACATACGGAGGCGGGGTCCTCGAGATCCAGGGTGGCGACCAGATCCGGCAGGCCGTCGGGGGACAACCCGGCGCCATCGGCATGATCGGTGTCACCGGCGAGGAGCCCTCCCCGCAGGGCACCCACATCGTGACGATCGATGGCATCTCACCCACCAAGCTCGCGCTCCGAGATGGCTCGTACAAGCTGCGCCGTCCGCTCTACCTGGTGTACGCGCGAAATACCGAGCAGAGGCCCGGGATAGCGCGGTTCCTGGACTTTGTTCGCAGTGCCGACGGCCAGAAGATCATCGACCGCTTCTAGCGCGCCGGTTCAGGATGCGGTCCCGTACTAACGCCTCCGAGGCACGACCATTCCGACGAGCCACAGCAGCGCGGCCGCCCCCGCGATGAGCCCGGCGCCGATGACGGCCCACTCACTTCGGCCTGTCATGAACGAGCCCGGGATGATCCCGATGCCCTGAAAGAAGAACACCACGCCAGCGAGAAGCGCGAACACCGCGACGATCCGGACGGCGAGCCGCACGGCTACGTAACGCGAGCCACGGCAAGGGAGCGGGCACACTCGGGTGTGCGACCATCTCGGGAGTCCGTGTACCTCGACATCGCGCTTCTGCTCCTGAGAATTGTCATCGGCGGAGCAATCATCCCGCATGGACTCCTCAAGCTGGGTTTGGTCGGCAAAGGCGGCTCGATCGCCGGCGTAGCCGGATGGTTCAACTCCATGGGTCTGCGGCCGGGCATTTTCTGGGCGTACGTCGCGGTGTTTGCCGAGGCGGGCGGAGGCCTGCTCACGGTGCTCGGTCTCGGCGGCCCGATCGGCCCTGGAGTCGTTGCGGCGGATCTTGTCGTCGTGCTGATCGTCGCCCACTGGAGTCAGGGCTTCTGGGCGGGCGGAGGCAAGGTCGGGTGGGAGTTCCCGCTTCCGATCGCGGCGGGCGCTCTCGCGATCGCTCTCGCCGGCGACGGTGCGTGGTCGCTCGATCGGCTGCTGGGCCTGGTGTATCCGGATTGGCTCTTGCCTGCCTGGCTCGTGCTGATGGCCGTCGGCGTGCTCCTGGCCCTCGGAATGCGTTCGATGCAGGCGCCGAAGGCCGCCGGCTCTTAGTCCGATCGAACGAATTTCCTAGGGTTGATTCAGCCGTCTCTTAGGCCGGGCTTAGGCGCGCGAGAGAGGCTATAGGCATGCTCGAAGGTGATCCGACCGCCACCACCCCGATGACACCGTTTGCGGCACCGCCGCCTCCGGCTCGCAAGGGCGGCGGGGTCCCCGCGGGCCGCCTCGTGGCCCTCGGACTGCTTGCGTTCGCGCTCGCCGCATCGAGCGGACGCATCGATCTCGGTTCGCTCATCTCGACCGCGAGGACCTACGTCGACCAAACCGCGCCGGCCGCGCAGACGAACACAAGCTCGACCGACACCGCGACCGTCGCCGCGATCAAGGACGTGGTCCAGCGCGCGAACCAGGCACAGGCCCAGGCGTACGCCCGCAGTGACCCGACGCTGATGCGCGCGACCGCGACCGACTCCTATTACCAGGAGCTCGTCCAGATAAATCAGAGCTTGCAGAGCAGCGGTGCCCGATCGATCGCGCTCGTCAGCCTCGACTGGGTCGATGTGACGATCAGCGGCACGACCGCGAACGCCGTGACCAATGAGACCTGGCGGACGACGTACACAGACGGATCCGTCGCCGACGGCACCGACCGCAACGAATACACCCTCGTCCGCCAGTCGGGGGCCTGGAAGATCTCGGCGGACGTGCAGCCTACGACGCAGATCATCACCCCCGGCAGCGGGACCGCGCCGAGCGTGACCCAACCAGGCACACCCGCGACCGTCACAAGCAGCTCGAGCAACTGGTCCGGCTACGCGGCGAACGGCGGAACGTTCACGTCGGTCACCGGGACCTGGACCGTGCCGACCGTCGCGGCGACTTCAAGCGGAGCGGACGCGACGTGGGTGGGGATCGGCGGGCTCACGAGCCGCGATCTCATCCAGGCCGGTACGCAGGCGATGGTCGACGGTAGCGGAACGGTCGAGTACTCCTCGTGGATCGAGATGCTGCCGGCGTCCTCGCGGCCAGTTCCGCTCACCGTGACCGCGGGCGACTCCGTCACGGTCACGATTACGCAGCAGACCGGGAACGACTGGCTCATCGCGATGAAGAACAACACCACCGGCGGCACCTACAACGTGACCGTCCAATACAGCTCGTCGAACTCGTCGGCCGAGTGGGTCCAGGAAGCGCCGAGCATCGGCCGGGGCCTCGTCTCGCTCGATCAGTTCGGCACCGTGCAGTTCAACGGAGTGAGCGCGGTCCGGGATGGCAAGACGATGTCGGCCGCGGCACTCAGTGCGAAAGCGATCACGATGATCAACGGACAGGGCCAGGCGATCGCGCAGCCCTCGACTCTCGCCAGCGATGGGTCGAGCTTCACCGTCGCGCGGACGGATGCGCCGAGCTCGCCGCAGACGGGCGGCCGGGGCCGCCGGCCCTAGAGGAAAAGCGCTAGCTCGCGGAGCGCGATTGGCGCCGCAAGAGCATCGCGACGGTCTCGGGGTCCCCGTTCTCAACCGCTGACACGAGGCGGTCGGCGTATTCACCGAGGCGCTGGTGATCGGCGGGCAGCACATCATTCTTTTCGGTCGGATCTATCGGGAGCCGCGCTGTCTCGCGGATCGCGACGGCCATCATGCGCACGGCGTACCAGGTCTCACGGTCCACGCCCGCCCGGTCCCAGGGTCCGCCCGCCACCTGCTCCACGTCTCGCACTTTGCGCCGTGTGGCACCCGTTGAGAACACCGTACGGGGTGAGAGATTTCGGCTACCCCATCTGGGGGAGGGGCCGAATCGGCTACCGTTGGTGCATGACGGCCGATGGCAAGATCCTCGATCCGGTCTGCGACATGATCGTGGACGTCGCCGAGCAGCGCGAACAGGGCCTCACCATCGAGCGACCCGAGCGCGAGTACGCGTTCTGCGGCGCCGGATGTCTCGAACGCTTCGCAAAGGATCCGAAACGCTACATACCTAAGGTCGACCGCTGGCTCTCCACAGGGGAGTCCGGGCCGCCACATATGTGATACCGGCGGAGTGGTCGTACCTCTCCGATCAGTGGAGGTCGCCGGCGACGCCCCCCTCGACCTTTCGTAGTCTCAAAGTGAAGACATCGGTCTCGCTTCTGACGCTGATTGTGTAGCCGCCGCGCGAGCGGGTAGGCGCGATCGCATCGATGTTCGATCCGAAGGGTGAGATCACCATGGGCGAGCTTTCGCTCCCGCGCGGCCCGCTCACCGTAACCGTGATCGTCGAGGCCGGCGGGAATCCGTAGACCAGATAGCTTGTCGGCTGCACCGCGATCAGCCCTTTTCCGGCAGGGACGGCCGCACGCATGCGGTCGGGCAGGCTTGCGACGAAATCGTCGAACGCTCGGTCGGTGAGCGCCGCGTAAGCCTGTGCCAGGTTCTGACCTCGGCGGAGACGGTCATAGATCCGCGCGATCGGGGCACTTCCGCCGACGTCATCGTGTAGAAGCTCGACCGCGCGCGCCGACTCCTGGTACTTGAAATACCCCGCCCAATCGGTGAGCGCGTTCCATGCAAGCTGCGAGACGAGGGTGTTGAGCGGGATGAGGCTGCCGGTCGCGGCCATCGACGCGGCCTCATAGCGAACGCGTAGGAGGCGCCACTCACCACCGGGCACGAGAGCCTCCGCGAGTCGCGCCTGCCCTTCGTTCAGCCACGCCGGGACCAGGTCGCACCGTGGCGAGCACGCATCGAGCGTCAAAAGATGCGTGAGCTCGTGCCGGATCGCGGCGACCGGGCGACGGCCACGGACCGCCTCCCAGTTCACCGCGATGATGCGGAGAGATGGCTCGAAAAAGGAGACCGAGTTCTCGGCGACGAACGTGGCCGTGGCGCTCGGGTAGCCAAAGATCCGCACGAAGCCGTCGGCGTAGCTCTCGACGCTGCGGAAAACGTAAATGATCGGCCGAGCGGCGAAGGTCCGTTCGAACTCGCGCTCGACCGCGGGAATGTCGGCCGCGACGGTCGCGGCAACCACATCGTCATCGCCGCGCGACAGTCCAGCCTCGATGCGGAGGTCAGCAGGCCCGGGCACAAGCGCGAAGTCGATCCCGGCGATCTCCCGCGTGACGAGCGGCGACAGCAGAGGCGCGGCGGTGGGCGTCGAAGTCGGCGCGGCCGTCGTCCTGGCCGAGGGTTGCGACGATGCGGTCGAAAGCGCCAGCGGCGAAGATGACGGCGCGCCACTCGGGACCGCTGAAGGTCCGCATGCCGCCACGAAAATCAGAACCACCGCGAGGGGGCGCGTCCTCACGGTCAGAAGCCTAGCTACGGAGCGGGTCGCGTGGTCGGATTTTGCGGTCGCTGCCGCCAAGAGATACGAATTTCGCGGAGGTGCGCCCATGCCACCACGTGGCGTGAAGAGCGCGAAGCGCCAGCGCCAGTACGAGCACATCAAATATGGACGTACCGCCGGCTGAGGCGCGGGCCTAAGCCCGGTCTCTAGGCGGCGGCCGTAGCGGGCCGGCGCGCGCGGCGGAAGAGCTGCGACGCGCCGGCCAACCCGAAGAGCGCGAGCCCAGCGATGTCCGCGCCGAGCCCAGGAGCGAGTAGCAAGAGACCCCCCACGATGAGAACGACGCGCTCGACGAGGTTGGTCGGCCGCAGCAGGTAGCCGCCCACTCCGGCCACGAGCGCGATGATCCCGACCGCCGCCGAGACCGACGCGATGATCGCCTCCGGGATGGTCGAACCGGTCCATAGGATTGCGAGGCCGTCTGGCTGCGTGAACATGAAGGGGACGAGGAAGCAGGGCAGCGCGTACTTCCAGGTGAGCATCATCGTCTTATAGGGATTGCCTCCGGTGATCGCCGCGGCGGCGAACGGTGAGAGTGCGACCGGTGGCGATACCTCGGAGAGCACTGCGTAATAGAAGACGAACATGTGCGCCGCGGGGGGCGCGACGCCGAGCGTGATCAACGCTGGGACGACCGTGGGTACCGCGACAAGGTACGTAGCGGTGATCGGCAGCGAGAGACCGAGCACCCAGAGCACGAGACCAGAAACGATGAGGGTCGCGACGAGGTTGCCGAAGCCAAGGGACAGGATGAGACTCGAGATCTTGAGCCCGAGCCCCGTCTGCAGGAGGATCCCGACCGCGATGCCCGCCACCGCCGTTGTCGCGCCGACGGGCAGGACCTGCTTGGTCCCCGCGGCGAGCGCCTTCACCAGCTTGCTCGGATCGAGCGAGGTCTCGCGCCGGATATAGGAGACGAGTATCGCGACGACGATCGACCAGAACACCGCGGTGATCGTCGAGAAGCCCGCGATAAGAAAGACGATGATCGCGAAGAGCGACGTGTACTGGTACCAGTAGCGCTTCGTGAGCTCCCAAAAGCCTGGCGCGTCGAGCGCGATCGCACGCGCGCCGAGCCGGCGCGCGTCCACCTCGATCATTAGGAGGATCCCGAGGTAGTAGAGGATCGTCGGCATCATCGCCATGACCACGACCTGCAGGTAGCTGATGCCGAGGATCTCGGCCATGAGGAACGCGGCCGGCCCGAGCACCGGCGGTGAGATGACCGCGCCGATTCCGCCTGCCGAGAGGATCGCGCCGCTCGACTCGCGGTCGTGCCCGGCCTTCTTCAGCATCGGGTAGGCGATCGAGCCGAGGGTGACCGTCGTCGCGACTCCTGAACCGGAGACGGTGCCGAGCAGGAACGAAGCGATCGTCACCGTCCGCGCCGCGCCGGTCGGCCGTTTCCCCGTCAACGCGAACGCGAGATCGACGTAGAACTTTCCGGCGCCGGTGTAGTCGAGGATCGCGCCGTAGATCGTGAACAGGATGATGAACGTGGCCGCTACCTGAAGCGGCGTGCCGAGCATGCCATCCAGGCCGAGGTACTGGTTCGAGACGATGTCGTCGAGGTTCTTCGGTGGGCCGCGGAACGGCCCAGGCATGAAGTCCGCGAAATACGCGTACGCGATCGCCGCGATTCCGATCGCCGGCAGGTGCCAGCCGATCGTGCGGCGGCCGGCCTCGAGCACCGTGACGATCGCGATCACGCCGAAGATGAAGTCCCACTGGTTCGGGCTGTTGACGCGATAGATGACGGTCTCGAAGTTGAGGAAGACGTACGCCGTGATAGCGATCGACGCGGCGACGAAGGCGAAGTCGACCACGTTGATGCGCTTGATGAACCGCGGGTGCATCGGGTAGAGCAGGAAGGTGAGGACCAGGATCGCGGTCAGGAAGATCATCACGTAGATCTGCGGCGTCGTGATGGTCTGACCGAGCATGCGAAGGGACGGGACGAGGACGACACCCGTGAACGGGATCTCCGCGCCGGCCGCGGCGAAATAGAGCGCGAACAGCGTCGTCGCCACGGCGAGAGTCGTGGCGACCTTGTCCCCCCAGCCGGTGAACGTCCGTGTCCGCGCCTCGGCCTCGTACTCTTCGATGAGCTCTTTGGTCTTGTCGTCGGCCAGTACCGCATCGAGGTCCGGTCGCGCGATGACCTCCGGTTCCGACTCGCGCTCGCTCATCGGGCGCCCGCGAGCAAGGCGAGCAGCCACGGACGATCCTCGGCGCGGACCCGCACGACCGCCTCGCCAAAACGTGGCTTCAGGACGACACGCCACCGCGACGTCGACAGCGCCTGCTCTCCGGCGGGCGTGATGCGGATGATGAGCTCGGGGTCGACCCCCACCGTGCGCGGCGAGTCCTCGACCCACAAACCGTCGCCTGCCTGCGCGGGCTCGCCCTTCCAGCCGAAGTACTCGACCGACCGAATATCGCTGGAGCGGACTCGCTCGATACGCAGGCCTCCTGCCTCACGCGCGAGCTCCTCGAACACGGTCACCTGGTAGATCGATTGGCGATACGAGTAGCGCAGCGCCTCCGTCGGGCCCAGCGTGCCGACGAACTCGGTCGTGCCGTCGCTCACCGTGAGTACCGGCACGGGGGTGGCGAGCGCCACCCCCAAGGCCGTCACGATCGCCGCTACGAGCGCGACGAGAGCGCTACTTCTTCCGGACACCTTTCGACTTCGGTCTGCACAGTGCCGCCCTCACGGACGGTCTCCGCCGCAAGCCAAAAGGCTTGCTATCTGGGGCACCTACTTTTTCCACACGCCTTTCAACTTGTAGAAATCGATCGCGCCCTGGTGGTAGTCGATGGGCGCGCCGAGGACGGCCGATTCCAGAGAGAGATCGTTCGCGGCGCTGTGGACCTTCACCAGATCCGCCTTGTTGTCGAACATGGTCGCCAGGATCGCCTGCGCGAGCGCGGGATCGAAGCTCGATGGCACGACCAGGAGATTCGCGACACCCGACACGGTCACGTCGGCCGCGGTGTTGTACGTGCTCTTTGGGATCTTGATCGGGAAGTAGAAGTTGCCGTATTTGGCGGTCATCTTCTGGATGCTGTCCGCCAGATCCAGCATCTTGATCTTCGTGCCGGTCGCGATATCTAAGACGGCCGGGACCGGCAGGCCACCTGAGAAGAAGAACGCGTCGATCTTGCCGTCACGGAGCGCGTTCGCCGAATCCTGGGCGCCGAGCCTCTCGCGCGAGATGTCCGCCGCCGGGTCCAATCCGTAAGCCTCGAGCGTGCGGTTGGCGATGATCTCCGTGCCACTACCTGCCGATCCCATGGACACGCGCTTGCCCTTGAGATCGGGCACCGCGTTGATGCCACCCGATTCCTTGACGACGAGGTGCGTGAGGTTCGAGTACAGGACCGCCAGGGCCTTGGCGTCCGAGGGCTTCTCTGGAGACGCGAATGATCCCTTGCCGTTGACGGCGTCGAAGGCCGTGTCGGCGAGCGTGAACGCGACGTCGGCCTTGCCGTCACGGATGAGCTTCATGTTGTCGACCGAAGCGGTGGTGGCCTGCGCGCTCGCGGCGGTGCCGAGCTTCTTGTTCAGGAGCTCCGCGAGGCCCGCGCCGTAGACGATGTACACGGCGCCCGTCCCGCCGGTAACGATGTTGAGGGTCTTGCCCGCAAAGTTCGGCGTCCCCGTCGCCGATGGAGTGGGAGTCGACCCTGCGCGCGGAGCGTTGCACGCGGCGGTGACGACGAGAGCCGCGACGAGCGGCGCGAACAAACCAAGGGCGTTTCGCATGTGCACCTCCCCAGCGTTAAGCCGGGAGTTTAGGACGTCTGGGGTCTGCGCAGCCGTAACGAGCGCCGCGTCGCGGCGGCCGTCATCCTGCGGCGCTCGTCGTCGGTCTCGGCGAGGAGCGGCGGCAGGGGCACCGCGCGCCCGCGCTCGTCGGTCGCCACGAACACGAGGTACGCCGACGCGACGTGGACGACGTTACCCGTGAGCATGTCCTCGGCCTCGACGCGCACGCCGATCTCCATGCTTGTCCGTCCGACGTGGTTCACCGAGGCCTTCGCGGTCACGAGATGCCCGACGTAGACGGGGGCGAGAAACGAGAGCTCGTCGATGCGGGCCGTGACGACGCGGGCGCGAGCGTGCCTCGTCGCTGCCGCCCCGGCGGCCGCGTCGATCAGCTTCATGACCTCGCCGCCGTGGACGTTGCCGTACGGGTTCGCGTCGGACGGCAGCATCGTGCGCGACATCACGGTCTTCGAGGCTGCGACGGTCTTGGCACCCGCGTGCACCGCGCGATTCTGTCATCCGCGTCTAGCATCGCTGCGTGACGGTCCTCTCCCGCGAAGAGCTCCGCGCGGCGCTGGCCGCAACGCCACCGCTCATCGAGGACGCCGACCTCCACCTGCAACTCCAGCCGAACGGCGTGGACCTGCGCGTCGAACGGGTGCAACGGCTCACCTCGCCGGGCCTGCTCGGCGCCGCCGACAACGTCCGCGAGCCCGCGGCGCGCGAGGACGTGCGCACCGACAAGGACGGCTGGTGGGATCTCCATCGCGGGGCGTACGTCATTACGTACCGCGAGAAGGTGAACCTACCGACCGACCTCATGGCTTTCTCGCGCCCCCGGTCGAGCCTGCTCCGCTCGGGTGTCGCGATCCACAGCGCGGTCTGGGACGCGGGGTACTCCGGCCGGGGCGAAGGTCTCCTTGCGGTGCTGAACTCGCGCGGGTACCGGCTCCAGCGCGGCGCGCGCGTGGCGCAGCTCGTGTTCTTTCGACTGTCGGCGCCCACCGCGGAGGGTTACAAGGGTAAGTACCACGGCGAGAACGTTTGACCGGGCCGTGACCGCGGGCCGCCTCATCTGGTGTGCGGGCGTCGTGATCCTCGTCTTCGCGTTGCTTGCCGCGCTCATCGTGGCGAGCGCTCTTCCCGCCGGTTACGACTTCCGTGCGTACTGGCTGGCCGGGCGACATCTTCTGAGCGGAGCGCAGCTGTATCCCGACGCCACCACGATCCTGGGGCTGCCGGACGAGTTCCGGTACCTCCCGATCGTGGCCATCCTCTTTGTGCCGTTCGCGCTTCTCCCGTACGAGATCGCGCTCGCGATCTGGACCATGCTTCAGCTGGCGGTCGCGGCGGCCGTCGGGATCGCGCTGATCCGTCCACTTCCAGCGTCGTGGCGGCCATGGCCCGCCGCGGGGTACGTCTTCTTCCTGGGTCTCGTGCTCGAGGTGACGCTCGGCAACGTGAACCTCATCTCACTCGCCCTTGCGCTCGCGGCCTGGCGTCTGCGCGATCGAGCGATCCCCGCGGGCGTCCTGCTCGCCGCCGCGGTGGGCCTCAAGTTCCTGCCTCTCACTTTGCTCCTGTTCTATGTCGCGTCGGGACGGTGGCGTCCCGTAGTCACCGGCGGCGTGATCGGCCTCGCCGCTCTCATCGCCGGCGCGCTGCTGTTACCCGATCGGACCACCGAGTACATCCGCTTCGCTCCGCGCCTCCTCGAGCAGGACTGGGTGTACGCGCACATCGCCAGACCCGGTCCACCGGCACTCGCCGCCATCTTCTGGTCCGATGTCTTCCCGCTCGCCCTCGCCGCCGCCGCGGCGCTCGTGGCGGTCGTCGCGGGTGTCGCCGCGCGCCGAGATCCATCGCACGAGAACACGTGGCATGCGCTCACCCTCGCCATTGCGGGCTACCTCGCCCCGTTCGGATACTTCTGGACGACCTTCCTCATCCTCTCTCTGCCCCTCGCCGCAGATCTGCTGCGCCGCGCCGCCGCGGGTCCGCCACGCGAGCGCCCTCTCGTTGTTGGCGCGGTGGTCCTGTCGTGGCTGCTCATGGAGCCGCAGCAGACCGGGACGCTCGTGCCGATCCTCTGGCATTTCATCGGGGTGATGCTTCTCTGCGCGATTGCGGTCCTTACGCTCTTGCGTCCGAGCGCAGCGCCGCTCGCGCTGCAACGATCTCCCGCACCGGGCGGGATCGGCCGCCGCTAGACGCTCGGGAGATCGATCCCCTTGTCCTTCGCGAACTCGATCGCGTCTGGATATCCCGCATCGGCGTGGCGCATCACGCCCGTGCCCGGATCGGTCGTCAGAACTCGGCGAAGCTTTTCGCGGCCGAGCGGCGTCCCGTCAGCGATAGCCACCATCCCCGCGTGGATCGAATTCCCGATCCCGACGCCGCCGCCGTGATGTACCGACACCCAGGTCGCACCGGCCGACGCGTTGATAAGCGCATTCAGGATCGGCCAGTCGGCGATCGCGTCGCTGCCGTCGCGCATCGCCTCGGTCTCGCGGAACGGTGACGCGACGGAGCCCGAGTCGAGGTGATCGCGGCCGATCACGATCGGTGCACTGATCTCGCCGCGCACGACGAGATCGTCGATCCGTTCACCGAATTCCCGCCGCTCGCCGTAGCCCAGCCAGCAGACCCGCGCGGGAAGCCCCTGGTACGGAACGCGCTCGCCGGCGAGGCGGATCCAGCGGGATAACGTCCCGTCGTCGGGGAAGAGCTCGAGCACAAGACGATCGGTTCGGACGATGTCGGCCGTCTTCCCCGAGAGGGCGACCCAGCGGAACGGTCCGCGTCCCTCGCTGAAAAGCGGACGGATGTACTCGGGGACGAAGCCGGGGTAGCTGAACGCGTCCGCGAATCCAGCCGTCTGCGCTTCTCCGCGGAGGTTGTTCCCGTAGTCGAACGCGATGGCGCCGCGCTTACCGAGCGCGACGATCGCCTCGCAGTGCCGTGCGATCGACGCGCGCGAACGGCGGACATATTCCTCAGGGTCCTCCCGCCGAAGCCGCACTGGATCGTCGACGGCCGCCGGCACGTACCCGTCGAGCGGATCGTGTGCGCTGGTCTGGTCGGTGACGACGTCGACGGCGACACCGCGACGCACGAGCTCCGGCAGCACATCGGCCGCGTTCGCCACCAAGCCGACCGAACGCGCCACACGATCGCGCCGATAGCGCTCGATGCGGGTGAGAGCGTCGTCCAACGACGGGGCGATCTCGTCGAGAAAGCGCTGAGCCTTGCGGCGTTCGGCACGGGCTGGGTCCACCTCGACGATCAGCGCGATCCCCTCATTCATGGTCACGGCCATGGGCTGGGCGCCGCCCATACCGCCGAGGCCCGCGCTCACAACGAGGCGCCCCGCCAGGGTTCCGCCGAAGTGCCGGCGCGCGACGGCCGCGAACGTTTCGTACGTGCCCTGGAGGATTCCCTGCGTTCCGATGTAGATCCAGGACCCCGCGGTCATCTGCCCGTACATCGTCAGCCCGAGCGCCTCGAGCCTTCTGAATTCGTCCCACGTCGCCCAACGCGGAACGAGGAGCGAGTTCGCGATGAGGACTCGAGGCGACCATTCGTGCGTTCGGAATACGCCAACCGGCTTGCCTGACTGGACAAGAAGCGTTTCGTCGCTTTTGAGTCGTTTGAGCGTAGCGAGGATCCGATCGAACGCCTCCCACGAGCGCGCCGCGCGGCCGGTGCCGCCGTAGACGATGAGCTCGTCCGGCTTTTCGGCCACGTCCGGATCGAGGTTGTTCTGGATCATGCGGAACGCGGCCTCTTGGGGCCACGCGAGGCAGGAGAGCTCGGTCCCGCGAGGCGCCCGGACGACGCGAGTAGCGACGGTCATCTCGTTGATTCTCCACCCGGGACTGGCTGCCGCCGGGCCGCCCCTAGGCCATGTCGTTCGAGGAACGACAGCACCACCGCGTTCCACGCCGGAGCCGCCTCGCGGGGCGCGGCGTGATGCGCGCCCGGAAGGATGACGAACTCGGCGCCCGGGATCCACGAGGCCCACTCGCGCGAACCGTCGATCGTCGAGCGCGGCTCGCGCTCGCCAACGATGACGAGCGTCGGCACCCGAACTGCCGCGAGATCGCTTTTGCGCGGCCGCTGATCCCAGTCCGAAAGCACCGCGATAGCCCGCGCGACGTCGTCGCGTGTCCGGCCGAGGCCGGTCCCGGTCGTCGCCATCATCCGGCCGAGCGGTGATGCGGCGAAGGTCGGGTCCGTAGTTGGCAGACCGTCGTCACCGTTCTCGTCGGCCGGCTGTCGCGCGATTACGGGACGGCCGGCGCGGGCGTCCGCCACCTGCTGCCGGACCCAGGCTCGGCCCTTCTCGTCGAGAAATGGGACGGTGTGTCCTATCACGAGGGCGAGGGCCCTCCCCGGATGATCGACCGCGAACTGGGCAGTAACCACGCCACCGAGCGAACTCCCGACGACGATCGCGCGGTCTATCTCGAGGGCGTCGAGGAAATCCGCCAGGTCGTCGGCGAGGTCGGCCGCGGTCCAATCGCCTTTAGGACTCGAGGACCGGCCGGTGCCGCGGCGGTCGTAGGTGAGGACGCGGTAGTTCTGTGAGAACACCGGCGCCTGTCCGAAGAGCCACGGAGTGTGGTCGTGCGCCTGGAACACGAGCGGCATTCCTTCACCGAGAGCTTCGTAGTAGAGCCCGACGCCGCCCGCGGTCATCACGCGTGGCACGTCCGCCATGCTAGGCCCGGCTTACACGCGGATAATTTCGGCATGGATCCCGTCACGCTTGCCATCCACGCGACTCCCGCATTCGTTGCGAGCGCGGTGGAGTTCGTCGAGGCGACGACCATCGTTCTTGCGGTGGGCGTGACCCGCGGGTGGCGCGCGCCGCTCCTCGGCACGGTCGCTGCGACCGTGACCCTCGCGATCGTCATCGCGACTCTCGGCGTTGCGCTCGTGACGATCGTCCCAGAACACCTGCTGAAGGGCGCCGTCGGCGCGCTTCTGCTGCTCTTCGGCCTGCGCTGGCTCCGCAAGGCGGTTCTACGGTTCGCCGGCATCGTCGCAATCCACGACGAGGAGCTGATCTACCAGCGGAAGCTCGCGGACCTCCGCGCACAGGGTCTCCGGAGGACCGAGTTCGACTGGATCGGCTTCCTCGTCGCCTACAAGGCGGTCCTTCTCGAGGGCACCGAGGTCGCGTTCATCGTGCTCGCGTTCGGCGCGGCCGGCGGGACCGCACTGACCGCGGCGACCGTCGGCGCGATCGCCGCGGGCTTGTTCGTGGTGGCTCTGGGGGTCGCCCTGAAGAAGCCGCTCACGATGGTCCCAGAGAACTGGCTGAAGTTCGGCGTCGGCGCGATGCTCTGCAGCTTCGGCGTGTTCTGGTTCGCGGAGGCTCTCGGCATGGTGTGGCCGGGGGACGCGCTCTCGATCCCGCTCATCGTGCTTGCGTTCCTCGCGGCGAGCTGGCTCGCCGTCCGCATGCTCCGCGCTCTCCTGCCGCAGGGGGCACAGGTCGAAGCCCGAAATGTTTAGGAGCACCTGGTCGACCCTCGTCGGCCTTCTCATCGAAGACGGTCAGCTCGCCGTTGGCGCGCTCATCGCGCTCGCGATCACCTGGGCGATCGCGTATTCGGGCGGCGATCAGGGCCGCGATGTGAGCGGCTGGGTGCTTCTCGTGATCGTGCTCGCCCTCGTCGTCGCGAATCTCTACCGCGCGGGTTTGAGCGTTCGCGCGGGCGTGAGCTCCGCCCGGCGGTAGCACCCGCGCTCGTGGTCGTTCCGGATCCCGACCGCCTGCATGAACGACTCGACGATGGTCGGCCCCACGAAGCGGAACCCGCGCTTTTTCAGATCCTTCGATAGGACAATCTTGTCGTCGAACTTCCACACGTATGTGTCGAACGAACCAAACTCATTCTTCACGACCAGAAACGCCTTCGCATTGCCGACGGCGGCCCCGATCTTCGCGCGATTCCGGATGATCGATTCGTCGCCGATGAGTCGGGCCACGTCCTTCGACGTGAAGCGGGCGACCTCGACCGGATCGAATCGAGAGAACGCGCGCCGAAACGCAGCCCGCTTCCTTAGAACCGTCTCCCATGAGAGTCCGGCCTGCATCCCCTCGAGAATTAGGAATTCAAACAAAAGTCGATCGTTATGCACCGGCGATCCCCACTCGCGATCGTGGTACGCGATGAGCGGCTCCCGTGTCGCCCAGGCGCAACGGACGACGCGACGCCTGGCAGGAGGCGCTACGCGCCGCCCCACTTCTGCAGCAACTCTGGTAACTCGGAGAGTTGAGTGATCTCAGCCGTTGGCACGGCGATCGACGAAGGGAAACCGGATTCGTTCTTCCTCCAGATGGCACGCATGCCGACCTCGAGCGCGCCGGAGACGTCGTCCACCATGCGGTCGCCGATCATCACGCATTCGTCGGGCATCACGTCGAGTCGTTTCGCGACCTCCTGAAAGACGGACCGATGCGGCTTCGAGTGGGGGAGATCCGATGTGTACACGATCGCGTCCAGGAGCGAGGCGAGACCGTGGGTCGCGAGATCGGCGTTGTGCCAGGCCGCCGCCCACCACGTGTTCGATAGCAAACCGAGGCGATAGCCCCGCTCTCGGAGGGTGCGGAGCACGCCGGCTGCGTCGGGGTCGACCGTCGACCAGCCGGCGATCGCTTTCGCGTAACCGTCCATGGCGCCGAGCAGCTCCGCCCCGCTCACCGGCACGCCGAGCCGGTCGAATGCTTCGCGGACGAGTCCGGTCGGTGGGCCGCTCCAGTGTTCGGTGTCGACCCTGCGCCAGTGCTCGCGTTCGGCATCGCGCATCGCGTTCACGTACGTGTCGCGGGCCGGCCACCGGCGATCGGCGAACTGGGTCACGAGATGGTCGTACGAGGCGGCCCACTTCCCGTCCGCACCGGCCTCCCAATCGGACCAATGCACGAGCGTCCCGCCGAGGTCGAAGATCACCGCGTGCGGAGTGGCCATGTGTTCGAGACTGTACGAAACGGCGCTTTGCCAGCGGGAGATGCCGCGCGAGGTCTACGAGCTCATGGACCTCTTCCCGCGGACGAGCCAGCGCCGTCCGAGCGTGGAGTTCATCCCGTTGCCGTACAACGCGCCAACCCCGCGGTGCGCCCGCGGGGCGAACGCTCCAGCTAGCCGGCCATCGCCTTTCGCACGCGCTCCCTCGTCAGCGGGACGGAACGGAGGCGCGCGCCGCTCGCCGCGTGGACGGCGTTCGCGATCGCGGCCGCCGTCGGCACTGCGCCGGGCTCGCCGACGCCGGTGGGCGGAGCGGTCTCGTTACCCTCGACATCAACGTCGATGGACTCTGGCGCGTCGCGGAAGGTCGCGATCGGATACGTGTCCCAGCCGGTGTTCATCACTCGGCCGTCGCGATGCAGGAGCTCCTCCTTGAGCGTCCACGACGCCGACTGTTGGATACCGCCCTCGATCTGGTTGCGCACGCCCTCGGGGTTCACGGTCTGGCCCGGATCGACGACGCACCACACCCTCACCAGGCGCACGGCTCCTGAAAGCGAGACCTCGACCTCCGCGACCTGCGCCACGTAGGTCCCGTGATAAATGGTGCCTGCGATTCCGCGACCGCGCCGCCCACCCGGGCGCTCGGTCCAACCGCTGCGCTCGGCGACCCTCTCGAGTACGCGGCGGAAGCGGTCGTCCTCGAGATGCCGCAGCCGGAACGCGAGCGGGTCCTGATCCGAAAGCGCCGCGAGCTCGTCCATGAACGACTCGATCGCGAACACGTTCTCCGCGGCGGCGAGCGAGCGGAAGTTCGCGGTGCGAAGACGTGTCGGCTCGATGTGGAGCGTCACCTTCGCGGGGAAACCCACGTACGGCGGGATCGCGTTGCGCCCCGAGGTCACACCGAGGACCTGCGGATCGAGGCCGGCGGCCGTGTGCACGTTGGTGTGCTCGTCGTATCGCCACGCGACGAGGTGGCCGTCCGCATCGAGGCCGGCCGCGATCTCCAACACCGCCTCGGGTCGGGACGGCGACCACGCGAACTCCTCTTCGCGCGTCCACTGCAAGAGCACCGGGCGGCGTGCGCCCTTCGAGAGGATCGCGGCCTCGAGCGCGGCGTCGGCGCTGCTGTTGCGGCCGTACGTTCCGCTCGTGATCTGCGGGAGCACGCGAACCTTGTTTTCGGGCAGGCCGAGAGTCCTGGCGACCTGCTCGCGAACGCCGAACGGGCGGTGCGTGCCGACGTACATCGTGGCGCCGTAGCCTCGGACGTCCGCCACCGCGGCGCTCGGTCCGATCGGCGCGCTGGCGATCGGCGGGAGGACGTACGTCTGCGTGAGGCGGACCGACGCGCCGCGAAGGTTTTCCTCGACGCCCGCATCCGACCGCATGGGCACATCGGCGGTCGGTCCTTCGACCGGGACGACATGCCACTCCGCCACGACCGCCGCTGCCGCCGCGCGAGCCTGGTCCTCGCGCTCCGCCACGACGCCGACAACGTTGTCCTGACGCACTACCGCGATGACCCCGGGCATCGCTCGCGCGGCGGCGTCGTCCAGTGAGCGAAGCTTCGCGCCGCGCGCCGGCGGACGGACCATTGCGCCCCGGGCGATCTCGGGAAGCCGGATGTCGGCGGCGAACGTCGCCCGACCGGTGACGATGTCGCGCGCTTCCACGTGCGGCATCGGCCGGCCCGCATACCTCCGGCGCTTTTCGGGCATCAGGACGACGCGGTCCGGGACCGTTCCCGAGAGCGGCTCCGAATCGAGCAGCTCCGCGTACGCCGCGCGCTTGCCGCCTCCCACCACGGCGCCCGCCTCGGTGTCGAGCTTTTCCCTTGAAACGCCAAGCTTCGCGCTCGCGCGCTCGATCAGCTGACCGCGGGCGAACGCGGCAGCCTTTCGCAGAAGGGGCGTCTCCTGCGCAACCGAGTTGCTCCCGAACGTTCCGAAGTCGAAGGGCGCCTGGTCGGTGTCTCCGAGGACCACGTTCACCCGCTCGACCGGGACATCGAGCTCGTCGGCCACGATCTGCGCGAACGCGGTGCGGATGCCTTGCCCGAAATCGACCTTTCCCGAAAGCGCGGTGATGGTCCCGTCCGGCTCGACGCGGATCCGCTGCTCGAGCCGCTCGGGCTCGCGGCGGTCCCACATCAGGACGAAGACGCTCTCTGCACGGCGCGGATCGCCCGACCATAGACGCCGCACCGGCACAGGTTGCCGGCGAGCGCGTCGCGTATCGAGATCTCGTCGGGGTTCGGATCGCGCGCGAGCAGCGCCGCGGCCGAGATGATCATGCCGCTCGTGCAATAGCCGCACTGAAGCGCGTCCTCGGCGATGAACGCCCGCTGCACGGGGTGCAGCTCTTCACCTCGCGCGAGCCCCTCCACCGTCGTGATATGCATGCGTGAGGCCTGATCGGCGGTGAGGAGGCACGACGCCACCGCACGGCTGTCGGCGATCACGTAGCACGAGCCACATTGGCCCCGACCGCAGCCGTACCGCGTGCCGGTGAGATGAAGGTCGTCGCGGAGGACCGAGAGAAGCGTCGTGTTCGGAGGGACGTCGACCTCCCGCCGCTCGCCATTGACGGTCAGCGCGAGCTTCAGGCGAGCTCCGGGAGCCGCATGCGTACCGCCGCGATGAGGACCTCCCTGGCGATCGTGTCGGCGATCGCGGCGATATCGCCTGACAACGCGCGGTCTTCGTCCAGGCGTGCCGAACGTTCTCGAATCACGCGGCGCGCCTCCTCAACCCCGGGCGCCGTGGTTGTCTCGAGGAGGTCCAGCCCCTGCGCGGCGCAGAGCGCCTCGATCGCGAGGACCGCGCGGGTGTTGCGCACTACGTCAGCGAGCTTGTGTGCCGCCTGCGTTCCCATACTCACGTGGTCCTCCATGCCGGCCGAGGTCGGCAGGGATTCGACCGAGGCCGGGAACGCGCGGAGCCGGTTCTCCGTGACCAGGGCCGCGGACGTGTACTGCGCGACCATGAACCCGGAGTTCGTCCCCGGATTCCGCGTGAGGAACGGCGGCAACCCGCTGGTGTGCCCGTTCGTCATCCGGTCGACGCGCGCTTCGCTGATGTCCGCTAGCTCGGCGACGGCGATGGTCGCGAGGTCCAGCGCGATGGCGACCGGCTGGCCGTGGAAATTGCCGCCGCTCACCACGCGGTGATCCTCGGCGAAGACGATGGGATTGTCGGTCACGGAGTTGATCTCGACCTCCAGGACACGGCGGGTGTATGCGAGCGCGTCGCGCGACGCGCCGTGCACCTGCGGCATGCAGCGGATCGAATATGGATCCTGCACCCGTGGGTCGCCGACGCGGTGCGATGCGACGTTCGGACTTCCGGCCATGAGGGAGCGGAGGTTCGCCGCGACGGTCCCCTGGCCGGGGTGGGGCCGTGTCGCGTGGAGCTCCGGATCCCAGGCGCGATCCGTGGCACGAAGCGCTTCCGCGGACATCGCGCCGACGACGTCGGCCGTCGTCGCGAGAACCTCGGCGTCGTGGAGCGCGAGGCACCCGATCGCGCTCATTACCTGGGTCCCGTTGATCAACGAGACGCCTTCCTTCGGGCCGAGCTCGATCGGTTTGAGACCCGCCGCCTTCAGCGCGTCCGCCCCGCTTTTCCGCTTCCCCTGGTCGATCGCCTCTCCCTCGCCGATCAGCACGAGGGCCGCGTGCGCCAGCGGGGCGAGATCCCCTGACGCGCCGACGCTGCCATGCAGCGGGATCGACGGGTGCACGCGCCGATTGACCATGTCGCAAAGGAGGTCGATGACCTCGGCCCGCACTCCCGATCGCCCCGCGGCGAGCGTGTTCGCCCGGAGCAGGAGGATCGCCCGCACGACGTCCTCGGGCAGCGGCGGCCCGACGCCGACGGCGTGGCTGCGAACGAGGTTGCGCTGCAACGCGCGCAGCTGGTCGTGCGGGATGCGCACCGTCGACAGGTCGCCGAATCCAGTGTTGATGCCGTAGACCGGATCGTCCGATTGAGCGATCTCGGCGACGACCTTCGCCGCCTGCTGCACCTGGCGCTCGGCGGCCCGATCCAGGCCCACCGCGACGTCGCGGCGAGCGACCGCGACGACGTCGGCGATGCTCAGGTCGTGGCCGGTGAGCCTGAGGGTGGCTATTTCAAGTTCTCGCGGTACCAGGCCCCGAGCTCGGTGTAGTGCTAGGCCGCGTGCACGGTCCATCGCGCATCCTCGGGTCTTGTCTCGCGGACGCCTCCCGCGGGGACACCCAACACCAGCGACAGTGGCGGCGCCGAGAATTTCTCCGGAAGCACCGCGCCCGCCCCGACGATCGTTTCCTCGCCGATCACGTTGCCGCCGACGAGGACCGCGGCCTGGCCGATCA
>JALYSZ010000140.1 GCA_030854525.1 Chloroflexota bacterium | reverse complement strand
ACCGAAGCCGTTTGTGTTGCTCGTCGAGGACGAGCCGCTCCTCAAGAAGCTCGTCGGTGGTCTTCTCGAAGAAGCCGGTTACGAGCACGTGACCATCGCTGATCACAACCAGATCGGCGCAGCGATCCAGCGTTATCACCCACGGTGCGTCATCCTCGACAGCGAGCCGCCGGCTAGGGGACGCGGGCGGTCTTGGGCGGATGCGGCCTCGATCCGGCGTGCCCATCCACAGTTGCCGGTGCTCATGTTCACCGCGGACCCGGACTCCATGGCGGAGGCTCGCGCCAAGACCACGCCGAGAAGCAAAGCCGCCGACTACTCAGGAGTGATCGACAAGCCATTTCTGGTGCTCGAGTTCCTGGCGACACTGAAACACGCCGTAGACAATCCGCCTCCTTCAGGGTCGCCGAGCGGCAAGGGATTGGCCACCGAGGCGATGACCGTGTTCCCGGAGTTGGCTGGTCCGGCGTCGGAGGCGTGGGGCCCCGCGGATTTCTTCAGCACCGCGCTCCACGAGCTTCGCACGCCCTTGACTTCGATCATCGGCCAAGCTCAGCTCGCTCAGCGCTTTGTCGAGAAGGATCCGGTGCGCGCGGCCGAGGCCATCGACCGCACACTCGACCAAGCGAAACGCATGAATCGCTTGATGACCGAGCTGCTGAATGAGACGCGGGTCGCGATCGGCGCATTCAGCCTCGAGGTGGTGACGTTCGATCTGGGAATCGCGGTTGCGACCACGATCAGCCAACACGACCATGGGGACATCCCGCGGATCACGTTCGCGCCATCCGAAAAGGTTCGCGTGCGCGGCGATCCCGATCGTATCGCGCAGATCCTGGGCAACCTGCTGAACAACGCGTACAAGTTCAGCCCACAGCACTCGCCGATCGATGTTTCGCTCGGCGTCGTCGACGGCGAAGCGATCCTTCGCGTCAGGGACTATGGCCTCGGCGTTCCGGCGGACGAGAGCGACCGGCTCTTCACCCCCTTCTTCCGGACGTCGAGAACTCAGGACCTGCCGGGCACCGGTCTCGGCCTGCACATAAGTAAACGGCTAGCCGAGCAGCACGGCGGGCGTGTGTGGCTGGAGTCAAGCACCGACGCCGGGAGCGTCTTCGCGTTGGCGTTGCCCGTCGCATCGCAGAGCTAATGCGCAACGAGCCGTGCCACGGTCTGGATGAGCGCTTCGATCGCGAAAGGCTTGCGCAACACCGCCGCCGCTCCGAGCCCGTCGGATTCCTCGGCCGCCTGTTCGTACCCAGTGCACACGACGATCGGCGTGGCCGGGTAGCACTCCTGGACGCTACGCACCGACGCACGTGCGCGGGCGCTCTCATATCTGTCGAGACCGACGAGGTCGGTGATGACGAGTCCGGGTATGGCGTCCGCCACGGCATCCTCCAGGCGGTTGACCAACAGCAGCTCGTAGCCCTCATCGCTCAGCACCTGGCGAAGGAGGTCTCGAGTCGCGCCGTCGTCCTCTATGACCAAGATGAGAGCTACGCGCTGCACGCTGGCCGCTTTGGAACCGGAGCGCAATTTTGACGAGCGTCGAAATACGAGGGGCGCAATTTCGACGAACCTAGAACTAGGTGGAATCGGGTTGCCGATTTGCCTCACGCATCGCGTTGGGAGGACACATGAATACCCACAAGATCATTGATCACGGTGCGGTCGCAGAGGCCCGGGAGCGCATGCTGCCGCCGCGGTCTGCTCGCGAGGCCCGACGGGTCATGGTGTGTTTATGCGACCCGACCCGTTTCAAAATCGTCCGCGCGCTCCAGGCGACAGAGCTCGCTGCCGGTGACCTCGCGATAGTCATCGAGCGGAGTCGTTCAGCGACCAGCCACCATTTGCGGGTGCTCCGCGAGGTCGACGCAGTGCGTGGGCGCCGCGACAAGAACGTCATCAACTACCGACTATCGAGGGACCTCACCGGCGAAGTGCTCGACGCTGTCGGATCGGCCTTCGACCTCCTCGCGCCGGCTTAGCTCGCCAGGCGGTGGTGCTCCGTCAGTCGAGCGTCGGTCCGCCTGAGCTCGTCGGCGATCTGCTCGTAGAACCGACCGTAGAAGACGCGGAATTCGTCTTCGTCATCGCCGATGTTCAGGAGGCCGACCTCCTGGTCGAGGCTCCGCTGGTTTGCCAGCGTCTTCGCATAACGCCCGCGGTAGTGCGCGAGATTCGCGGCTAGATCGGTGACGATCGGCGCCGCGTCCCGCGTAAGCATCTTGTAGGTATCCGCCTTGTCCCAGAGCATCGGAACCGAGAAGAGGAACG
>JALYSZ010000136.1 GCA_030854525.1 Chloroflexota bacterium | reverse complement strand
GGTCCTTCGGGTCCTGGATGATCGTGTGGAGGCACAAGCCGCCTGCTCCCGGTTGCCACTGCGGACCGGTGCCGTGGCCGCGTAGTCCGGAGAGCTCCTTCCAGTTCTGACCGCCGTCGGTGGAGCGGAAGAGCGCGGCGTCCTCGACGCCCGCGTAGACGGTGTTCGATTCGGTCAATGAGGGCTCGAGATGCCAGACGCGTTTGAACTCCCAGGGCCGCTGCGATCCGTCGTACCACTGGTGTGTCGTGAGCGGCTTACCGGTCTCGGGTGATGCGTCGTACGCGAACTTGTTGCTCTCGCCCTTCGGCGTGCCGTCTGGTGTCTTGGCCGGTTCGCCAGGTGGCGTCCCCGGCTGATGCCACGTCTTACCGCCGTCATCGGATCTCTGGATGATCTGGCCGAACCAGCCGCTGGTCTGTGACGCGTAGAGCCGTTCGGGATCAGCCGGGGAGCCTTTCACGTGGTAGATCTCCCAACCGGCGAAGTGCGGACCGCTGACGTTCCATTTCTTGCGTTGCCCGTCCGCCTCAAGGACGAACGCGCCCTTGCGTGTGCCGACGAGTACTCGCACCTTGCTCATTCCCTGGTCCTCCCGCTGTCGTTCTCCCCCATGATGCCTAAGGTCATGCGATCGAGCGCAATCTTGAAAGTCGTCGGCCGCCTACGGGGGCTGCCGGGTCTTCACAGCCTCTTCACAACGTCTGCCTAAAGTGCCCAGGCGTGACCGTCGCGGTGGCGCCGAGCGCGCGGAAGATCGCCCTGTTCTATCTCGCGTATTTCGTCATCGCGGGGATCGGTCAGGCCCTCGCGCTACAAGATCCCGCATCGGCGCTCGCAGCCGCTGTGCAGGTGGGCGGCACCATCTGGTACGGCATCGTCGGCCTCGCGCTCTGCCGCCTCTTCGGAGACCCAACGCGCGGCGCCGGCGGCGTGGCGATGGTCAGCGTGGTCGTCGGCTGTGTCATGCAATCGCTGTACTTCGCGCTCAGTCTGGGCCGCGGCGCGGAGGTGCTCGCGCTGGCCTTCTTCGGGCTCTTCCTCGTCTCGCTCGGCTATCTCGTCTTACGATCGGCGCTCATTCCACGAGCCATCGGCGTCGCGCTCATCATCGGCGGCGCGGCCTCGTGTGTCTTATGGCTGCCGTTCGTGCCCGCGGCGCTCGCGCCTGCGTTCCTGCTCGGTGGAGTCGCGGAACTCGTAGTGCTGCTGTGGCTCCTGATCAAAGGGGTCCGTCGCTAGTCGTGATCGCCTGAGACTCGCGACGCACGCTCGTCTAATGCGCGTTGCGCCATCCCGATCGCGTCCCCGCCTAGGGCGTCACGCCTCGTTCGTCTCCTGTCTCAGGCGAACGATCGGGATGACGCGATCGGTGATCTCGAGGTAGCGACCGTAGCCGGGCGCGAGCGAAGTGATCTCATGCCACGCTCGGTCGCGCTCTACGCCTTCGAGCGTCTCGGGTCTGACCTTGATCCGGCGCTTGCGGGTCGTGATCCAGACCTGCCCTGGATTCTTCGCCAGGTTCAAGAACCAGCCGGGGTGACGCGCCGATCCAGCGTTGGAGGCGACCACGATCCAACTGAAAGGCAGCGCGGCCGCGATCTCAGGAAAGGACCCACCACGGCGTAGCGTCGTGAGCCCGATTTGGCGCCCACCGTCTCCAGCTCGACAAGCGGGCGGCCCTGTACGCGCATCCGATCGCCAAATCGCCGGAACGCCATCTGAAATGGACCCTGCATCACTCGCATGAGCGCGCGTGCGGCCCCGGGGATCTCGGAACCTCGAGTGCCTCTGCGGGGGACGACGACCGCCATCTCCCAATCATCGTCTCATTCCAGGCAACCGCCACCGCCACTCGGGATCCCGTGGGGATCGCTACGCTGCGAATCTGCAGACGTTTGAGGAAGCCTCACCCAGGACGACTCGCTAGCGTGAAGATCACCACAAGGTTGAAAGGGGGAGATGACCGAACGATGGCTCGAACAAAAGCTGCGACCAAGGGCACGAGGAAGTCGGGCAGCACCGGCAAGGGATTCACCGCTGAGGAAAAGGCCGCGATGAGGGAGCGCGCCAAAGAATTGAAGGCGAACGCGAGCAAGGCCGACGACGAAAAAACCGTGCTCGCGGCAATCGCCGCGTTGCCCGAACCGGATCGTGGCATAGGCAAGCGGCTCCACGCCATGATCAAGGCCAGCGCCCCGGACCTCGCGCCGAAAACCTGGTACGGCATGCCGGCATACGCGAAGGACGGCAAGGTCGTCTGCTTCTTCAAACCTGCGTCGAAGTTCAAGTCGAGGTACGCGACGCTCGGGTTCGAAGAGGATGCGAACCTCGACGACGACACAATGTGGCCAACCTCGTTCGCCCTGACTAAGCTGACGGGCGCGGACGAAGCCAAGATCAGCGCGCTCGTGAAGAAAGCCGTGAGCTGAGGATGAGCACATGCGCGTGCTGATCGAGCAACCGCCCAAGGGCAAGCGGTGGGTCGCCATCGCCGCGGACTGGCCGGGGCTCGAGCGGAACGGCCGCGACCAGAACGAGGCGGTGGCGAAGCTACTGAGCTACGTGCCTCGGTACGCCGCGG
>JALYSZ010000123.1 GCA_030854525.1 Chloroflexota bacterium | reverse complement strand
ATCCGGTCCGCAATGCGCACCGTCGAGAACCTGTGCGAGATCACGATGCCGACGCGGCCTTTGAGGTTCTCCTTGAGCTCGGCGAAGATCCCCGCCTCCGCCTCCGGATCGAGCGAGGACGTCGGCTCGTCCAGAATCCAGATGTCGGCGTCGCGGAACATGATGCGCGCCAGCGCAAGGCGCTGCCATTCGCCGCCGGACAGATCGTGACCTCCTTCGAAGAGCCTCCCAACCTTGGAATCGAGACCCTTGGGCATCTTCTTCACCAGCCACTCGCTGCGCGAGTCCCGCAAAGCCTCCATCACTCGCTCGTCGTCGACCTCGCCGTCCGGACGGCCCATCACGACGTTTTCCCGGATCGACAGCTCGTAACTCGCGTAGTCCTGAAACAGCACGCCGATCCGGCCGCGCAGCGCTTCGGGATCCAGATCCTTGAGATCGACGCCTCCAACGCGGACCGATCCTCGATCCGCATCGTAAAAGCGAAGCAGCAACTTGACGAGCGTGCTCTTCCCGGCACCGTTTTCGCCGACGAACGCGATCAGTTCACCGCTGCGGATGTGCAGGCTGAGCCCCGCCACAGCCGGCTCCGTTCCGCCCGGGTACGTGAACGTGACATCGTCGAACTCGATCCCGGCGGTCAGCGAGCTCGGCACGGAGCGGGGCTCGTCTGGCACGTGCACCAGCGGTTCGATCGCGAGAAACGAGAAGTAGTCGTCGAGGAACGTGGTGTGCTGATCGACTGCCACAAACGTGCTTGAGATCTGTCCGAGCGTCCCCGAGACCGCGGTGAAGGCACCGATCACGAGCACGACGCCCCCTGGGTCGATCGTGCCTGCGACCCCTCGAACAGCGATAAATACGTAAGCGAGGGCGAGGGTCGTCCCGGTCACGAGCCCGGTCAACATCGAGATACGAGTGGCCGACCGGTACATCTGCTCCCGTTGATTGAACAGAGCCTCGGACACCTTGCGGTGCCTTCCAAGCAGGTAGTCGGCCAGAACGTAGGCTCGTATTTCCTTGGTGCTGCGGGGCTGGACGAGCAGATCGCCCAGATACTCGCGTTCTCGCTCCTCCGGAGTCTCTTTGTAGAAAAACTCGTAGAGGCGCACCGTAATGCGACGCTCGAGCGCAAGCGAAAGCCCGGCCGCTCCCAGTGCAAGAACGACCAGCACGTAGTGCAGGCTTGCCAGGAGTGTCGCCATCAGCACGATCGTCACGATGTTGCCCGACAGTCCGAGGACCGACCACGTGAGGTCCCCCGGTCTCCAGGAGACGTCCCGCTTGGCGCGTGCCAGTCGATCGTGCCAGTCGGAATTGTCGAAGTGGCCGACGTCGATCTTCGACGCCTTCGCCAGCAAACGCCGCTCGGCTTCCAGCTGCACGCGACGAACGAACAGATTCCTGCCGTAGCCCATATACGCGCCCACGGCGCGCTGCACGCCGGTGGCAAGCCACAAGCCGATCAGAATGGGGACCATGTCCGCGAATTGAAGCGACTGCGCGCGGGCTTGGGCGATCTTGTTGACGAGACTGGCTCCCAGGTAGACGGCGATCGGCGGCATGGTCGCGCTCACGATTCCCAGCAGCGAATAGCGGACGAGCGAGCGCGGCGAGGCGGCCCAGGCCAGCTCCAGGCCTTGCCTCAGGTTCTTCGTCACGCGCCGGGCGCGGCCGCCCGTTGTGGCAGGACTGGCCAATCCTCAGAAGTTTATCAGCACCGCAAGTCTCAGCAGCCGACCCTGGATACTCTGGGAGGGGCTAGGAGGGACACGAGCGGTTCAGAATCTGGTCGCGCTTGTTCTTGAACGCGCTCACCCAATCGTCAACAGACGTGCTGCGGGGTCGATTAGCGCGAATACGGAGCGGGAACCGCGCCGCGTCGAAAAGGTCATGAATCTGCGAGTCGGTCAGCTGCGCGAGCAAGCCCCCGAGGAACCTTCGTCCGGCTTCGCTAATCAACGGATAGTCCAGGCTTCCTGTCCAGGATTTCGGCAAGTTGCCGATGCACTGTTTCGCGCTGGCCCAGACAGGGACGTGCGCCCACGCCTGCAGGTCGACGCTCCCCGGCACATCCCGGTTGAAGGTGTTTGCACGGCCGAAGGTCAACCCCAGATCGTTGATCATCATGAACGGCTGCTGACAGGTTGACGCCGCTTCATCTTTCGCGTGTTCGCCCAGGCAGAGCAGGCGCTGTTGCTGCGCCTTGCTGTCGGTGTGCTGCAGCAT
>JALYSZ010000084.1 GCA_030854525.1 Chloroflexota bacterium | reverse complement strand
TGCAAGAGGCGCGGGTCGGTGGGCCTACTCCGCCGATGTGCCGCCAGGCATGCCTAGGACCCGAGCGAAGTGAGTGCGAGGCCGATGAGCGCTGCGAACATCGCGATCGTGACGATCCACCCGAGCGCGGTGAGCACCGGGCCGATGCTCTGTTTGCCCATCACCTTCTTGTTCCGGGCGGCCAGCATGATCACGACGAGGAGGAATGGCGCCGCGACCCCGTTCAGGATCGACGTGAGGAACAGTGCGTCGATGGGCTTGACCCCGGTGAATGGGACGACGAGGCCCACGAGGGTCGCGAGGGCAAGGACCCCGTAGAAGGGCCTCGCTCTACGCCAATGCTCATCCAGACCCGACCGCCATCCGAACGTTTCCGAAACCGCGTACGCCGAAGCGCCGGCCAGAACGGGCACGGCGAGGAGACCGGTCCCGATCATCCCGACGGCGAAGATGAGGCCTGCGAGGTCGCCCGCCAGCGGCCGCAGGGCCTGCGCCGCGTCGGCGCCCGTCTCGATCTCGGTCTTGCCGCTTGCGTTGAGGGTGAGCGCGGTCGCAAGGATGATGAAATACATCACGAGATTCGAAATGAGCATGCCCACCGTGACGTCGATCGTCGCGATGCGTAGCTCGAATCGCGACGCTCCGCGGCGCTGATTGCGGGTCTTCCGGCCGGCCGCGCGCTCTTCCTCCACCTCCTGGCTCGTCTGCCAGAAGAAGAGATATGGCGAGATGGTCGTGCCGAGGATCGCGACGAGAGTCGCGATGTAGGTGTGATCGAACGAGATCGTCGGCACCAATGTCGCGCGCAGCGTGTCGGCGATCGGCGGGTGGACCAGGAAGACGTCGACGACGTATGCCAAGAGCGCCAGGGTCAGGAACTTGAAGACCCGCTCTATCAGCTTGTAGCTGGCGAAGATCTGGACGGCGAGTAGGCCCAGCGCGATCGGGATCACGAGCCAGGGGATGGGTGTCCCCACGATGATTCCCGCTGCGTCGGCGATCGCGCCGAGGTCCGCGCCGATGTTCACGATGTTCGCGATGAGCACGAGTGCGACCGCGGGGTAAAGGACCCAGCGGGGGTAGTGCTCCTTGAGAATTCCGGCGAGGCCCGTTCCCGAGACCTGGCCGAGTCGCGAGCACACGTTCTGAACCGCGGCCATGAAAGGGAATGTGAGGATGGCGGTCCACAACGTCGCGAGACCGAGTGACGCGCCGGCGACGGCGTATGTGCCGATTCCGCTCGGATCGTCGTCCGCCGCGCCCGTGATGAAGCCGGGGCCGAGGATCTTGAAGACCTTCTTGATCGGGTGACGCTCGCGCGCGACCTCCTCGGCGCGTGTCATCCGGGGAGGGTTTTGGGTAGGGCCTGACGGCGCCGCCAGAAGTCGGACCAGGGGTCGTGACCAGCCATACGTTTCTCGAACGTACGCACGTTGAATGCCGTGGGATCGAGGCCGGGCGACACTTCGTCCCACGCGAGCGGCGTCGAGACCGGGGCGCGCGGCCTTGGTCGCACGCTGTACGGCGGAACGATCGTCTGGCCGTAGGCGTTGCGCATGGCGTCGGCGAAGACTCGGCCGCCCCGTTTCGCTTTCGAGAATTCAACGGTCACGAGCCTCGGCTCGCGCCGCGCGAGCTCTTCGCCGAACGCGACCGCCGCGGCCGTGGCGTCGTGCTGCGAAATGCCCGTCCGTAACGGCGCGAACACATGGAGGCCCTTGCTTCCCGAAGTCTTTGGGTATGAAACGACCTTGGCCTCATCCAGGATTTTCCGCAGCGCGAGCCCGGCGCGCGCCGCGTCGGCGAAAGACTCGGGCGGATCCATGTCGAATGCGAGCCAATCGACCTCGTGGATCTTCTTCGCACGAGAGGTCATCACGTGTATCGCGATGCAGCCGAGATTCACCATGCCGACCAGCGTGGCCCGCGAGCCGCCGACGATATAGCGCACATCCTTGCCCGTGCTCGCAGCCCTGACGACCAATCGCGGTCCAGCCGGTTGCCAATGTTCGGGGAAGTCCTTGCGATAGAAGCAACCACCGAGCATGCCGTCGGGGCAGCGCTCGGCGGTGAGCGGCCGATCGCGCATCCACGGCGAGACATGCGACCAGATGCCGTCGTAGAAGCGCGCGATGTCCGACTTCGTGATCCCCTCGTCGGGCCACCACACCTTGTTCGGATTGCTGATCGCCACGCCCGCGACCTTGACCGTCTCAGCGCTCACGATCGCTCCACGTGCACTCGCGCGCCGATTTGTCGGTGCGAAGCCCAAGGAATGCGGGCTGTCGGAGCTTCCCGTCCGCGGTCCATTCCGCGTAGGCGAGCTGCGCGACGAGCTTCGGGCGCACCCAGGTCGCGTCGCGCATGCGCGGCGCGGCGTCGAACGGCGACTTCTCCGTACGCAGTCGCTCGAGCTTCGCCGCCAACATCTCGAGCGTGTCCTGCGTGAATCCGGTCCCGACCTTGCCGACGTTGCGGAGCTTCGGTCCGTCGTAGAGACCGACGAGGAGTGCGCCAAGGTGCTGTCGTCCGCCCTTGGGCGCCGTATAGCCGCCGATCACGAACTCGGACTCCTTGCGCACCTTCACCTTGCGCCAGAGGGGCGACCGGACTCCCGGCTGGTACGGCGAGCGCTCGTCCTTCGCGATGATCCCTTCCCAGCCCAGACGCTTGGCTTCGCGATATGCAACCCGTCCGTCGCGGACGAGGCGTCGCGAGACGAAGAGGGGTGCGCTCCGGCGCCCGACCAGACGCTCGAGCGCCGCGCGGCGCTGGCTCAGCGGACGCCGCATGAGCGACCGGCCGTCCGCCTCGAGCACATCGAAGATCGCGTAGCGCGTCGGTGACGCGCCGACGGAGCCACGCCGTTGCAGCAGCTGAAAGCGTGAGACGCCCTTCGTATCCAGCGCGACGAGCTCGCCGTCGATCATGAGATCGCCTTCGCCCAGCGCCTCGAGCGCGGCCACGACCTGTGGGAAACCGCCGGTGAGGTCCTGCAGCATCCGCGACCAGAGCTTCACTTTTCCGCTCTGCCGTCCCGCGACGGCGCGGATGCCGTCGTACTTTTCCTCGAAGACCCACTCGGGGCCTTCGACGACGGTCGGCGAGAGGGTCGCGAGCATCGGACGGATCGGCTTCACGGATCGCCCGTCGCCGCTTTGGCGACGTCACCGCCTTCATCGCGTGCGATGCCGGCGAGCAGTCTCCGCGTGAGCACCGACCGGGGCTTCGCCGTCTCGATATCGACCGCCGCGGCGCTCCGATCCTTGCGTTTCATGAGCAGCCACTTGCGGTCGCCCGTCCGCACGAGCGCCCACGAGCCTTTGAGCTTCTTGCCGTCGAGCGTGAAGACGAGGCGGCCCTTGCGGAGCGCCTCTTCGAACGTCTCGTCGCCCTCAAGCCGATACGTGCCGATGTCCCAGACCATGACGGTGCCACCGCCGTACTCGCCCTCGGGGATCACCCCTTCGAAACGCGCATAACCCAGCGGGTGGTCTTCGACAGCCATTGCGAGCCGTTTGTCCTTCGGATCGAGCGAGGGTCCCCTCGGAACGGCCCACGAGACGAGGACCCCGCCTGCCTCGACTCGGAAGTCATAGTGGAGAGCGCTCGCGCGATGCTTCTGCACCACGAAGAGGCGCTCGGGCCCCTCGGGCTTCCCGCCCCGCGGCTCGGGTGTCTTCGCGAAATCGCGCTTGCGTTTGTACTCGCGGAGCGAGCGCGTGCGCTCCTTAGTCGCCGCGATCCTTCATCCCTTTCGGCGCCGTCTTCTTGGCCTTGGTCCGCTTGTCTTGGGCGATGCTGCGCCCCGCGCTGGTCTGGTCAGTGCCGAACTGTCCGCCGGCGCCTCGCCGGACGAAGCGAGATCCGCCCGGCTTGCCGGGCGTGGTGTCGATGCGCTCGCGTTTACCTGCCATGTCGACCCTCCTTCGTTCGCGTGGCGTCCCTTTGTTGCACGAATGAGACCGACTCGGTCGGCGAGCTCGCGAGCCGGAAGAAGGGTGAGGATGCGGTCGCGGGAGACACCAGCGAGTATCGCGGCCGCGATCCCGATCTCGAGAAAGACAAGCTCGGCTGGGGTGTGAGCGTCCGTGCCGATCGAGACCCACGCACCTTCGGCGGCGACGATGCGCAGCCGTTCCACATCGAGGTCCTGTCGGTCCGGATACGCGTCGATCTCGAGCGCGGTCCCGGTCTCGACCGCGCGACGAGCGACCCGCTCCCAATCGCATGTGAGCCCAGCGCGAAAGTTGTAAATGCGGCCGCGAGGATGGGCGAGGACCTGGATGTCCCGATTCTCGAGGCCGCGAAAGTATCGGTCGGTCTGGTCGTCGCGTAGACGCAGCTTCGAGTCGAACGCGCCGAGAACGAGGTCGAGACGCGCCAGGACGGCCGGGTCCATGTCGCCCGTGCCCTCCGGCGTCAGGTCCATCTCGATACTGCGAAGGACCACGGGGCCGGATCCGCGGCTGTTCACGGCCGCGATGTGCTCGCCCTACGCGACAAGGCGCTTCTCGTCCATCCCATTCGTCATGCGAAGGGTCTTCGAATGGTCGGTGATCGCGATCCGCTCGCATCCGATCTCCGCCGCCGCCTCCGCCATCTCTTCGATCGTCGAGCTGCCGTCGGTTTCATCGCTGTGCATCTGATGGTCCGCGCGCGCCACGGCGCGCCACTCCGGGTGCGCTTCCACCACGGTCCGCGCGTGCGCATAGGTGATGAAGCCATCGCGGAGGGGTGGCGGTGTCGGAGGATCCGGCGGCTCGCGCAGC
>JALYSZ010000113.1 GCA_030854525.1 Chloroflexota bacterium | reverse complement strand
CGCCGAAACAATCAGCGCGATCGGCGCGATGAACAGCGCCGGCAACAGGATCCCTGACGCGACCTGTCCGGGCCGCGTGTTCGAGACCGCGGTAACCACGGCGACGATGCCCAGGATCGCGAGGAATGCCATGCCATTCGCGGCGCCCCACCGAAAGGCCCGCCGCGCGTATCCCGCGCGGTCGCGGGCGGACCCGATGAGATCGAGACCTCCGAGGGCCCGTGACGTCGTCACGTACGTCGTCCCCCAGAGCGCGACGAAGAGCCCAAGACCGACGAACGTGTTCAGCCCGCTCAACCCAGCACCCAGTGCATCGCGCGAATAGACGAACAGCACGATCGCGAGCACGAAAACGGTCGCGTGGAATGTCGCGAGCGACCACGTCACCAGCTTCATCGCGCTACCCATGAGCGAGCCAGACCGCGAGCGCGAGTATCACGGCGAACGCCCCGGTCGTCGCTGCGTACAGATTTCGCGGAGTGATCACCGCGCCGCCGGGCAGTGCTTCGTGTGACGCACCCATCCGCGCGACGGCGAACGTGCGCGGAAGCGAAAGGACGACCAGCGTCAGGACCGAGCCTAGCTTCAGCAGGAGCGTCGTGCCCCAGTTCGTTGCGGGACCTAAGAGGCCCGCGCCGAACGCGGCGAGGTTGCCGATCCCGGTCATCGCGAGCACGCCCGCCGCCGCCCAGAACATCCACTCGTAACGCATGGCCACGCTCACGACCGCGCTGGCCGTGTCGGCGCCAGGGCGTGCCGAAAGCGTGAGGACGATGATGGCGCCGCCGAAGGCCGTCGCCATCGCGGCGACGTGGAGCCACCGGATGGCCACGTGCAGCGCATGCGGATCGAGCTCCACACCGCCAGTCCAGCGCACGATCCGCCCAAGTCAAGTTGGGGCCGATACTTGCTTGGATGCCCCCTCGTCCGAAGTCCGCCTTCCTCTGCCAGCAATGCGGTTTCCAGTCCCCGAAATGGATCGGGCGGTGCCCGTCGTGCGACGGCTGGAACACTTTCGTTGAAGAGCGCGTCGTCGCGCCGCCCAAGGGCCGTGGCCTGGCGCGCGCGTCACGCGCGCCGATCGCGCTCGGCGACGTCCCGGCCGACGCCGAGGAGCGCATGGTCACGGGCATCGGCGAGTTCGACCGCGTGCTCGGCGGCGGGATCGTGCAGGGGTCGTGCGTGCTGCTCGGCGGCGATCCCGGCATCGGCAAGAGCTCTCTCTTGATGCAGGCGTCAGCCGCGCTCGCGACGAAAGGCACCGTCCTGTATGTATCGGGCGAGGAGTCGGCGGCGCAGATCAAGATGCGCGCGCGCCGATTCGACATCGCCAGCGACGGCATCCTGGTCCTGGCGGAGACCGACCTGGGCTCGGTCATCGAGGCCATCCGCCAGGTGCGGCCGATCTTCACCGTCATCGACTCGATCCAGACGATGAGCTCGGACGACATCGCCTCGGCGGCCGGCGGCGTCTCGCAGCTGCGCGAGTGCACGGCGCGCCTCTTGGAGCTTTCGAAGGGGGAGGATGTGCCGATCTTCCTCGTCGGCCACGTCACGAAGGAGGGCGCAGTCGCGGGGCCTCGAGTTCTCGAGCACATTGTAGACGCGGTCCTCTATCTCGAGGGCGAGCGCTTCCACGCATTCCGGATCCTGCGCGCGACGAAGAACCGTTTCGGATCCACCGATGAGGTCGGCGTCTTCGAGATGGCCGAGAACGGCCTTCGCGAGGTCGCGAATCCGTCGGAGGTCTTCCTCGAGGAGCGCAGCCGCGGAGTTGCCGGAAGCGTCATCGTGCCCACAGTCGAAGGCACGCGGCCACTCCTCGTCGAGGTCCAAGCGCTCGTGACGCCGACGAGCTTCGGACTGCCGCGTCGAACGGTGAATGGCGCAGATCCGCAGCGCGTCCTGCTGCTTCTAGCGGTCCTCGCGAAACGCGCCGGCCTCTCGGCGGGCAGCCATGACGTCTACGTGAATCTCGTCGGTGGTCTCCGGATCCGCGAGCCCGCCGCCGATCTCGGACTCGCCGTAGCGGTCGCGTCGGCGCTGCGTGATCGTCCGGCGGACCCGCGAACCGTTTTCGTGGGAGAGCTCGGCCTCGGTGGCGAGCTGCGGCGGGTGCAGCGGATCGCCGCGCGTCTCAAGGAGGCGGAGCGGCTTGGGTTCGAATGCGCCATCGTACCCTCGGCGAGCATCGGCGATTTGAACGGGACAGGTCTCGAGGTGAAGGGCGTTGCCTCGCTGCGCGAAGCGCTCGAGCGCGCGGGCGTCGCGGATCGCTAGCGCCGCAGCGGTACGAGCGCGGAGACGCGGCCGGCGAACGCGCGAAACTCCTCGCCGAAACCCTGAGCGAGAACCCTGTCCTCGGCTGCGATTCGAATCGCGGTGAATGGGATCACGTAGACGAGGGTGGCGACGAGTAGCGCGAGGCTCTCCATCGCCATCGTCGCGCCGACGTGGAACGAGACGATCCCGAGGTACATCGGGTGCCGCGTAAGGCGGTACGGACCGCCGGTCACGAGGCGGTGCCCTTCGAACAGATCCATGCGGATGCCGTAGCTCTTGCCGAGCGACCACATCCCCCAGGCGGCGAAAACCGCCGACGCGATCGCGATCGCGAGGCCGGCGAGGCGCACCGGCATCGGGAGATCGACCGGGAGAGGGAAGAAGTACGCGACGAGGAACGGAAGCCACACGAGCGGTGGGTAGTACTGGAGGAACCAAGGGCCCTGGGAGCGCAACAGATGCTTGCGCTGTCCGCGGAGGATCCGCAGGGCTGCGGCGGAGAGGAAGATGACGTGCGCGGCGAGCAGCACGCCGATGCGGAGGGAGCGGTCATCCATCGCCCAAAACGCTAACAGTGCGGTCTTAGACTCGTGCGCATGTTCTTCCATCCATCCCGGCGTGCGCCCGCGCGCTCGCCGCATCAACAGGGAAAGGAGTCATCGTCGTGGCTTTCATCCGTCTGGTCGCAGCACTCATTGGCTTCGTTTTCGGATTCTTCCTCGGCGCCTCGCTTCTCCAGGTCACCCAGGTCACGCCCGCCAACAACCAGGTACTCGTCGTCCTTCTTCTCGCGACGGCCTGCGCGATCCTGGGATGGCTCGGCGCGCCGTACGTCACGGTCATGCCCGCCGCCATCGTCGTCGAGCGGATCCGCGCGGCGTCGGCAGGCGATCTCATCGGCGGTGCGTTCGGAGCCGCGGTCGGGCTCATGCTCGCGCTCTTCCTCGCATTCCCGCTCTCGTTCCTTCCAGGTGACATAGGGCGCTATGCCCCGCTGGTGACGGCGGTGGTGCTCGGGGTCATCGGCGCGACGGCTGGGGCCGTCAAGCGGAACGACCTGAGCGCGTTCGCGCAAGGCGTGCGCGGCATACGCCGCGGCAACGCGCCGGACGCGCGCGTCGTTCTCGATACGTCGGTCATCATCGACGGCCGGATCTCGGACGTCGTCCGGAGCGGGTTCGTTCGCGGAACGCTCATCGTCCCGAAGTTCGTGCTGGCGGAGCTCCAGTATTTCAACGACTCGCCGGACGGCTCGCGCCGAGAGCGCGGTCGTCGGGGTCTCGAGATGCTCGCGAAGATGCAGAAAGAGGAAACCGTCAAGGTCGAGCTGTCGGACGAGGACCCAGCCGGAGACGGCGCCGACGGCAAGCTCATCACCCTGGCGCGGGCACAGGGTATCGCGATCATGACGAACGACTACGGACTCAACCGGGTGGCCGAGCTGCAGGGCATCACCGTCCTGAACATGAACGACCTCGCGAAGGCCGTACGTCCGGTCGTCCTCCCGGGCGAAGAGATCACCGTGCGCATCATTCAGGAGGGCAAGGAGCCGGGCCAAGCGGTGGGCTACCTCGAGGACGGCACGATGGTCGTCGTCGAGAACGGCGCGAGACACATCGGGTCGGAGCTTCCGGTAACGGTCATGCGAGTTCTCCAGACAGTCGGCGGCCGGATGATCTTCAGCCACCCCAAGGGAGAGACGACCGAAACGCGCCGTCCGCGTGCCATCGATCGCTAACGCCGGCGCCGTCTGCGCGATCCTTGCGGCGGGCAGTTCGAGCCGCGTCGGGACGGACAAGATCACGGCCGATCTCGGCGGTCAGCCGGTGCTTGCGTGGTCCCTCGCGTCCGCGATCGCTTCCGGCGTATTCGAGCGGATCGTGGTCGTCGTGCGGCCGGATCGACCGCGCGGCCCCATCGAGGAGATTGTCCGGTCGCGCGCTCCGGACGCGAGCGTCGTCGCGGGCGGCGACACCAGAACGCAGTCGAGCTGGGCCGCGCTGGCGGCGGCTTCCGACGCCGAGGTGATCGCGATCCACGATTCGGCCCGGCCGTTCGTACCGCCGTCGCTCTTCGGGCGCTGTGTCGAGATCGCCCGGGCCGAGGGGAGCGCGGTTGCCGGCCTGCCCCTGGCGGATACGGTGCGCCGAGCGGACGAAGCCGGCGTCGCGATCGAGGAGGTCGCGCGCGAAGGTCTCTGGTCGGTGCAGACCCCTCAGGTGTTCCAGCGCTCGGTCCTCGAGCGTGCGCGCGTCGCGGTTCGGGATCGGTCCTTCGGCGACGACGCCGCCGCTGTCCGTGCCGCCGGACTACCGGTGCGCATGGTCATCGGCGAACGGCGCAATCTGAAGATCACGACGATGGAAGACCTCGCCTACGCGCGGGAGCTCGTCGCTAAGGGCCTTGTCGGGATGCCCGCGTTGCAGATCCGCTAGTCGTGCCGCAGCGCGCCGGCCTCGGGTACGATATTCACCGTCTCGCGGCGGGCCACCGCCTGATCTTGGGCGGTGTCGCGATCGAGCACCCGACGGGGCTCGTTGGCCACTCCGATGGTGACGTCCTCCTTCACGCAGTCATGGACGCGGTCCTCGGAGCGGCGAACCTCGGCGATCTCGGATCGCACTTCCCGAGCGACGATCCGCGTTTCGCTGGCGCGGACAGCCAGGAGCTGTTGCGTCAGGTCGGATCGAAGGTCCGCGAGGCGGGCTACGCCGTCGTCTCGATCGACGCGACGGTCATTGCGGAGGCGCCCCGCTTGGGCGCGCACGTTGCCGCGATGCGTCAGGCGATCGCACGCGGCCTTGGCGTCACGCCGGAGAGCGTGAGCGTCAAGGCGAAGACGAATGACGGCCTGGGCGAGATCGGCGCGGGCGAGGCGATCGCCGCGCTGGCGGTGGCTCTGGCGACGAACTAGCGCCAAGGAGAAGAACTGATCCAGCGGCTCGAATCCGGAAACCTCCGCATCTACGACAGCGCCTCGCGATCGGTGAAGCCGCTCGTCCCGCTGCGTCCCGGTGAAGTCGGCATGTACAACTGCGGTCCGACGGTCTACGACCGCCAGCACATCGGGAACCTGTACAGCTACCTGGTCGCCGACGTCGTTCGTCGAACGTTCGAGTACTTCGGGCTTCGCGTGAAGCAGGTCATGAACATCACGGACGTCGGCCACATCGTTGGCGACGCCGATGCCGGCGTGGACAAGATGGCCGTCGGCGCCGAGCGCGCCGGCAAGGCACCCCTGGAGATCGCCGACGAGTACACGCGCCTGTTTATGGCGGATCGCCGCCGGCTGAACATCCTCGACCCGCAGGTGATCCCGAAGGCCACGGATCACATC
>JALYSZ010000068.1 GCA_030854525.1 Chloroflexota bacterium | reverse complement strand
TACCAGCGCAGCGCTCGTCTCTCGAGTTCACGCGGGTGACCTCGAGGCAGCCTTCGTCGCCGAACCCTTTCCGGCCCGCGACCTGGAGGCACAGCATGTCTTTAACGAGCGACTCGTTCTGATCACGCCGCCCTCGGTCCGCAGCGCACGAAGTGCGCGCGACATCGAGCGGATGACCGTCGTCGCATTCGCATCGGGCTGTTCGTACCGTCGACGACTCGAAGAGTGGTTCGCGAGTGCCGACTGCGTACCGACCCTAGTGATTGAGACGGCCTCGTATCACGCGCTGGTGGCGTGTGTCGCAGCGGGGATGGGCGTTGCATTCGTTCCGCAATCCACCCTGCGTACCTTGCGAGCCGACGGCGCGATCAAGGTGCATGCGCTCCCGTCGCGCATCGCGCGGACGCGCACGCAGCTGGTCTGGCGGAAGGGACATCGCTCTCTGACCCTCGACGCACTGCGGCGGACGGTCCCGCGCCCCCCATCCGCGGCTCGCCTGCAGGCTGGAACCGACGTGACCTAGCCGGCGACGGAGCGCCGGCCACTCGCTGCAGCGAGCGTGGCGAAGGAGATCGCGGAAAGAGGCTCATCGATGTACAAGTTCGTGCGCGCGACACTCGTATCCCTCGCGCTGCGCCACCGCGGGCGTGGCGGCTCGGGCTATGACCTACCTCGAGCTTTCCTCTTCCCGTCAGGCCAGCGCCAGCTACGGCTTCAAGTCAACGAGACCGAGCGAGACAAGTAGAGCCTTGTCCACCGCGCGCATCGTTTCCGGAGTGAGGTCGTACTTGTGCTCGATCACCCACTCTTTCATGATCGTGTGCAGCTCGCTCAGCACAACGCGCGCGCCAGTCGCGCTGTGCGACTCCGCGGGTGACAGCAGTACATCCCACGGGTACTTGCTCTCCAAATTCTTCGTCGTCACGAGTGCCCCCAGAAACCGCTCGCGCCTACCGTGAAGGAGCACGGAGCCCTGAACGCACAGGGCAAACTTGCGGATGGCCGGAGAGTTGTCCGGCGGAGGGAAATCGATTAGATAGACGCTTCCCCGTCGATAGGCAATCGCACCTAGCACCACGCCAAGTCTGCGCTACTGAATGGCCGCAACACCACCCCGCGCCTCGGCTCGCCGCTCGGCGGCCTCAGCCTTGTCTTCCGAAAACTTGAGGTCGTAGATCGCTGCCGCGTTTTCCCGCGCCAACTCCGCAGTCAGGGAATTCACGTACTCCAACGTACCCGGCGTGAGTGCCCCGCCCGGGATCTGGATCTCCTCCTTCAGCTTGGCGGCACGCACTTCAGGCAGCGCATGAACGCGCTCGAGGAGCTCCACTTGGTCCAGACTCCCAAATTCGCTCACGACGATGTCGATCACGATCATTTCCGCAGATCCTAGGTAGCCGAACGGTGTGTCGGCCACCTCGACGTGCCCCAAGCGTGGGTTCGCAGTCGCGGTCTTGGACTCTTCGACTTGAAACTCCGGGCCGCGGATCATCTTCGTTATCGCCGAGGAAAGAGGTCCCTGATCCTCACGCCACCACTTGGTACCGAGCATCGTGTGGCCGTGGCGGGCTGCGTACTCGCGATCCGTTAGGTACAGATACTTCACGAAACTCGTTTTGGGCACGTTTGGCAGCCGCCGACAGATATAGCGGGCCGCTTCGACGGCCACTGGCTTCAGCACTTGGTCAAGCTCCCCTGGCGCCTCGCCCGCGCCATGACCCGAATTCCGAGCGTACATCGCAGCGGGCCCTCCAGCCGTGGCAAGGTCACATCGCCGTAGAGCACGACCTGCCACCAGAATGTTAGCCACTCACTCACGAACTGCTAAATAACCTTACATTCATGGCGGGGAGCGCAGCAATGGCCAAAAACATTAGCGAGGGTTGGCTCGGGGTCGTCCTCGGCGAAATTCGACGTGGCCGACAGTTGTCACTAGACACGGTCGCCGAGCGCGTCGGCGTCAGCCGTCAAACAGTCGCCAACTGGGAAGCCAACGTCTCATCGCCGGCGTTTACGTCAGTTATCAAGCTCGCGCGTGCGCTTCAGGTCTCGCCCCGCGTTTTCTTGCCGCCCGATCCAGTCACGCTCGCTCCGCCAGCTTGGCAGACGATCGCAGTGCGGCTTGGACTGACCTACGACGAAGCGCTCCGTCTGAGATCGCTACTCGCGGATGCTGGCATCGCAGAGACGGCAACGCCCGAACAAGCCGTATTGGTATGGATGCGAGAGATTCAAGTTCTGCAGTAGCCGATTTAGTTGTGGCTCCTGAGGCCCACTGGACCGCTGCCCTAGGCTGGCCAACCGTGTCGGATGTCTCTTGGCAGCAAACGGCGCCAATTGCGCCCAACAACTTCCAGCCGACACACCGAGCGGCGCCTGAACTCCTGGAATTCGACGCGCCCGAATCGGCGTACTGCGTCACGGCACGATCTCTATATCTGATCGAACAGTGCAAGCTCCTCTGGCGTCGGCCGTTGGAACCGGTCCAAAGCGTCCAGAAGCTCGCGCTCGGAAATCCGAAACGTGCTATCGGGTCGCTGAGCGTTGCGGATTGCCAGACGCCGCAAGAGCTCTTCGCGGGGCGGGTCCAAGACGCAGAGCACAACTCGCGCGCCGAGTGCGTGAGCCTCTGACCGGTATCGATCGCGCTCCTCGCGCGACCAAAGGCCCCAGTCGAGTACGACGTTGCCGCCGGCGGCCAGAACCTGCATCGCCACGTGCCACTGGAGCCCTTCCACAATTTCACGAAGCTCGCGATGCCTGACGATCTCATCTCCTGACTCCACCGGATGAAGAGCGAGGATCCACTCGTCTGCGGTCAGTCGAACGGCGCGGTGCTCCCGTTCGAGCCGCTGCGCCAGCGTCGTCTTGCCCGAGCCTTGAACCCCGCAGGTGATGAACAGAATGGCCACCGACTCCAACTTACCGACCAAACGCAACGACAGCGTTGGCTAGCGGACTGGTTCAGCTAGGGCTGCGCGAAGTTGGCTTTCCGCGGCTTCGGCATCAGCGATTCGGACCCTCGTGGCGAGGACGCGGGCGATTTCGGACCACCGGCTTGGGCCAACGAGCGCAGCAATACGGTCGAGGTCTCGGTCCGCAAGCAACAGCGCGTATGCAAATTGCTCGGCGCCAAGGATGTCGATCGCCCGCAGCAGTCTTGCGTCGGCAATGGCGTCCAGCATCAGTCTCGGTCGCCTCGGTTCGGTCACACGCCCTGATCGATGACCGCGCAAACACATACTGTCAAGCCCAGCGCGCTTGCCAATCGGGATAGCCTGTTTGGGTGGCGGACCCCAATGTCTGCGCGGTGATGGATTGCCGCGACCCCGGCGGATGGCTGGTGAGCGTGGACCTGGTGCCGCGCGGACGGGTTCCCCTCGCCGCGCACGTCACACTGCAGATCCTGTCTGTCTGCGATCGGCACTCCGACGGGTTTGAGGGCGAGGAGAAGGCCCCGCTATCGATGCGACCCGTGGGGCTCCGACCGCTCTGACTTCTCCGATTTTGCCACGTTCGGCTTAGGGCAGGGACTGCCTTGTAGGTCGGAGACCGTAGATCACGTCGACTTGGACAGGGGCGCCTCGGAGCACCCGGGCCGGTGAGTTACGCGATTCCGTAGTGCGGACGCGATATAGATCGTGATGCGGATGAGAGCGCCGCGCTCAATCGATCGGCCGCAGGCGTCACACCGGAGTTCACGATTGCTCGTCGTATCTAGGATCTGGGTCTTCGGGCGCAGCACCGAACTGTCGTCGGAATTGGCCGGCATCTGGAGCGCTCCATCCTAGACCGGAATAGCTCGTCTCAAGGCGGACGCAGCGTAGAGACGCTGGCGTTTCGCCTCAATACAACGTTTCGTAAATGCCTGACGGCACTCAGGCACTGGCGCTCGATTCCTCTCGCCGGTCCGCAGGGATCGTCGATAACCCCCGAGAGCACACGCTCGATCTCGAGATCGCAAAAGCGGTGATCCCGAGAGAATGCCAATCGAGCGAATCCTGAAAAATCCGACGCCATCGGTGAGCTCGAAAAGACTGGGACGGAGCCTGTGGCCAGCGACCATGCGATGCACCTACAGCGCTAGTCGCGGACATGGGTCGTCCTTACAAGCGCGCAGCAAACGCGTCAAGACGAAGTCGGGTGCGGAGCCAACAAACACGAGCCCGAAGAGCAGTTGACCGCTGGTCCCGATCAATGTGTCGCCGGACTGGAGGTCACTGAGTTGAAGCGCCTTAACCTCGGCGACCACGACATTCGCTCCAGCTGGAAATGCGCGACCCAATGGAGCTGCCAATGCCCACTCGGTTGAGCCGGCGGCCGCCGCCTGATTGACCGTCGCGGTGTGTTGAATCTCCAGGCCGCACTCGTCGACGCCGATTAGCACGACCGGAGCTTTCGCCGGAACCGCAGGTGCGCCCGGACCAAGCGGTAAGGCCATCGAAGCTGGGGTCAGCCCGGCTACTAGTCGAGTCTTTCTCGCCGCTACCTGCTGCAGAACCGAAGCGCTCGTGACGCGAAGCGTCGCCCGCACGGTGGGCGGCGCCCCGGCTGCGAGCCCGCCGGTGCTCGAGTTGGGAAACGTCACGACGAACAGTTGGGCCCCCGCGTCGACCGACTCGACGATCGCGAACACGACGCTGCCGCCGTTCTTGCCGGCGAAGGCGCCGACGGGAGTCCGCAGAGGCGCCGCTGTCGTGGGCCCGGGCCGTGGGTTCGCGGTCGGGCATGGATTCCCAGCGGGCGAAGAGAGTGTCGGTTCACTTGAGCTGGTCGGGGCCCCAGTGCTCACGCCAGTCGGGACGGCGGAGCCACACGCGAGTGAAACGACTGCCAGTGCGAGGACGACGCCGAAACCGCGACGTGAGTTGGTCATCATAGGACTCCTTCCTGATCCGAGAGAAGCCGGCGTCGCATCATCGACCTCAATCGACCGTAAAACCGCGTGCAGACTATAGTCTTCAATTAGTACTTGTAGACTATAGTCGTCACCGATGATTTCCCTTTGGCGCTCGCGTTCGTAGGGTTCTCGCTAGGTAGCGCTCATGGTCGCTACCGAGGAAGGAACCCAATTTGGGAAATCACAGACTTCGCATCCGGCGGCCAGGCCGAAGAGAGGGGCCGGATCCGGTCGCCCAGTCGGGCAACACGCGTCACGAGGACCCACGGCGCGACGCCCCCGCCTACGCCGCGTATCTGGTCCTACTTTTCCGCCTACTCGCATTCCTCACTGTTCAACTTCACCTCGACCCCGCACTCCCGCCCGCACACCCGAGTGGGGAAGTTCACGTCACGCCGGCGGCGGCGGGCCTGAACCCCGGGGTGCTGGACCAATGAAGCCGCGGCCACTGCCCGGCCAGGTCCGTCTCCCGACGCTCGAGCTGCCCAATCTGAGCCGACCCCAGCCAGAGGAACCACTGACCACTCCTATTAATGGCTCCGCAGCCGACCCCAACCCTATTAATAAGGAGTCGAGGCCGGAACTGGCCGCCGCCCTCGAGCGCAGCGACGCGCTGCTGCGGCTGATCGCCGACCTCTGTGCGGAGATCACGGCCGGTAGGCATCGCACTCAAGGCAAGCCGCCGCGCCGGACTGAACCGAGCCCACCGGAAGCCCCGCCGGATGCCGTCCCGCCAGGCGATTTGCCGGTCGACTCCCGACAACGTCACCAGATTGGTGAGGCGGGCGGAATTAAGGGGGTACGGACTGGTGGTGATTAGTTGGCCGACGCTTGCCGCCAGTCCGACCGGCTCGAGTCTCCTCGAGCCACTCCCCGAGGCCGATGGGGAAGTCTTCGCGCGCATGGAAGCAATCCTCCGCAAGATCGCCACGGCCACGATCCTTGAGCTACCGCACACCGAGGCCCGCGCGTTGCTCGTGGGGCTTCCGACGGCGGAGTACGTCCGGGTGTCCAGTGGTCGCCAGCGCGACCGCTACGGCCCGCCCTCCCAGCGCCGTGACATTCGCCGCGCGGTCGAGCGTTACGGGCTGAGCGAGCCTTCTCAGAGGTACGAAGATCACATCACGGCCACAGGCAAAATCATCCGCACTGACTTCATGAAGATGCGCGTCGATGCGCGCTCGGGCCGGTTCAAAGTCCTCCTGGTTGGCCGCGTCGATCGTTTCGCCCGCAACGCGATGATGGGATGGCTCTACATCTACGAGCTAATTGCTTGCGGCGTGTACGTCTTCTTCTGCGACGACGACACCGTGTCCGGACTGGATTTCGGTTGGAAGGACCGACTCACCAACGAGCTGGTCAAAGCCGAAGGCTTCATCAGCACGCTGACCGAGAACGTCAAGAAATCGGTGGTAGAGCGCCGCGAGGCCGGCAAGTTTGTGGGCCAGGTCCCCTTCGGATGGCAACATGGCCCCCACGGCCCCGAGCATGACCCGACGCAGATCGGCACGGTCAAGCGCGCGTTCCAAATCGCGCTGGAGAACGACAAGCTCAAGCTCGCCTCGATCGCAGAACTGCTCAACGCCGAGGGCTACCGCCTTGAGAATGGAAGGCGCTTCACCAAGCAGCGCGTGCATCGGATGCTCACGCACCCCCTGGCAAAGGGCGCTTGGCGTATCGGCAAGGTGGGCGCCAAAGGCAGCGGCAAGGACTCCTACGACAGCGTCGAGGGCAAAGCCGAGCCGGTCGTCAGCCCATCTCAGTTCGAGCTGCTCCAGGACCTCCTCGCTGACCGTGCCCTTCGGCGACGCAGCGGCGAGCGCAACCGGCACGAGTACGTCCTCGCCCGTTTGCTGCGTTGCGGGGAAACGCTGCCCGGCGGCGAACTCTGCGAGGCGCACTTCTGGGGCCGTCCCGGGTGCACCAAAGGCGGCTACGAGTCGTACGAACACGCCAAAGGCATCGGCTGCTGCGCCGCGAGCATCGAGACCACCTACACGCTTCCTCAAAGCGCCGCCGTCCGGCAGCTGCAAGCGCTCTTCGCACAAGCGCACCTCCCCGACGCGGCGGTCGAGACTATTTCCAGCTACCTCGCGGAGCGGGATCAGAAGCAGGGCGCGCCCGATCGCGACACGCTGCTTGCCGCTTACCAGAAAGACCTCGGTAGGTTCGACTTCGGCTTCCGCCACGGCGCCTACGGGGATGATCCCCTTAAGGCCGAGCCCCTGTGGCAACGCGAACGCCAATCCGTCTTGGCGAAGATCGACGCTCTGCCGCCCGTCCCCGAACTACCTACCGAGACCGATCAGGCAACCGTCCTCGATCTCTTCGCCCTTTGGTCAAAGGCAGACAACGTCCAGCAGCGCCGCCTCGCGGACGCGGTTTTTCAGAAGCTCTACGTGACCCGAGACGGCGGTCCGCAGCTCACGCGCCGCGGAACAGTTCGGGAGCGTGGACGCGCGGGGATCGTTCGCATCGTGCCCCGACCGGAACACGCGCTCCTTCTTGCTTTCGCATTTGAAGGCATCAAGTCGGGGTTGCCATGGCAACCATTACCAGTTGATGGAATTTGGGAGGCACGTCCGTTTCTCGGCTGGCTGCGAGAGCGAGCGGCATGAGCGAGTTGGCCGACGCGTCCGAGCACCGTACGACTGCATTCGCGCTCACTGCCCGATGGCTAGACGATTCGTCATCGCTACGTAGAGTCCAAATCATGAGATTGGAACTGTCGGAGCGGATCGTTTGGGTCGCGCTCTCGAGGCGAAACCTCCGCGCACTCATGGCGAAGCTCGACGGAGGTCCGCCCGACTCGGCCTGCACGATCAGCTACGAGACGCGTGACCGAGTGACGCTGCTCGTTACGGCCGAATAGGACGCGCACCACTACAGCAATCCGGAGCGCGACGTACCCAGTCCCGGACCGATGCATCCAGACACCGAGGAGCGTCTTCGTGGCTAGGCTCGTCCGCGCATGACCGATCCAGCAGATCAGCTCGAGACGTTCTACGCGGCCTTCTTCGGCGCCCACGTCGCGATCCTGGCTATCGCGTTGCCAGTTTCAGCGGCGTTCCTCCTGCCCCAGGCTGAGCGGTATTCGGCCCGCGTCCTGCCCACACTGCTGGGCGACTGGCCGTTCCGCCTGCTGTTGTTGCTCATCATCGTGAGCGCCGCGCCCTCCGCGGCCGGTCTCTAAACTCACAGGCGTCGAGCTTCCGTCGCAGAACCCTGTCTTGTCTAGCACGACCTTAGTGCTGCTAGACAGCGAGGCCAGTTACTAAATCGGCGGCGCTCGTTACGGCCTTGTGTGTTGACACTTAACCGGCTGACCGCAGAGTCGACGGTGGCCCAGACCTGCGCAACTCCGTTCCTGTATTCGGCCTGGTTCAGAAGGGCAAAAACCGATGGGAACACGTCGGCGTACCATCCTGAAGGCAGCTTCCGCGCTCGGCGCCACCACCCTCTTCAGCGCAGCGACTCCCGAAGTCTTCCGCGGTGCCGCGCAACTCCTCACTTGGAGCCAAAGTGGATCTGCACTGCAAAACACGACGACGATCGCGGCGTTCGCGGCGGGCTCGGGTGGTCAGGAGCTCGGCTTACGTACGTCCGCCGGCATGGTGCCGGATGGCTCCAATGCACTCGCCGCGCGGCGCGACGGCTCGATTGCGGTTCTCGACACTCTCAACCGGCGCATCGCGATCGTTCGAGGCAGTTCGATCACGCAGCTGATTCCCTTGGACAAGGCCGTATACCCGCGCGACATTCTCGAGAGCAACGGCAATCTTTTCGTTCTGGATGCCGCGGGCGATCAGATCCTCGAGGTCGTAGGCAGCTATGTGCGTTCGCACCCCCTTCCTCCCGAGAGCCGGCGCTCAGCGTCGGGCTTGGCCGTGGGGCCAAACAATAACCGCGTCGCTGTGCTCGAGGAGGACGCGTACTCGTACGGCCTCGACGACGGCCGCGGCTCACGTGACAGCGCCTTCCCGGACCCTGACGGACGCGCGCGGGTCGCGTACTCGTCTAACTCCATCCTTCGCCATGCCGCTCACGTCGAGTTTGGTTCGACGAGGGCAAATCTCCACACCACGGGGCCGTTAGGGTCAGCCGTTCCCGTCGGCCGGGATGACGGCGGAAAACTCTACGTTGTGATGACTGAGTTGATGAACGTCGCGAACGGAGGGATCGGTGTGGATCTGACCGTGCATCGGTTCGCGCCTAATGGCTCACCGGCCGGCGTTGCGCGAGTTCCGGTGCGCGGACGCACCACCAATCCGACCCGTGCGGTGACGATTGCACCCAACGGCGACGCCTTCGCGCTCTTCACCGAGCAAGCCACCACGCGAATCGTTGCGCTCGAGTGGACACGCACGCTTGCGGCGCTTCCGTCGGTCTTTCGTCTGCCGGAGCTCGGCGCGGCCGCGGCCGTGCAGGCGATCCCGGGTTGTCGCAGCAACTGCACCAACATCGCCTACAACAACTACTACAACTATCCGTGGTGGTGCACTTGGGCCAACATCGCGACGAGCCACGGCGGCACCAACACCTGCGGCGGCACCTTCCCGGCCTACATCACCGCCCAGGGTCAGTACTGGCAGTTCCCTTATTCCTATGGCGGCTGGGCTGACAACTCGGGCTTTCAAAGCTCGATGAGCGCTGGTCTGCAGGCCGGCAACACCGACGCGGTGACGCTGTCGTGCACCGATGGCGTCGACTGTTCCGGCTTCATCGGACGCTGCTGGGGGATCACGGGCACGAGGTACGCCGATTGGCAACTCAACGACAACTTCTGCACCAATCGCGCGGACATCGTCCCCGGCAATCCACCGCCGTGGATGAACGCCGGAGACATGTACGACCTGCGCGGTTCGCACTGCCGGATGCACGACATCTACGCGAGCCTCTCGACCGGACCATATGTCTACGAGGCTGCCGCTGCGAACGGCGACAAGGTCTGGAACGCCTTCTACAACTGGCAGCAACTCGACGCCTACTTGTGGTGCCTGGGCAACTTCGTCTGCTGATCGCCTAAGGATCGGAATCAATCGGGACGCGCCGAACCAACTCCGGCGCGTCCCGGCCGGTCACGTCTTTGGCAGCGCAGTGAGCGCGTTGAAGTTCGGCAGACCCGTGATTTGCCGGCGGGCGAACTGGTTGTCATCGAGTGAGTAGGCAAGCGCGTTCGAGCCCGACTTGGTGCAGACGAGCCAACGCCCGACCCGCTGGGCGGAGCCGCAGAAACCCTGCACCGGTACGAGATGTTCGATCGTCGAGTCGTTGTAGATGACGACGGATCCACCCGGAGCTCGAGCCTCGTCACGCCAGACCGCGGCGCGGCCGTTGTCGAGCAACGCCAGCGGATACTCCGTGTCGGTGAGGCCCTGCGTGAGCAGGCGCTCCTGATCACCGTCGCGCTGCCACACGCGTCCGCCGATCGAGCCCGCGCCTGCCTCTACGAGGAGCGCGCGCCGCGACGCATTCGCGACCCACAAGCGATGCGTCGAGTATGCGTGCCACGCCTGCCCGTCCCAAAGCAACGTCCCCGGCTGCGGACCCTGAGGGAACGAGACCGAAAGGCCCAGGGCCGACCACCGGACATTCATGGTTAGCGGTTCGTCGGGGCGAATGATCCGTGTGCTGCTGTCGCTCAGATTCCACAGTGCGAGGTGCACCGAGCAGACGGGCTGCAGCGGGTCGCACCGGCCGGTCTGCAAGAAGGCGATCGCACTCTCATCAGGTGACCATGCCGCCACGTCGTCCCGCGGCACGCTGGGCAGCGGACCGGCGCGGCGCGCCAGCGTCGTGCTGTCGAGGACCACGAGTGTCCCCTCGGTCCTTCCGCCACAGACGACCAACACCATCTGACCGCTCGGCGACGGTTGGAGCCCCAGCACCGTTTGCGATTGGCACGCGTCCGCCCGGATCGCCGCGGCGCTGCTAGAGACGCTCCGGTATACGAAGCCGTCGGCCGTGCCGGCAAGGAGGGTCAGGTCCGGAAAAGCGAGCTCGGCATTCCTCGCTGGCGAGGCCGACACGGCCGGCGTGGGGCTCGCGCCCACGGACGCGTCGCCTGAGCGGAGGCCCTGGACCACGACGGCAAGCACCAAGATCACAACCGCGACCAAGGCGCCGCCGGCGAGAATGGGCGTCCAGCCAACACCCGGGTCCTTCCGGCGCAGGCTTGCGGCGGGGACAGGAATCTCAGCCGCCAGGGTCTGGAATTGACGCGAGAGCTCGCCGTCTTCGAACGTCTTCATGTGAGCGCCTCCCGAACGCGCGCGCGGGCTCGCGTCAGTAGTGGCCCCACGCTTGAGACCGCCATGTCGAGCGCCGCCGCGATCTCCTCGTAGCTGGCGTCTTGGTAGTAGCGCAGGGTCAGGGCGACCCGATCGCGATCCGAGAGTCGCCGCAACGCCAGGGCGAGATCGGCGCGCTCCCACGGCTCCCTGTCCATCTCGGGCCTAAGCCCGACCTTCAAACGCTCCCACAGGCGCCCACGCCGCAAGCGACTGAGGGCGCGGCGCGCGGTCACCGTGCGAAGCCAAGCGATGGGCTCCCTAATCTCTTGGAAGAACCCACGATTGCGCATCGCACGCTCGAAGACCTCTTGCACGACCTCCTCTGCGTCGGCGCTACCAACCATCAGCGCCGCCCCGCGGTAAAGGAGCGGACGGGCCTCCGCGTAAAGAGTCGTCCAACGGTCGTCCAGGGAAGCGTCCTCGTTAATAGACCACCCCTCGAGCACAACTGAATGACGCACCAGCGTGACGGAAACGGTCAGCCGTCATAGAAGCGTGCGTGTGGACGCCCGTAGCGCGTAAGCGTAGTTGCCTTTCTGGCCACAATCTCTTATGTGTTCGAGTCGGCGGCTGTTTCACAAGCGAGGCCTCGTGCGCCTGGTAGTCCAGCACGGTCAATCCCAGCAAGACCTGTCCTTCTTGTCACACGACCACGCGTGTCTTCTGGTCGGGGGGCGACGTGGCGAGAACCGCCGCGACTGATTGCTCGGTTTGCCATCTCATCCTCCTTTCGCTTTGCGGTTGTTATGTGTTCGCCGCCCGTATGGGTTGCCGCGCGCGGAACGCGCTGAGGGCGACCCTAGCCACGACGTGCCTGAATCGAAAATGACCGGGAGTGTTCGGCCCCACGCCGCCAAAGGGAGTCCTTCGGGAATCTCTCAGCGTGCGCCGACGTTGAGGGCCGCTGAGTCCTGGCGGAGTAGGTCCGAGCCGCCGCCAACGGGCCGATCCCACCCGATGGCTAGCAGCGTCTTCATCGCTACGTAAAGTGCAGAGCATGAGATTGGAACTGTCGGAGCGGATCGTTCGGGTCGTGCTCTCGCGGCGCAACCTCCGCGCACTCATGGCGAAGCTGGACGGAAGTCCGCCCGTCTCTGCATGCACGATCAGCTACGACACGCGGGACGGCGTGACGCTATTCGTTACCGCCGAAGAGGATGCGCCCCACTACCAGAATCCCGAGCGCGATGTACCCGCTCCCGGACCGATGCATCCAGACACCGAGGAGCGGCTTCGTGGCTAAGCGGACCGCGAAGACGAAGCGCGCGCCAGCAAAGCCAGAGCCCACGCCCTGGGAGAAGCTGCTCACGGCGCACCAGTCGCTCGAGAACGCCGAAAGCGAGCGACCCGGACGACTGCATGAGTGGCTGAGCCCGAAGCAGGCCTACTGGGTCTTGGATCGGGGGATCGACGAAACGATGGAGGACATGCTGGCCGACCTGCGGTCTGCGCCAGGTCTGCACCTCTTTCCCTCGCTGCCAGATCTGACCGCCACTGCGCACCTCCTGTTCGCCGAGCTGCGCGGACGGATGCGGGATAAGTTGTCTCTCCGTTCCGCCGACGTTGCGCTGCAGGAGAGGGACGAGCGATGACCTCTCCGAAGAAGAAGACCGGCAGCGACCATCAGGTCCGCGTGTACGCCGAGATGGTGCGACGCAAAGGCCTGTCGGTGAAGGACGCACAGCTCCTGCCCGAGAAGCCAGAACCCTGGTACGTCCAGCTCACCTGGAACAAGCAAGAGGAAGAGGATTTCTATCGCTGGTTCAAGTCCTGGTCTGTGCGCACTCTGCATGTGTCGGCCCACGGATTCGACCATGATCTTTGGATCACCAAGCTCACGTATGCCCTGCATCGACGCGACATCTGCGATATCACGGACCACCATCACGCCGAGGCGGCAGAGGCGGATCTACCCCGTCGGCGCTGGTTACCAGTGGCGTCAGCGCTAGTCACGCTCCCGAAGAACGAGTGGCCGAAGTGAGCGCGAAGAAGAAGACGAACTGGAAGCAGCGGGCTCTGCTGGCCGAGAAAATGGTCGCGACCGACCGCGAATACCGCGAGCGGGGCGCCCAGGAAATTGAAAAGCTCCTAGACATGATCCTGCCTCTGCAGCGAAAGAACCGTGAGCTCATGGAGGCCGCTGGTACGCAGGAGGCCAGGATCGCTGAGCTCGAGGCGCAGGTGCGCGCGGAAAGGGCCGAGATCGAATTTTGGGTCGAGCAGTCGGACAATTTCCGCAACCAGATAGTGGAGATGCTGCGAGACGCGGCGTGGGCGGCGAAATGAGCGCGAAGAAGAAGAAGCCGGCGATCGCGCGGACCAAGGACCTCGAAGCGAAGATCGCTGAGCTCCGGCAGGAACTCGAAGCCACCAACAAGGCCGCGCTCGCACAGGCCGAGATCAGCGAGGCCGCGTTCGGGCGCGAGCAGGTGCTGCGAACGGAGTTCGTGAAGATGACCAACGTCGCCCAAGACCTCGCCGAGAAGTTCGGCAAGGCCGAGGAGAAGCTGGCCGAGGCCGAGGAGCGGATCGCCGAACTGGAGCACGAGGCCCAGAAGAACCTCCGCGAGCTCGACTGGTGGATGGCGGACTCGGATTATTACCGAGGACAATTGATCGAGATCGCGCGCGAGCGGGAGCCGGTACCCGAGCCGGCGGAGATCACGAGGGCGCGACGAGAGCTGCTGGGCCTCCCCGACGACCCCGAGCAGGAGGGCGAGTCGAAGTGAGCGAGGAGTGGGGACGCCTCGCCCGCCTCGTGAGAGGCTGGCTGCTCACGCTCGAGCAGGAGCACGACAAGGCCAGCCACGCCGAGGACGAGCGCTTAGGGCGGACCTACGGCAACGAGACCTGCCACGTGTGCGCGGGCATCGACGATATCTGGAAGGCCCTCAAGGATGTCGAGGCAAAGGGAGGATACGACCCGATCGGACCGGGCGAGGAGGTTGAGGGCG
>JALYSZ010000051.1 GCA_030854525.1 Chloroflexota bacterium | reverse complement strand
AGCATGCGCCGCGCGGTCTCGAGGCGACGACGTCGCTCATCGACACGCTCGCGCAGGCGACCGGCAACACGCCGCCAAGCACGGGCCGCGCGGAGCTGCTCGCCGCCCGAATCGGGAACGACGAGCTCCGCCGCCGCCGACGGTGTGGGCGCGCGCATGTCCGCCGCGAGATCGGCCAGCGTGACGTCGGTCTCGTGCCCGACGCCGGAGCACACCGGCCGCGGGAATCGTGCGAGCGCGCGCACGAGCGCCTCGTCGTTGAACGGCGCGAGGTCCTCCGCAGCGCCTCCACCGCGCGCGAGGATGACCACGTCGAGGTCGCGGATCTGGGCGAGGCCGTCGAGCGCCGCGATGAGCGATTCGACGGCGCCGATCCCCTGCACCTGCGCCGGCGCGAGGATGAGCTCCACCCGCGGGTCGCGCCGCGCCACGATCGTCTGGATGTCGTGCCACACCGCGCCGATCGGGCTCGTAACCACACCGATGCGGTGCGGCGCGGTCGGCAGCGCGCGTTTGCGCTCGACCGCGAACAGGCCCTCCGCCGTGAGACGGCGCTTCAGCGCCTCGAAGCGCACATACGCGTCGCCGGCCCCGGCCGGGCGGACGTCGTCGACCATGAGCTGGCAGCGGCCGTCCTTCGGGTACAGCTCGATGTAGCCGTGCGCGAGCACCTTGTTGCCGTCGCGGGGCGTCAGCGCGATCTGCGCCGCCTTCATCGCGAACAGCGCGCATTGGAGCTGGCCGACGTTGTCGCGGAGCGTGAAGTACACGTGACCGACGGGCGAGCTTCGCGCCTGTACGACCTCGCCTTCGATCCAGAGATCCTTGAACTCATCGCCCGACTGGATGTGCGCGGCCAGGCGCGTCACGACCTGGCCGACGCGAAGGACCCGGCTAGGCGCGCTCGAGGTACTCACCGGTCCGCGTATCGACCTTGATCTTGTCGCCACGCTCGACGAAGAGCGGCACGTTCACCCGCAGCCCCGTCTCGAGCGTCGCCGGCTTCGTCGCGCCGGTCGCCGTGTCGCCCTTCAGTCCGAGGTCCGTCTCGGTGACGGTCATGACCACGGAGGCGGGCATCTCGACGCCGATCGGCGAGCCCTCGTACTCGCTCAAGATGACCGTCATCCCGTCGGTGAGGTAGTCGGTCGCGTCGCCGAGCTGGTCGTCGTCGAGCGCGATCTGGTCGTACGTCGCCGTGTCCATGAAGTGATAGTGCGTGCCGTCCTTGTACATGAACTGCACGTTGCGGTGATCGAGGCGCGCCCGCTGGTAACGGTCGCCGGCCTGGAAGGTCTTCTCCACGAGGTCGCCCTTGCGGACGTTGCGCAGCTTCATGCGCATCTGCGCGCTTCCACGCCCCAGCTTGATGTGCTGGAACTCGACGATCTGGTACAGGACGCCGTCGACCTCGATGGTCATCCCGCGCTTGATCTCCCCGGCACTGATCACGTTTTCTTCGTCTCCTCGATGAGCCAGCGTAGGGCCAGCTCGTATCCCGCAACGCCCTTGCCGATGAACTGCGCCTCGGTCACCTCGGTCAGGTAGCTCTTCCTCCGGAACTCCTCGCGCGCGGCGATCTCGCTGATGTGAACCTCCACCACCGGGAACGGGGAGTCCGCCACGGCGTCGCGCAGCACGATCGAGGTGTGCGCGAGCCCGCCGGGATTGATGATCGCACCTCGCGCGTCGCGATGCTGCTGCAGGAAGTCGATGAGTGCGCCCTCGTGGTTCGACTGGAACGCGACGAGGTCGCACCCGGCTTCGCGCGCGAGCTCTCGGCACCGCGTCTCGACCTCCTTCAGCGTCGCGCTCCCATAGATCTCCGGCTGGCGAGTGCCGAGAAGGTTCAGGTTCGGCCCGTTCATGAAGAGGAGCTTCACGCGGCGCCGTCGATCACGCGCGCCGCGGCGCGAAGGTCGGGCTCGCCGACGTCGGTGACCTCGCTGAAGCGCCCGATGCGGCGCGGCAGGATCCAGCGGAGCTTTCCGCCACGGGCCTTCTTGTCGCGGAGCACGTAGCTCCACGCGGCCTTCGGAAGCCGCGCGCGCGTCGGGAGGCCTGCACGCTGAAGCAGGTTCTCGAGCGCTGGCCGAAGGGTGGGCGCGGTCAGGTCGAGCTTCTCCGCGAGGGCGGTCGCGTAGACCATGCCGACCGCCACCGCCTCTCCGTGCGTGACCCGATAGGCCGACCCGGCCTCATACGCGTGGCCCATGGTGTGGCCGAAATTGAGGAGCTCGCGGAGGCCAGACTCGCGCGGGTCCCGGCTCACGATGCCGCCCTTCACCTCGGCCGCGATCGCGACCGCCGCCAGGATCGCGCCGAGATCGCCGGCGCGGACCCTCTCGAGCGAGCGCTGCAGCTGCGCGACCGACTCGCGATCGGCGAGGAACGCGCACTTCGTGACCTCCGCGAGTCCCGACGACAGCTGGCGCGGGGGAAGCGTCGCGAGAACGGCGAGGTCGGCGAAGACCGCGTCTGGCGAGTGAAACGCGCCGACGAGGTTCTTGCCGGCGCGGATGTCGATCGCGGTCTTCCCGCCGATCGACGCGTCGGCCATGCCGAGGAGCGTCGTCGGGACCTGCGCGATGCGGATGCCGCGCAGGTACGTCGCCGCCACAAACCCCGCGACATCCCCGACGCTGCCGCCTCCAAGCGCGATGATCCCGCCGTCGCGGCCGATCTGGTGGCTCGCGAGCGATGTCCACAAGCGGGCGGCGATCGCGAGCTGCTTGCCGCGCTCGCCGGCGAGTACGCGCAGGGTCACGGCCTTCAGACCGACTGATGCCAGAGATCGCAAGAGGTCGCGTTCGTAGAGAGCGGCCGTCGGCGCGTCGCTCACGACAGCCACCTGACCGCGCCAGCCGAGATCCGCGAGATGCGGTCCGACGTGGTCGAGCAGACCCGCGCGGATGAGCACGCGGCATGGAGC
>JALYSZ010000036.1 GCA_030854525.1 Chloroflexota bacterium | reverse complement strand
GTCGTCGCGACGACCGACGCGGGCGTGGGGGCGACGGTCGGTGCGACCGTCGGCGCCGTCGTGGGGTCAGGGGTCGGTTCCACGGTGGGCTGCGACGGAGTCGTCGGCGCTGAACTGGTGGTCCTCGCAAGGACCGCCGCGGTCGAAGCGGGCGTCGCGGTCGCCACCGGAGCGACCGCAATCGGCCGCGGCCCGGCGAGCACGAGGCTTCCACCGATGAATGCCACGAGCAACGCGAGAGCAGCCGCGAGAGGCCCTACCGATCGCCGACGCGACGGCCCGACCCGTGCACGTGACGTCACGGGCGGGGTCGGCGGCCTACTGGCAACGAAAGCAACTCGGCGCCGGATGTCGCGGGCTTCATCGCCGATGGACGCGGCGAGCAGCGCGAAGCCAGCCGCAAGTGGCGCAGACGATGGCAAGCGGATTCTCGCAACTGCCACACGGGGCAGCGCGGGCAACCTGATCACCGGCAAGACCACACGGAGGTCGGCCGCTCGGCGGACGCGTCCCGCGACAACGCGGCTAAATGCGACGACCGGCCTGACAACGGCGAGGACCAGTGCGGGCGAAGGCCATCGCATGCGAACGGCCGGCGCTCGTGAGGGCGCAGGAGGCGCGGGCGGCCTGATCGCGAGCAATTCGGCGCGGAGATCGGCGGCGCGGCGGATTCGGCGTGCGGGATCGCGCGCCAGGGCTCGCAACACCAGCGCGTTGAGGGTCGGAGCGAGCGCGACAAGCCGCGAGGGCGGCCGCGGGTCCACTCGAAGGCGACGGGTCACGATCTCGGACGGCGTGGTGCCGCCGGTCGGCTGCGTTCCGGTGAGCATCTCGTACAGGATCACGCCGAGCGCGTAAACGTCCGCGCGCTCGTCGACGACATCACCACTCATCTGCTCTGGCGCCAGGTATTGCGGCGTGCCGAGGATCTCACCGGTTCGCGTGATCGCCGTGGCGGCCGCGAGGCGCGCGATCCCGAAGTCGGCGATCTTCGGACGGCCATCGCCATCCAGCAGGACGTTGTCCGGCTTCAAGTCCCGATGCAGCACGCCGCGGATGTGTGCCGCCTCCAGGCCGTCGGCGATCGCGGCCACGATCTCGGCGGCCGCGTACTGATCGACGCGGCCGCGGGTGCGCATGAGATCCCGCAGCGTTCCACCGCTCACGAGCTCCATGACGATGAAGGGACCGTCCGGGCTCGCCCCGTAGTCGAGCACGCGCACGATGTTCGGGTGGTCGATCGCGCCCAGAGCCTCGGCCTCGCGATGGAACCGTTCGGAGAACTCGGGATCTGCGGCGAAGGCCGGCCGCATTAGCTTCACCGCGACTTCGCGGTCGAGCGTGCGGTCGTGCGCCCGGAAGACGTCGGCCATACCGCCGCCTCCGATGCGCTCTACGGTCTCGTAACGGCCCGCGATCATGGGCACGAGGCTGTCCGTGCAAGGAGGTTGCCGAACTGCGGATACTTCCGCCGTGGGGGTCGCAACAACTCAGGCCCAGACGACGGGTCGGCCGCTCGGCGCGATGCCGGTCTTCCAGATCTTCCAGCTCTCCATCTACTGGTTCGGCATCAACGCGATCTGGGGCGGCCTAAACAACGTGATCCTCCAGCGCCGGATGGACGCTCTCGTCGGAAAGGAGAACGCCGGATCCGGACTCGCGCTTCTCACGTTGCTCGGCGCGATCGTTGCGATCCTCGTGCAGCCGACGATCGGCACGATCTCGGACTACACCGCCACGCGGTGGGGCCGGCGCAAGCCGTACATCCTGATCGGCGCGGTGCTCGACGTGGTCTTCCTCGCCGGCATCGCGACTTCGAATACCTACGTCTCGGTTATCGCCTTCGTCGTCCTTCTGCAGATCTCCTCGAACTTCGCACAGGGTCCGTTCCAAGGGTACGTGCCGGATCTGGTTCCAGCGTTCCAGGTCGGCCTCGCGAGCGGACTGATGGGCCTCATGATCGTGCTCGGGCGGATCGGTGGTGTCGTCATCGCTTCGGTCGGTCTTTTCACCGGCGACTTCGTGATAGCGACGATCGGCCTCGGCCTCCTCGAGCTCGCCACCGCGATCGTCACCCTCATCACCGTCGACGAAGGGCGCGTCGCGCCGTCACGCGAAGGCAAGTCCTGGATCCAGGTCGCAACGAGCGCCTGGGGACTCGACATCCTCAAAGAGCGCAGCTTCGTATGGCTGCTTGGATCGCGGCTTTTCGTCCTCATGGGCACCGTCACGCTGACCGACCTGATGTTGTTCTACATGAGCCGATCTATCGGGCTGTCCGATGCCGAGATCGGGACCTGGATCATCGTGGCGACCGCGCTCCTCGCCGTGGCCACCGCGCTGACGACATTCCCGGCAGCAAAGCTCTCGGATCGCCTCGGCCGAAAAACCCTCGTCTATTTCACCTGCGCGCTGGGCTCGGTCGGAATGCTGGGCGTCGCGCTCGCGCCGAACATCGTCATCGCGATCATCTTCGTAATCCCAGTCGGGGTCGCCGCGGGAGCGTTTCTCGCCGTGGACTGGGCTCTCATGACGGACATCGTCCCCAAGGCCACGAGCGGCCGGTATATGGGCATCTCGAACGTGGTCACCGGCGCCGCGGGCCCGCTCGCGATCGCTATCGGTGGCATCGCCATGGACCGGGTCGGCGCGTTCGACTTCTCGCTCGGCCCGCGCGTCGCGTTCCTCTTTGCGCTCGTTTACTACGCGCTCGGCGCGCTCCTGCTGCGGCCCGTCGACGAGCGCCGTCGCGAGTAGGAGCGCGCCAGAGGATCTAACGCTTCACAAGCTTCGCGAGCACCTCGGCGAACCGGTCGTGGGTCTCGCGCAGGCCGCCTTCCATCCCGCTCTCGATCATCCCGTCGCGGTCCGCTTTCGAGGTGAACCGCGTCGTGTTCGTCAGGAGGGTCCGCCCGTCGTGTTCGGTGAAGATCGCGGTCTCGAGGGAGATGTCCCCGGCCATCGGCTCCCACTCGAATGTCTGGACTACCCGTTCCGGCGCGACGACTTCGCGGTATTCGCCACGGAAGCCTTCCTCGGTCCCGTCGGCCTTCCGAAGGACGAACCGCCAGGCGCCACCCGGCCGCACATCCATCTTGTCCACCGTGACCGTGTACTCGCGCGGGCCCCACCACTGCGGGATGAGCTTGGGATCAGTCATCGCCTTGAATACGAGCTCGCGCGGTGCATCGAACTCTCGCGTGATGAGGATCTCGAGATCCGAGGGCAGCGTGACCTTCGTCGTGGCGCTACTTGCTGTTGCCATGTCCTTTGTCCCCCTTTTCTTTCTCGCGGATGATGTCGTTGAGGCGACCGAATCGGTCCTCCACGGTGCGGCGATAACGCTCCAGCCACACGTCGAGCTCCTTGAACGGCTCCGCCCGAAGGCTGTAGATCCGCTGCTGCGCGACCGCGCGGACCTCGACAAGGCCGGCGTCGCTCAGGACGCGGAGGTGTTTGGAGACCTGCGGCTGCCTGAGGCCGAGCTGTTCGACGATCTCCCCGACCGCGCGGGGCTTACGGCGGAGCAGCTCGACGATCTGAAGCCGGTTCGGTTCCGCCAGGGCGCTCAACGTGGCTTGCATGATTTATATATACCCCTACAGGCATATGCCTGTCAAGGCATATTAGGCTAAGGCACGACGATCAGCCAGAACACTCCTTGGTCTTCCATCCAGACCGTGCCGTCGATCACCGGGCGGAGATTGAGCCGATACGTCCCTCGGGGCATCGGAGCGCGCACTTTGAACCGGAACTCCCCGATCTCGCCGGGGGCGACCAGGGGGACCGTCGTGGTGGCGATGCGGTCGTCCCACAACCAGTTCGCCGCCATCCCGAGCCGGTACGGCGCCTTGTCATCGCCGTGCAAACCGAGGTTCGCCTGCCGACCCCAGATCCCGCGATTCCAGTTCTCGGTTCCGGTGTGCGTGAACTTGACCCAGAAGTCCGCGAGCGCCACGCCGCCGGCACCACGCGCCACCCCGGAGTTCGGATCGATCATCAGCGACGACGCGTCGACGCCTTCGAACGCACGGGCCGGGATCCGGACCGGCATGTTCTGGATGCTCGAGTGCCACACGTCGTTGCTCGGATAGATCGGGCAGTTCGGCGCCTCAGGCATCGGCGAAGCCGAGGCGGATTGGCCCTGAAGCATCAGGAGCGCGAGTACAACCAGGGCCGAAACAAGCCTTCCCACGCAGGAACGAACGCACGAGCAGGCGCGGCTGGGGTGTCATCTTGACGTCAGAACACCCGTTCCATATCGTGCGCTGGTCATGCGAACGGCCGTTCGATTTCCCGCTCGGATCAGCCTCGAGCAGATCCTCGACACCCTGGCGCGGGACCCCGAGTTCAAGCAGATGGTCACGCGCTGGGAGCGCCTTCCACCGCGCCGCGCGAGCTACGCCGAGTTCCCCGCGTGGCTCGACGGCCGCATCTCGGCGACCCTGCGACGCCGCGGCATCCTCTCGCTCTACTCCCATCAGGCCGACGCGTTGGAAAGCGCGCACGCGGGGAAGCACACCGTCGTGGTCACGCCGACCGCGAGTGGCAAGACCCTCTGCTACGACCTGCCGGTCATCGACGCGATCGCGAAGGACCCGAGCGCGCGCGCGCTCTACATCTTCCCGACGAAGGCGCTCGCACAGGATCAGCTCGCTGAGCTCGAGCGGCTCGCGAAAGACGTCGACATCGATCTGAAGACCTACACCTACGACGGCGACACGCCGCCCGCGGTCCGCGCCGCCATCCGCACCGCCGGACACGTCGTCATCACGAACCCCGACATGCTCCACACCGGGATCCTTCCCCATCACACCAAGTGGGTGAAGCTCTTCGAAAACCTCCGCTATGTCGTCCTCGATGAGTTGCACACGTACCGGGGAGTGTTCGGCTCGAACGTCGCCAACGTCCTTCGCCGTCTGCGACGCATCTGCGCCTTCTACGGATCGCATCCGGTGTTCATCTGCACGTCGGCGACGATCGCGAACCCTGAGGAGCTCGCCCGCCGCCACGTCGAGGACGACGTCGTCCTCATTGACCGCAACGGCGCTCCGCGCGGCGAGAAGGTGCTCGTGTTCGTCAACCCGCCCGTTGTGAACCCGTCCCTCGGCGTGCGGAAGAGCGCGCTCTTCACCGGACGCGACATCGCGGCGACCCTCCTCGCGTCGGGCGTCCAGACGATCGCGTTCACCAGATCGCGCGTCTCGACGGAGCTCCTGCTCACCTACCTTCGCGCGCGCTTCGCCCAGCCGCAGTGGCCGCCCGATCTGGTGCGGGGCTACCGCGGCGGGTATCTCCCGTCCGAACGGCGGGCGATCGAGAAGGGGCTGCGCGACGGATCCGTGCGCGGCGTGGTCTCGACAAACGCGCTGGAGCTCGGCATCGACATCGGCGCGCTGCAGGCCGCCGTGCTCATCGGCTATCCCGGCACGGTCGCGTCCACCTGGCAACAGATGGGCCGGGCCGGACGGCGGGAGGAGCTCTCGGCTGCGTTCCTCGTGGCGACATCGCTGCCTGTGGACCAGTACGTAGTGCAGCACCCTGACTACGTCCTGCAGCGCTCTCCCGAGGCCGGGCTGATCAACCCTGACAACCTGCACCTGCTCGTGCAGCACTTGAAGTGCGGAGCGTTCGAGATCCCGTTCGAACGAAAGGAACGTTTCGGCACGGAGGACACGCCCGGCGTGCTGTCGTACCTGGACGAGCAAGGGATCCTCCACGAGGCCGACGGCCGCTACTACTGGTCGGCTCAATCGTTCCCGGCCGAGGGAATGTCGCTCCGGACCGCGACCTCGGACAACGTCGTGGTCGTCGACCAAACCGACGGACGACAGCGTGTCATCGGCGAGATCGATCGCTTCGGTGCGCCGCTGACCTTGCACGAGCAGGCGATTTATCTCCATGAGGGCCGCCAGCTCCAGGTAGAACGCCTCGACTGGGAGAACGCGAAGGCGTACGTCCGCGAAGTGAAGGTCGACTACTACACGCAAGCCGGCGAGTCCGTCCGCATCCGTGTGCTTGACGAGTTCGCACGGCACAGCTCTAGTCAGTTCGGGCGGGCGCATGGCGAGGTCCTCGTCTCGATGATCGCCACGATCTACAAGAAGCTGACGATGTACACACACGAGAACATCGGCTGGGGAAAGATCCACATCCCCGAGCAGGAGCTCCAGACGACCTCGTTCTGGCTCTCGCTATCGGAGAGCGCGACCGCCGGGTGGCCGAAGGAGCGTGTCGAGATCGCGCTCGCCGGCCTCGGCAACCTCTTGCACGGCCTCGCGCCGCTCCTTCTCATGTGCGCCCCGCACGACCTCGGGCTGGCGGTCGAGGTGCGCTCGCCGCACACCGAGCTTCCGACGATCTACCTGTTCGATATGACCCCCGGAGGAGTCGGCTTCAGTGAGCGCCTCTTCAAATCGACAGACGTACTCCTCGAGCGCGCCCGAGAGCACCTCGCCTCCTGTGGTTGCGGAACCGGCTGCCCGTCCTGCGTCGGTCCCGCCCACGCCCTTGGCAACGAGGTGCGCGACGCCGTCGCCGATCTCCTCTCCCTCAAGTGAACGATCTTCGAGCCCGCATCGCCGCCATAGTCGAACGCGATCGTGCGCGTGTCGTCTCCGGGGAGCCTAGGCAAGCGATGCCAACCGAAACCCTCTCTACGCGACAGGGACCCCCCGGCCTTGCGGCCGGCGCCCCATCGCGCGGGGGCCCTCGGTTGGCACCCCTCGCCGCGTCCTCCCCACGCCTTGAAGTGCGCGAGCGGCGGATCGCAATCGACGATCTCGGACTCGAGATCGTCGGAAGGGGAGAGTGCGACCCGCTGCTCATCGCACATCTCGGTTTGAAGGGCGCGTCTCCGGACCGATGGCAGGACGTGCTGTTCCTCGATACGGAGACAACGGGGCTCTCGAGCGGCACAGGCACATACATCTTTCTAATAGGCGTCGCTCACTTCACCGAGAGAGATGTGGTGCTGCGGCAGCACATGCTTTTGGACCTCGGTGCGGAACGAGAGTTCATCGAGGGCCTGAAGAGCGAGATCGAGCCGTTTCGCGCCTGTGCCTCATACAACGGCAAAGCGTTCGACCTTCCGATCATCCGCACGCGTTTCGTCATGGCCATCCGTAGCGAGCTCACAGTCGACGACTCGCACCTGGATCTCCTGCATCCGGCGCGGCGGCTGTGGCGCGACCGATTCGGGTCGACCACGCTGCGCCAGCTCGAGGAGAGCGTTCTCGACGACGGCCGCACCGCCGACATCCCCGGCTGGCTCATTCCCGATGCCTATTTCCATTACCTGCGCAAACGTGATCCGGCGATCATTGCGCCGGTCCTCGAGCACAACGCGCGCGACGTGATCTCGCTCGTCCGCATCACCGACCGGGTGGCCCGCGCGGTGACCGCGGCGCGCTCCGGCCGAGCGCCCGACCACGCGCCCGCGGCCTTCGCGCTTGCGCGAGGCTTCGACCGCACCGGCGAAGTAGACGCGGCTTTCGCCTGCTACGAGAGCGCGTACTACGACGGCGACAACGCCCTGCGCGCGAAGCTCGCGCTCGCTTTTGCGCGCCACCTCGAGCGACGCGGCGACGTCGAGCGCGCGCTCCGGATGATGGAGACGCTCGTGGACCTTGGGCTCGGCTCCGCGCGTTGGCGCGAGCAAGCCGAGAGCCGGATCCGCAGACTGTCCAGGAAGAAATGGCGACAGCTCGCGACGGCCAGCTAGAGATTCGGCCACTCACGGCGGCGCGCGTCGACGATGTGAAGACCGTGACGCGCGGGACGTGGGGCTCCGCCTGCTGGGACCTCTTTCCGCGGTATTCAGCCGCGCAGCAGCGGGAGCTCGGCATTACCGGCGGCGCTCCCGGCACGGCCGAGGCGAAGCGCCGAGCGGTGCTCGCAAAACTTGCGCGTCGGCGGAAGAACTCAGCCGGCCTGATGGCGTATCGCGGTAAGGAGCCGATCGGGTTCGTGTCTCTGGGTCCCCGGCACGATTACTCGCCCGTCGAGAACTCTCGGGCAACGCCTCCCGTCGACGATCTCGCCGTCTGGGTGATCCCTTGCCTCACGGTTCGGCGCGGCCACCGAGGGCAGGGTGTCGCTGTGACGATGATCCGCGCGGCAGTTGATTACGCCGGCAAGCGGGGCGCGCCCGCCGTCGAGGCGTACCCGCGGGCAGCTGGCAAGAGGGTGCACGATGACTACGCGTTCTTTGGCACCAAGGCCATGTTCGAGAAGGCCGGCTTTCGCCAGGTCCGAGGGGTGCTTCCGGGCCTGCGAAAAGGATCGGTGCCGCGCGTGACGATGCGCCGGGCGATCAGGAAGCGCGGCGCTCCCGCCGGTCGGCCGGAGTCAAACGGCGGCGCAAAGAGGTACTGACCGCGCCGGAGCATCATCCGCACATGAAGTCGGCCGTCGAAGCTGCGCTCCGCCGCTACGGCGAGACAGAGCAGCGGATCCACGCGTTCGTCCACTTCGATCCCGAGAACTCGCTCCTGCTCGACGCGGCCCTCATGGCGACCGGCGCGACGGGATCGCTGGTGCGCATGCCAATCGGGGTGAAGGACATCTTCGACACGGCGGGCGCTCCGTCCGAGCGCGGGAGCGCGCTCTACGCGGGTCGCATCGCGGAGAGCGATGCCGAGGTGGTGCGAAATCTTCGCGCCGCCGGAGCGGTCATCGTCGGAAAGACGGTCACCGCCGAGCTCGCCATGGCGCACCCCGGGCCAACGCGAAATCCATGGGACCTCTCGCGGACTTCCGGCGGGTCGTCGATGGGATCCGCGGCCGCAGTAGCCGCGGGCGTGGTTCCGCTTGCCGTCGGAAGCCAGACGAACGGGTCGGTCATACGCCCCGCGGCGTTCTGCGGCGTCGTCGGCTTCAAACCGAGCATTGGGCGGCTCCCCCGCGAAGGCATGTTCGTGACGTCGGAGACCCTCGACCAGGTGGGCGGATTCGCGCGATCGGTCCGCGAAGCCGCGAGCCTCGTCGCGGCCATGGCAGGCGAGCCGATCGCGCGGTGGTGGTCTGATGACGCGACCGCGCCGAAGCTCGCGGCGCTCCGCACCGGCGAGTGGGAACACGCCGACGACGCGGCGCAAAAGCGATTTCAGGCCGACGTCGATCGCCTCGCGGCGGCCGGTGGCCCGATCGCGTGGCCCACTCCCCCGCCCTCACTTGATGACGCGCAGCGCGTGCTGCGAACGATCATGCTGTTCGAAGAAGCACGCGCCATGGATCGCGATCTGCGCGGCCGCGAGACGCTCGTGAGCGAGATCGTCCGCGGCAATCTCGCCGAAGGTGCGGCGATCTCAGGCGACACCTACCGCGAGGCACTCCGGGCGCGAGAGCGCCTGGCCGAAGCGTTCGTGTCGTGGGCGACCCCGTACGACGCGATCCTCACCCCTGCCACCGTCGGTGAGGCCCCGACGCCCGAGACGACCGGCGATCCGCGTTTCTGCACGAGGTGGTCGCTCATGGGTGCTCCGGCGATCGTGATCCCGAGTGGCCTTGGCCCGAATCGCTTACCCCTGGGCCTGCAGCTCGTCGCGGCCCCAGGCGACGATCGCCGATTGCTCGAGGCGGCGGCCTGGTGCGAGGCGACGCTCCCACCGATCGGCGCCCCGCCGCTCTAGCTCCCTGTCTCTACGGGTACTCCCGCGCCGATTCCGTGCCAGGTCGACCGCCTCCTGCGGCGTCTGGGCATAGTGGAGCTCGGCGATCTTGGCCTCCTCGAGGTGCTTGCCTCCATAGGCGATCTCGCGAATGCGCGAAGACCAGCCGCCGGTCCCTTCGAGGATCACCGTCGGTTTGAGCTCGTACGCAACGGTGAGCTCGTTCAGCGTGCCGATCCCTCCCGAGATCATGATCACGGCGTCGGCCGCGCGGACCGTGAGCGTGTTGCGCATCCAGCCCATACCGGTCGTGATCGCGATGTCGACGAACTCGTTCGCGTCGCCCTTGTCGAAGCCGGGCAGGATTCCGATGACCACGCCACCCGCGCTCTTCGCTCCGCGGCTTACGGCCTCCATGACCCCCGAGAGACCGCCCGTGACGACGATTCCCTTGCGCTCGGCGACAAGGCGCCCGACCTCCTCGGCCATCCGGAGCGCCTTCGGCGGCACGGGATCGCGCGGATCCTTCGCGCTCTTGCCGATGATCGTGATGAGCGTGGGACGGGTCACGGCGCGGTGAGCATAGGTTCGCGTTCGAGGAGCGCGCGCACGGCCGCCGGCCAGGCGAACCAGTGCCGCGACGCAACGGTACCGCTCGTCTCGTCGTACGCCTCGGGAAGCGTGCCGTCCCAGCTCTCCACTTGCGCGAGGCGCTCTCGCGCGCGTTGCTCGCGCACCGTGTCCCTAGTAACGCGCGCGAGGACGATCTCCTGCAGATCGCCGAGGGGCCACGGATGCCGCGTGTGCACCGAACCGAGTCCCGCGAGCGTCCCCGCGAAGTAACCCTCGTTCGAAATGCTCCACGCGAAGTCGATCGTGGCGCGCCAGCGCGGATCGTCTACGGAGCAGAATCCCCACCCCGGCGCGAACACGGTCGGAAAGTCATTTGCGTCGTGGTAATGACGTGCGCTCGCGGCATTCGGACCGGCCACGGCATACGCGAACCTGCCCTCGCTCGCGAAGTGTTGGAGCGTCGCGTCTCGGACAGTAAGCGCGGCGGAGCGCGCGAATGCGTCGAGGACCCGCCACAGGAGCACGTGGCTCGAGAAGTGGTAGGGCTGCACCAACGGATCGTCGGCCGGCGTCTCACCCGTCGCAATGAGCCCGAACGCGGTGCGGGCCGCGAGAAGTCGATCGATGACGTCGATGCACGATCCCTCGTAACGCTCGCGTAGCGACGCGTCACCGGTGAGGCGCGCGTGATCGGCGATCAAGAGGAGCGGCCAGAGCTGCTGGTCGAGCTGGAATGCGGGATCCTTCGCCTTCCCTGACGCAAGCGACGCACGCGGCCACCAGCCATCGACGCGTTCGGCCAATTCGAATGTCCAGCGGATGAATCCCTCCACCACCGATGTCGTCCGCGGGTCACGCGGGCCGACCGCAAGCAGCGCGCGGCACACGTAATACGCGTCTCGTGTCCAGACGAGCGGGAGGATCTCGTGGTCGGCGAGGACGGCGATCGCGTCGCCGGTTCGCGAGGCGGCGCAGTCGATCGCATACGAAACGCCGCGGCGCGCGGCGTGCGCCGTCTGCGCCGCCAGATCCAGTCCTGCCCACAGCCGGCGACGCTCGTTCAGGTTCTGTTCGACCAGCTTCTCGGCGTCGCGGGCGAGCTCGTGGGCCTCGGTCATGGTCGCCATCGAGTCGAACCCAATGGCCACCACAAGAACCGCGGTGGCTTCGCTTCCCGCGCTGATCTCCGCGTAGGTCGCCGCGATGGTGGCGGCGGCGCCGAGCGCTCGATCCTCGATGAGCAACAGGCTGTCCGGCCAGTCATTGCGCTGATGCATCGAGATCCGGTTGTGGCTGTGCGCGTCGGACAGTGAGCCGCCGGCCGTCAGCTGTGTGTACTCGGCACGTCCAAGTCGCATCGTGCTCGTCCAGGTCGGGCCGCGGATCTCCGTCTTCGCCTTGAGCCGCACGATTTGGATCGCGCCACTACGCCCCGCGGGCGCCAGGACGATCGAGTCGAGGCGCCCCTCCGCGCGCTCGACCACTGCCGAGGGAAAGGAGTCTTCCGCGAGCCACACCGAGCTTGGCTCGGTGTCCAGCAGGTCGAAGCCGAAGCTCGGCCGCTTCGGATCGGCGAGCGAGGCTCGGTACGCGCGCACCTCGGATTGATCGAAGCGGCCGCCCGTGAACGGGTCCATCGTCGTCAGCTCGACGCGGCCATGAACGGGGTGCGCGACCCCGAGCGAGAGCCACCGTCCACTCGGCGTAACCGTCCCCGAGACGATGCCGTTGCCGATATCGAGCGGCTTGTACGGCTTGCTGCGGTCGAGCGGCTCTGCCGGGATCAGATCTCGATCCTCCGCATTAGCGCGGTCCCCAGAGCTTCATCAGATATCTGCGGATAAGCAGGATGAAGACGACCGCGGGCAGAACCATGAATAACCCGGCCGCGAACTTGAACGCAAGCGGCGAGGTCGAAAGCGAGGCTAAGACCTGCGCCGGAAGTGTCCGCATGCGAACTGTGAGGATCGACGCTGCGAACACCTCGTTCCACGAGATCACGAAGGCGAAGATCGACGCGGCCACGAGACCGGGAAGGGCTGACGGGAGCGCGACGCGGAGGAACGCGCCCCAGCGGCTGCAACCCAGGGTCTGAGCGGCTTCCTCGATCTCGTGCGACACCGCGACGAATACCCCGCCGACGATGAGAATCATGAACGGGAGCGCCAGCGCCGCGTGCACGAGCGCAACGCTTATGAGGCTGTCGTACAGACCGAGTTGGACGAACGTCACCGCAAGCGGGATCGCGAGGATCGCTATCGGGAACATCTTCGCGACAAGCACGACCCCTTGGAACGCCCGGCGGCCGCGGAAGCGAAACCGCGCGAGCGCGTAGCCTGCCGGTGCGCTCAAAGCGAGGCCGAAGACGATCGTGAGAAGCGCCACGACCAGGCTGTTCAGCACCGACGGGATGATTCCGCCCGATTCGATGAAGAACTGGACCGAGGCGATCGATAGTGAGCTTGGGATGAGCGGCTTGGGATAGTCCAGGACCCTGGACTGCGGGGTGAATGCCGAGATCGCTATCAGGGCGAACGGCACAAGGACCCAGACGGCGAGGATGACCGCGCTGCTGTAGATCACGGCTCTGTCGAGCACCCGCGAGTTCATCGCTGGACCTCGGCCTCGCGCAGCCCGAAGACGCGCAGGTAGACGAGGATCCCGATGAAGGTCAATCCGAGGATCACCACGGCGTACGCCGCCGCGATGTGCTCGTCTTGGTTGGTGGCAAACCAGGTGTACGCCTCACCCGCGAGAACCGGCATGTTGCGGCCCGCGAGCGCGAACACGACGGCGAATATCGGAAGCCCTAGGACGGTCCGGACGATGAGCGCCTTCTGGAGGCTCGGTCGGAGGAGCGGAAGCACAACGTCCACCGTGCGGCGTAGCCGGCTCGCGCCGAAGAGATCGGCGGCGTCGAAGAGGTCCCGCGGGATGAGCTGAAGCCCGGCGAGGAGGATCACGAGCGCGATCGCGGTGGTGCGCCACGTCTCCGCGATCACGACGGCCGTGAGCATTCCCGCGAAGTTGTCGAACGACAGCCAGAGCACCGGCCGATCGATCATCCCAACGTTCTGCAGTGCGCTGTTCAGATAACCCCGCTCGGTGAAAACCGCGAGCCATAGGATCCCGGCCGCCAGATCCGAAACGGCAAGCGGCACGGCGTAGATATAGGAGAACCACCGGTGTCCGCGGAAGCGAGAGTGGATCAGCAGGGCCATCGCCAGAGCGAGCGCGACCTGCAACGGCACGATGACCAAGAGCAGCAGGAGCGTGTTGCGCCCGGCTTCGCTGAAGGTGACGTCCGCGAGCAGCCGCCGGAAGTTCTCGAGCGTGTACCCGCCGCTCTCGGCCACGACCGAGAAGAGGAGCACCTGGACCACGGGGACGAGGATCAAGACCGCGAGGAAGGCGATGGAGGGGAGGACAAGAATGAAGGGCAGGAACCGCCCCGTTCGCATCTGCATCCGGGTCCAGCCTAGCCTCGGCTCACTCCGAGCCGGTGTGAGTCGAGAGCCAATCGAGCACGACGGCGGCCGTCCACGACTGATCGGGTGAGCCGAGCGGCTCGCCGGTGAACGGCTCGAAGTATTCGGCGAATCGCGCGGCGGGCCGAGAGAGGAGCGCGAGGTTCGCTCGCCGGAGATCCGCCGCCGGTTCGACCATCCCCTGCTCGACGAGGCCCCACCACAGAAGCCAGTTCACGACCGGCCAGGTCGGACCTCGCCAATACGTCCGCGGCCTGAACTCGGGCGAGCGCAGCGCGGTGCTCAAGACGACGGGAAACGCGAGGCCGGCGGCGCCGGCGAAGTCGGGACCGAACGCCGTCGCCACAGCGCGATCAGCAAGGGCGGGGTCGAGCCCGGGCAGGAGCAGCACAGCGAGACCGGCGCTCGTGGAGGCGCGGATCGGAGCGCGCGTCCGCAGATCGAAGTCGAGCGCGAGGCCGAGCTCGCCGTCCCATGCCCGCGTCACCGCAGCGGCCGAGCGCCCGCGCCACGCCGCGATCTCCGTGCGCTCCGCCGCGGTCGCCCCGACGAACTCCGCGATGCGCTCAAGCGACGCGCACGCGGCCGCGAAGATGGCGCTGCACTGCACGTCCTTGATCAGGAAGGGGTGCGCAAGCTGAATCGCGTCGTCGTCGTAGCGAGCGCCGCGAAGCTGCTCGACCAGCCAGATGTAGCAGTCGTACTCGGCCCGGGTCGGGCGTTCATCCGCCTCGACAAGCGAGGTATCTGTGCGCGTGTACGGCGCGATCTCCTTCGTTGTGAGGCGCATGAGGGCAGCATCCCAGCGCGGTGTGTTGTCGGTCCCTTCCCACGGGTGGTACACGGTGATGAGCCCGGTGCCTTCAGGATCCCGCCGCTCGGCGAGATAGCGATGCCACGCGAGGAGCTTCGGGTACAGGCGCGCTACGCGCGCGTGAAAGCGCTCGGGACCGACGGCGCTCTCGAGGATCCGCCAGACGGCGATCGCGTGCATCGGCGGCTGAATGAGGCCGCTCGTCGCTGGCGCTCGCGGTGCGAGCTCGCTCGTCGCGGCCGATGACCAGAAATCGGGCCCGGGCCAGTAGTCGGGCACGCGCGGGTCGAACACGATGTGCGGCACCCGGCCATCGCCCCACTGCGCTTCGAAGAGATGCTCGATCTCGCGTAGGCCGCGGTCGGGATCGTGGTGCGCGAGGCCGATCGCGATGAACGCGGCATCCCAGCTCCACTGATGCGGATAGAGGCGGGGCGCCGGCTTTGTCCATCCGCCGACGTCGTTGCGCGAGAGGACCCCGAGGGCCGCGTCGCGTAGCTCGCTTGCGCCCCGGGAGGGGGCGGTCGGCTCAGTGCGGCGCCGTGAGCGCCTTGCCGGATGCTGCGTCCATCCAGCGGATCTTGTGCGGCTCGGGCGCGAGGCGAAGCTCCTCGTCGGCACGGAGCGCGGTGTCGGCAGGCGCCACGACCTTTATAGATTCCGAGCCGACCATGACCGTCAGGAGCGCGTGCGATCCGAGCGGCTCGACGACGAGCACGCGGCCGCGAAGCGGGCCCTCGCCGGTCTTGATGTTCTCGGGTCGTATGCCGAGAAGGATCTCCTTGCCGTCCATTCCCGGCGGGCCGGGCACCTCGAACGCGTCGCTCACCGCCATGCCGTCCCGTGAGCGGGCCTTCAGGAAGTTCATCGGCGGCGAGCCGATGAACGATCCGACGAAGACATCCGCGGGACGGTCGTACAGCGCGCCCGGCGTGTCGAGCTGAACGATCTGGCCTTCTTTCATGACCGCGATGCGGTCACCCATCGAGAGCGCCTCGATCTGATCGTGCGTGACGTAGACCGTCGTGCGTTTGACCTCGCCGTGCAGGCGCTTGAGCTCGGCGCGCGCGTGGAGACGCAGTAGGGCGTCGAGGTTCGAGAGGGGCTCGTCCATTAGGAGCACGGGTGCGTCGGTGACGATCGCTCGCGCGACCGCCACGCGCTGCCGCTGGCCGCCCGAGAGCTGCGCCGGATAGCGGTCCAGGAACGGTTCGAGCTGCAGCAAGGCGGCGCCTTCCTTGACTCGACGCTCCACCTCGGCTTTCGGCTTCTTCCGCATGCGCAGACCGAAAGCGATGTTGTCGTAGACCTTCATGTGCGGGAACACGGCGTACGACTGGAAGACCATGGCGATGTGCCGATCGCGCGGCGGCAGGTCGGAGACGTCGCGCTCTCCGATCCGGACCGTTCCCCCATCGATCCGCTCTAGCCCGGCGAGGCACCGCAGGAGCGTCGTCTTGCCGCAGCCGGAGGGCCCGAGCAGGACCATGAACTCCCCGTCCCGAACGAGCAGGTCAACGTCCTTGAGCGCCGTCGTCTTGCCGAAAATCTTGCGGACGGACTCGAACGCGACACTCGCCATCAGCTCACCTACCCGGTCCCCACAGATTGAACAGGTACTTGCGCATGAAGAAGATAAAGAAGAGCGACGGGATGATCATGAAGAAGCCGCCGGCGAAACGGAAGTAGAGCGGCGAGATGTTCAGCGAAGCGAGGACCTGGGCCGGCAAAGTGGTGTTGCGCACCGTCAGGATCGTCGCGGCGAACACCTCGTTCCAGGACGTCACGAAGCTGAAGATCGCCGCGGCCGCGAGGCCCGGAAGCGCGAGTGGAAGCGCTATACGCGTGAACGCGCCGAACCGCGAGGTGCCGAGCGTCTGCGCCGCTTCCTCCAACTCGCGCGAGACCGCGAGGAACACGCCCGAGGTGACGATGACGATGAAGGGCAGGACCATCGCGGTGTGGACCAGGATCACCGCGATCAGGTTGTCGTAGAGGCCGAGCTCGATGAAGGTGACTGCGAGCGGGATCGACAGGATCGCGATCGGGAACATCTTCGAGACGAGAACGCCGACCTGGAAACCGTCGCGTCCCGGGAATCGGAATCGCGCCAGCGCGTATCCGGCGGGAGTGCCGATGAGCAGGCCGAGGATGATCGTCGCGACCGCAACGATGATGCTGTTGCGCACGGAGGGCAGCACACCGGTCGAGTTGACGAAGAAGCTCATCGTGTCCGTCGAGAAGCGGGTCGGCAGCATCTCCTTCGGAAACTCGTAGATCGCCGCACGCTCGCTGAACGCCGCGAGTGCGATGAGATAGATCGGGACTAGCGTCCATAGGGCCAGGATCACCGCAGCCGTGTACAGGAGGACGCGGTCCAAGAGGACACGGCGGGAGGCCGATCGCCGCCGGAGAGCTGGAGCGGCTGCGGTCATTTGCCGAGCTCTCCCTCGCGGACCCGGAAGAGGCGCAGGTACGCGACAGTCGTCACGATCGTCATTACGAGGATGAGCGTCGCGAAAGCGGCCGCCACGTTGCTGTCGCGGATGTTGTAGTACCAGTCGTAGGCCTCGTAGCCCAGCACCGGCAGCTGCTTACCCGCGAGCGCGAGCACGACAGCGAAGGCGTTGAAGGCGAAGATCGTCCGGATGATCAACGCGGACTGCAGGCTCGGCTTCAGCATCGGCAGGACAACAAGGAGCGTCCGCTTGAGGCGGCTCGCACCGAAGAGGTCGGCGGCCTCGAAGTAGTCACGCGGGATGAGCTGCAGTCCGGCGAGGAGGATCACCAGCACCAGCGCGGTCGCTCGCCACGATTCGGCGACCACGACGGCGGTGAATACCCACTGGAGGTTCTCGTACGACAGGAACGCCATCGGCTCTTTGATGAGGCCGAGCCCGGTCAGGATGGTGTTGAGATATCCCTGGTCGGTGAAGATCGAGAGCCAGACGATGCCGGCCGCGAGATCCGAGATGGCAAGCGGGATCGCGTAGATGTAGAGGAAGATGCCGTGGCCGGGAAAGCGCGAGTGGATGAGGAGTGCCATCGCCAGGGCGAGCACCATCTGGATCGGGACGATCGCGATGAGCAGGAAGATCGTGTTGCGGAAGGAGTCGGCGAAGGCGACGTCGTTGAACATCCGCCGGTAGGCCTCGAGCCCGAAGGTGCCATCAGCCGCCTGGAACGAGAGCAGCACCGCCTGCGCGATCGGTATGAGGATCAGAAGACTGAGGAAGATGACCGTGGGTGCGAGAAGGCCGAGCGGGAGGGCCGCTTCCGACCGGACGATCGCCGCCGGGAAGGGTAGGACCCTCCGCGCTCGGACCGCCATCTAGATCACTTGACCTGGCAGGGTCCCGTGC
>JALYSZ010000035.1 GCA_030854525.1 Chloroflexota bacterium | reverse complement strand
CGCGCTGTACGTGACCGTCGAGCCGTGTGCGATGTGCGCCGGCGCTGCCGTGCTCGCTCGGATCGCGCTCGTCGTGTTCGGCGCGCCGGACGAAAAGGCCGGTGCGGTTCGGTCAGCGGTCGAGCTTCTCGACGCGACATGGGTCAACCATCGTCCGCGCTGGCGGTATTACCCGCTGCTGCGCGACGAGGTCGAGCGGTTGCTCAGCGAATTCTTCGCGACGCAGCGGAAGAGTCGATCGGAGGCGGAATAGGGTTCGGTCAGCTCTGGCCAATCTTCATCATCATCGGCTGGCTCTCGTTGCTCTTCTCGCCCCGAGCTTCGACCGCCTAACCTCCGACGGTCACATCGCGCGACCGCAGGCGCCAGTAAGCGAGCGCGAGGAAGATCACCGTATAGACCGCGAGCACGATCGCCGCCTGCGTGGGATCGGGAAGCGTCGACGCCGTCGGATCCTGTGTGGCCGGGCCGCCCGTCGTGCGGGTCAGCGCTGAGGCGCTGCGGCTGAGACCCCAGTTGACGATCTGCGCGTAATCCTTGTTGAGCGATACGAGGATGCCCGCCACGAGCCCCTCAGCGAAATACACGACCAGGCCGCTCGCGATCCCGGCGCCCGCGGACTTCGACCAGACCGCGATCGCGAGAGCGAGCGCCATGTAGGGGAGGAACGTGTAGGCGATCTTTGCTGCGACGCCCGCGACCTCGGGCAGGTCGACGCCCGCCCCGGTCGGGATGCCTGCGACCGTCGAGACCGCGTAGCTGGCCCCGATCGCGGCGATGGTCCCAACGATCATGAAGACGATGACGTAGAGAAGAAGCGACAGCGCCTTCGAGACGAGGAATCCGCTCCTGCTTGCGCCGTGCGCGAGGAGCGTGCGGAATGTGCCCCAGCCGAACTCCGTGCCGACGTGGCTCGCCGCGAACACGATGAGCATCACGCTGCCGAGGCCGCCCACGATGCTCACACCGAACTGCGCGACGCGGTCGGGCGCGATCATGCGCAGGGTCTCGTCCAGCTGCGCCGTGCCACCCGCCGGCGCGGGGATCGTGCCGCTCTTCACTGCCTGGAGCTGGGCGTTCACGCTCGCCCAGATGAGGAAATAGAAAACGATCGGAATGACGGTGATGAACACGAGCAGGATCCACGGCATCCACCGCCGCCTCAGGCGGTAGATCTCGCTACGAAGCGGGCGAAGCATTGGGCGCCTCCGGTTCGGTGAGCTCGAGGAACACGTCCTCGAGGGAGCTGGCCCGCGGGACGATCGCGCTCGCGTAGAGGCCTGCCGAGGCGAGCGCGCGATTGAGCTCGGCCCCGCGCTCCGGGTCGGCGACGACGTCGAGGCCGGTCGGCGTCTCGCGGATCTCCTTCACGCCGAGGCCGCGCAGGATCTCGGCGGCGCGGCGCTTGTCCCCGACCACGATCTCGAAATAGGAACCGCCGCCACGCGTGACCTCGGCGAGCGTGCCGCTCGCGATGAGCTTGCCCTTTTTGATCACGAGAACGCGGTCGCAGACCTGCTCGACCTCATAGAGGAGATGGCTCGCCAAGAGCACGCCGCGGTCCTCGCCGGCGAGCTCTCGGATGAGCTCGCGAATCTCGCGCTGCCCCGCCGGGTCGAGCCCGTTCGCCGGCTCGTCGAGGATCACGAGCGCCGGATCGCTGAGGAGCGTGGATGCAATACCGAGCCGTTGCCGCATGCCGAGCGAGTACGTCCGGAACTTCGACCCGCCGCGCTGCGCGAGGCCGAGTCGGGCGAGCAGCGGATCGACTCGCGCCAGCGCGTCGCCGCCGCGCAGCAGTGCGACGGACACGAGGTTGTCGTGGCCGGAGAGATACGGATAGAAGGACGTGACCTCGAGCATCGCGCCGACCCCGGCGAGAGCGTCCTCGCGCCGCACGCGAACGTCGCGGCCGAGCACCTCCGCGGTTCCCGCGGTTGGCCTGATGAGCCCGAGGACCATGCCGATGGTCGTGCTCTTGCCTGCCCCGTTCGGACCGAGAAGACCGACCACCTCGCCGCGGCGCACCTCGAGGTCGAGCCCGTCAACGGCCGTGATCGATCCGAATCGCTTGACCAGCCCTTTGGTGCGGAGAACGACTTCCTTGGTCACGAGGCGAGCATAGGACCGCCACCCGTCGGACTCCGTCGCATTCAGGACATCGCTATCCTGAGCCCGGCATGCAGGATCTCGCCGAGATCGCGCGCGTTCTCGTCGCACCTGGCAAGGGCATCCTCGCGGCGGACGAGAGTACCAGTACGATCAAGAAACGGTTCGACGCAATCGGCGTTGAGAACACCGAGGCCAACCGGCGGGCCTATCGCGAGATGTTGTTTCGAACGCCCGGCATCGCCCAGTTCGTCAGCGGCGTGATCCTCTACGACGAGACGATCCGGCAGAAGGCCGCGGATGGAACGCCGCTCGTCAAGAGCCTTCGCGATCAGGGGATCCTTCCCGGCATCAAGGCAGACATCGGAGCGAAGCAGCTCGCCTTTTCTCTGAACGAGGTGGTTACCGAGGGGCTCGACGGTCTGCGCGAGCGTCTCTCGGAATACCGCGGCCTCGGCGCCGTGTTCAGCAAGTGGCGAGCGGTCATTGCGATCGGCGACGGGATTCCGACGCCGTACTGCATCGAGGTGAACGCGCATGCGCTCGCGCGCTATGCGGCGCTCAGCCAGGAGCAGAAGATCGTGCCGATGGTCGAGCCCGAGGTTCTGATGGACGGAGACCACACCATCGAACGCTGCTACGAGGTGGAGCTGGCGACCCTCCGCGAGGTTTTTGCGCAGCTCGCGACCCAGCGCGTGAAGCTCGAGGGCATGCTGCTCAAGGCGAGCATGGTGCTGTCGGGGAAGGACGCGAGGAATCGCGCGTCACCGGACGAGGTAGCCCGCTACACGGTCGACTGTTTCAAGGAGTCCGTGCCGGCGGCGGTGCCGGGGATCGTTTTCCTCTCAGGTGGCCAGGGCGATGAAGAGGCGACGGTCAACCTCGACGCCATCAACCGCTACGCCACCAAGGTCG
>JALYSZ010000033.1 GCA_030854525.1 Chloroflexota bacterium | reverse complement strand
GTACTTCCTGACGCCGGTGCTGTTCCCGGTCGCCGTGCTCAACGACCGCCCCGAGCAGCTCCGCCTGCTGTATCTCAACCCGATGACCGCGATCGTCGTCGCGTACCAGCGCGCGCTTCTCGACGGCCTCGCGCCGCAATGGGACGCGCTCGGGTACTCGGCGGGCGTCGCGATCGTCCTCTTCATCGTCGGCTTCTGGTATTTCGATCGCGCGAAGGACGACTTCGAGAGCGCCCTCTAGTGGCCGACACACGCGCCGCGCGACGCGCCCCACGCCTGCCCGAGGCGCGGCAGGTGCTTCGCGACGTGTTGGCCAAGGAGCCGACGAACGCCGCCGCGCTCGATCTTCAGAAGCGGATCGGAGCGCAGTAACCGGCTGGCCTAACGCAGCGACCGGCGTCCCGTTTAGGCGTTCGTGCTAGGACTGCGCCTTCTCTGGATCGCCGCGGCCGTCGTGGCCGTCATCGCCCTCGCCGCACAGCTGCTCCACTAGCTACTCTTCGGCCACATGGGGGAGCCGAAGCCGATCGACCTCGATGCGCTCATGGCCGAGATCCGTGAGCGCATCCGCACCAAGCGCGAGAAGGGCATTTACGGGCCTGATGTCGACGCCCTCATGCGCCTTCCGCTGCCCGGCGGACGCCGCATCTTCTCGGACGACCTCCAGGATCCCCTCGCCTCGCTCGCCGAAGCGCTGGACGAAGAGGTTGAATACGACCCGCGCAGCCGCAAACCCGTCGTCGGCCCCGTCATCACGTACGCGCGGAAAGTGGTGATCTCGCTCGTCCGCTGGTGGATGGGCGCGATCCTCGAGCGCCAGGAGCGGATCAACCGGCTGCTCGCGGCGGCCTACGACTACGAGGGTCAGATGGCGCCACGCTTCGGATCGCGGCTCGAGCGACTCGAGCGCGAGTGGAAGGAATGGCGCGAGCACGAGGTCGCCGCGAACCTGCACTCGGTCTTTTTCCAGGCCCGCTTCGGCGGTGACGAGCCCGTCATTCGCAGGCAGTCGGAGGCGTTCGTCGACCTCTACGAAGGCCGCAAGCGCGTCCTGGACCTCGGGTCGGGCCGCGGCATCTTCCTGCAGCTCCTGAGGGACAAGGGCATCGGCGGATACGGGGTCGACCTCGACCCGCGCATGGTCGTGCAGAGCCGCGAGAAGGGCCTCGAGGCACACGAGGTCGACGCGCTCACGCATCTGCGGCAGGTCGAGGCCGGAAGCGTCGACGGCCTGTACGCGAGACATCTTGCCGAGCACATCCTGCCCGGTGAGCTCGTCGAAATACTTCGCGCGTGCCGCCGCGCGCTGGCCCCCGGCGCGCCCATCGTGTTCGTGACGCCGAACCCGAGAACGCTCACGGTCGGCGCGCACACTTTCTGGACGGATCCGCAGCACCTGCGGCCGATCCCGCCGGATCTATTCAAGTTCTACCTCGAGGTCGAGGGGTTCACGGGCGTGGAGCTCCGCACATTCGAGCCGAGCGAGCGGCGCCTCAACGAGGACGTGCCCGCGGGGGCGATCCGCGAGAACGTGAAGCTCTTGAACGAGACCCTCTTCGGCGATCGCGATTACGCGGTGATCGGGCACGCGCCGAAGTGAGAGTGCACCAGTTCCATCCCACGCTCGCGCCGGGCGACGCCATGAGCAACCACGTCTTCGCGCTGCGCAAGAGGATCCGCCACTGGGGCTACGACTCGTTCGCCTACGCGGTCGAGGCCAAGCCGGGCGTCGCCGACGTGCGCTCGTATCGCAGGCTCTTTCGCGAGGTGAAGCCGGACGACCTCCTCATTGTCCATTTCTCGATGGGCAGCGAGGTCGTCGACCAGCTCATCAAGATCCCCGCGCGCCGCGTGCTCGTCTATCACAACATCACGCCACCCGAGTTCTTCAGCGGCATCAACCCGCACGCGGCGGCGTTCGCGCGTCTCGGATTGCGGCAGCTGGCGCGCATCGCGCCGGCCTTCGAGCTCGGGATCGGCGTCTCCGAATTCAACCGCCGTGCGCTGACGGAAGCGGGATACGAAGAGACCGTGCGCGTGCCGATCCTCCTCGATTGGGAACATTTCGCCGTGCCGGCGAACGACGCGGTGCTGGCCCGCTGGAAGGGCATGCGGACCGCGCTTCTATTCGTGGGCCGCATCTCGCCGAACAAGCGGCAGGACGACCTCGTGCGGATGCTGGCCTATTACCGGCGGTGCATCGACGCCGAAGCGCAGCTCATCCTCGTCGGCGCGTACCGCGATCAGCCGCAGTTCCACGCGCGCGTGGTCGCGCTCATCGAGCGTCTCGGGCTCGGCGGCGCCGTCTGGTTCGCCGGGAGCGTGGACGACGCGTCGCTGCTCGCCTACTACCGCGCCGCCACCGCGTTCGTCTCGCTCTCCGAGCACGAGGGATTCGGCGTGCCGCTGCTCGAGGCCATGCATTTTCGCTTACCCGTCGTCGCCTACGACGCGGCCGCCATCGGCGAGACCGTCGGCGACGCGGGGGTCCTCCTCAAGGAACGCGATCTCGCCGAGACCGCCGAGGCCGCCGCGATGGTCGGCGAGAAGACCGAATTTCGCGAAGCGCTCGTCGCTGCGGGCGAGCGGCGGGTGCGGGACTTCGACCCGGACACGGTCGCGGAACGCACGCGTCAGGTGCTCGGACTGTGACGCTCCCGAGGGGCTGTAAATCCTCGCGGAGGGCCGCGGCGACCGCGGCCAGTGTGTCGGCGTCATCCTCCACGACGAGAACGCGGATCTTCTCGGGCACTTGCGCCGCAGCGTAACTGCACCATTTGAACTAGAGCAATCGGCCGATGGTCAGCCGCCGCCACCCGACGTAAGTTGCCTTGGGGGTGATCGGGATGGTCAGTTGGCGGATGCCGGACGGAACTGAGATCGTCGGCGTGGGCGTCCAGGTGGATACCCAGCGCCTCCGCGAGTTCGTCATGCGATTCATGGGCGCCGAGGGTGCCGGCTGGAATGCGACGCAGTGGAGCGAGACGCTCTTCGGGTCCGCATTCGAGGAGCAGTTCGGCGTGAAGGTCCAGATCCACCGCGAGTCCGGTGCGGACGGTCACCGTCTGTTCGCGATTCGCGCCATTCCGGGCTAGCCGCTCGATAACCAGCGCCGCCGGCCCTGGCGGGTCCGAAGCCGCGCGGTTTCGCGCCTCGTCGTAGGGTTTTGTACGTGCCCGAGCCCCTCCGTTTCGCACATCAGTTCAATCCCGTGATCGCGTACGGCGACGCCGTCGGCAATGACTGCCTCGAGCTCCAGCGGATCTTTTGGTCCGCCGGCGTGCGCAGCGACCTCTTCGCGGCCGAGGCGAAGCCGGAGATGCGCGCGCTGACCCGCTCGTGGGACGAGCTCGATCTGATCCGGCGGCGTGACGGGCTCCTTCTCGTTCACCACTCGATCGGCACGGACACCGTTCCGAAGGTGCTTGCGTCTCCGGCGCGGAAGGCGATCGTCTACCACAACATCACGCCCGGTCACTACTTCGCCGGTCTCAACGACTATCTCAAGAGCTTCGCCGAGCTCGGGCGGGAGCAGCTCAAGGAGCTCGCGAAGGCGGCCGAGTTCGGGATCGCCGATAGCGAGTACAACCGCAAAGAGCTCGAGGCGGCCGGGCTGGCGAACACGGCGGTCGTGCCCGCTCTCGTCGACTGGGAGGACTTCGATCGGCCACCCGACCCTGAGGTCGCGCGAGAGCTCGCCGACGAGCGCACGTCGATCCTCAGCGTGGGCCAGATCCTCCCGCACAAGGCGGTCCACGACGTCGTCGCCGCGTTCGCGAAGTACCGCGAGTCGGACCGCACCGCGCACCTCTACCTGGTCGGTTCCAACGCGATGTCCGGGAGCTACCTCGATCGCGTGCGCGGCGACATCCGACGGCTCGGCCTGGAGGACGCGATCACGCTTACCGGCAGCGTCACGATCGAGCAGCTCGTCGCGTACTACCGCGGCGCGACCGCGTTCCTCACGCTGTCCGAGCACGAGGGCTTCTGCGTCCCGCTGCTCGAGGCGATGCGGAGCGACCTCCCGGTCGTCGCGAATGCCGCCGCAGCGATCCCGGAAACGCTTGGCGACGGCGGCATCCTGCTCGAGAGCAAAACACCCGAGGCCGTGGCGGAACAGCTCGAACGCGTCGTGCGCGATCAGGCGCTCCGCAAGGACCTCATCGAGAAGGGCCGCCGCCGGGTCGATGCGTTCTCCCGTCGGGCCGTCGCGGAGCGGCTGAAGCTCGCGCTCGCCCAGGGCGGCTGGGACCTGCCCGACGCGCGCTCCAAGAAAGTCGTCGTGATGTCGAGCGACCAGCGCTGCGGCATTCACCACTACTCCCTTGCCGTGACCGACGGCCTGCGCGACCGCGGGCACCAAGTCACCTTCGTCGGGGTCAAGCATCTCGACACGGCCGACCTGTATCGCAAGCTCAAGTTCATCTCGGCGAAGAGCGACGCAGTGCTCATTGAGCACGAGGCCGGGATCTTCCGCGACGTCCCGTTCGTGCGGGCGCTGATCTCGCTCTGGCGCAAGCGGCTCCCGGTGATCCTCTCGATGCACGAGCTCGAGCCCGAGAAGTTCCACCACTACCGGCGCCTCTCGGCCGCGCTGCATTACAACCCGCGGCACAGCCTGCCGCTCGAAATTTTGAGAATGCCGTGGGTCGCCCTGCGGATGGCGAACTGGTTCCTCAGGTACCGGCTGGTCCTGATGTTCATGGGATCGATCCCGCAGAAGCTCGTCGTGCATTCGACGCGAAGCGAGCGGTGGATGCAGCTGCTCACGCCCGATCAGGACAAGCGCGAGCGCTTCCCGCTCCTGATCATGCCGCTCGAGAACACGGTTCTCCCGCGAAACGCCGAGGAGAAGCGCAAGCTCCGCGCGAAATTCGGCCTGCCGACCGACAAGTTCATCTTCGTCTCGCCCGGGTTCTTCTTCGCGCGCAAGCGCTACAAGGAAGTGATCGAAGCGCTGCCCGACGACGCGGTGCTCGTCCTGTCCGGCACGAAGTCGAGCTGGGAGCCGGAGTACTTCGACCAGGTCATCGCGCTCGCTAAGACCAAGCCGAACGTCGTGATCAACACCGAGTACGACACCATGGGCGAGTACGTCGCCGCCGCCGACGCCGTCGTGCTGTTCTACGACGACGTGTTCCAGAGCGCCGTCGTCACGCAGGCGGTCTGGGCAGGCTTGCCGTGCATTTTCTCCGAGGCCGAGGGCTTCGCGCCGTACCACGCCGCCGGGCCCGTCGTGCGGAGCGGTGACGAGCTCGCGAAGGCGATGCAGGAGATCCAGAAGCCCGAGACCTACGCGAAGTACTCGCGCGGCGTGCGCATCCTGCGCCGCCTGCTGTCGCCCGAGCGCAACGCCGAACGCTATCTCGCCGGCATCGAGTGAGAATCCTCGTCGTCGTCCAGCGTTACGGCGCCGAGGTCGTCGGCGGGTCCGAGTCGCACGCGCGCGTGGTGGCGCACCGGCTCGCGATGGTCAACGAGGTCGAGGTCGCGACGACGAACGCCCTTGACTACTGGAGCTGGGCGCCACACTTCCCGGTGGGCGAGTCGATGGACGGTCCGGTCCGCGTTCGGCGCTTCGCTGTCACCGGCGTCCGCAGTCCCACGTTCAAGGACGCCGAACGGCACGTCCTGTTCGAAGCGCACACGCTCGCCGACGAGCAGGCGTGGCTCGCCATGCAGGGGCCTCACACACCGGGTCTGCTCGAGTTCCTGCGGCGTGAGGGCAAGAGCTACGACGCGATCCTCTTCTACACGTACATCTACGAGCCGACGGCGGCGGGCCTGCCGATCGTCCCAGAGCGCGCCGCGCTAATCTCGACCGCGCACGATGAGGAGCCGCTCCGCCTTGTGCCCTA
>JALYSZ010000032.1 GCA_030854525.1 Chloroflexota bacterium | reverse complement strand
TTTGCGCGAGAACGAGGTCTATCGCCTGGTCGGCGGCGTGCGTACGACGATCGCCGGTGGGCCGGGCGCCCGGGACACTCTCGCCGCCGGCAACGGGGACGGTAGTCGGGCCGTCGCCGCGCCTTTGCAGGGACCGGGGTCGGTCGCCTTTGGCAAGAACGGTGAGGTCTTCATCGCGGAGTCTGGTGACGGGCGGGTTCGGCGCGTCGACGTGGCGGGCTACATCTCGACGTACACCGGAAACGGCACCTGCGTGGGTGGTCTTGGTCCGCCGAATCCCGGCGCGGCGAACGCGACATCGCTGTGTGGAGCGCAATTCATCGCGGGCGGGACCAACGGCGACCTTTACATCGCGCGTCAAGGCAGCGCGTGGATTGAGGTGGTCGACACGAGCGGGCAGCTCCGTCTGTTCGCGACTGGCCCCAGGGGCGACGCGATGCACTTCGATCAGGCGGGCGATCTCATCGTCGGTGATGACGAGGGCAGACTCCTGCGGTTTGATAGCCACGGCCGGTCGACGGTGATCGCCTCAGGTCTGGGGCTGATCGCCGACTTCGCGACGGCGGGCGACGGCTCGATCTATGTGCTGCACTGGCCCGAACCGCACACCGCGGGACGCGTGAATCGCATCACGAAGCTCAGTCCGGGCTAGCCCCGTTCGGCTAGGCGCCAACTCGAGGCGATTTGGCAGCCCTGAGTGCGCATAGAGCGCGGTGCCTGTCGCTCCAAAGGCAGGTCGCCTGTATCCATGACAGGGCCGATCTGACTACGAATCAGGAGTGCGGGGGCACGCAGAATTTGCGCGCGAGTCTCCGCGGACGATGAACAGTCTGAAGAACGCGATCCGCGTCGTCTCTCAAATTTGCTAGGAAACTCGCGGCTGATACCGGTTTTCACCGGTCCAAGACAAATAGTCTCGCTGCTACATAGTTTCTGAGTGCGGCGGGCAGGTCGCACTCGATCAGTCTCGTGGTCTTCAGCGTCCATAGGCCGTTAATGCGGATGGAGCAGACCGACGGGCTCTCCGCCAACGATTACCTGATCCAGAGTCTGTGAGTCATCAGATCGACATTGCGACAAATTCTGAGCACGAACAGGCGTGGCGGACGGTCCCGAACGGACACTCAGTCAGGTAGTCAGAACAAAGGAACCAGGCGGGTGGCGCGGCAGTATATGTATCGATGCGTCGCCTGCTGCTCACCGCATGCCTAGTCTCCACCGGGTGCGCGCCGATGACCGATTCGTCCCCGCAAACGCCGTCGCCAGCGCTAGGAACAGGATCGCCAATCGCGTCGCCATTGCGTGGCGTTGCGGCGGCGAGCGCATCGAGAGAACCGGCCACGTTACCCGTGTTTCCGGAGGAGGCGGCGGTGATCGCCGCGCTCGACGCCGCAGGGATTCGACTAACCCTGATTGGCGACTCAAAGTTCGAAACACTGCTCGGCGGGCGAGAGCGGGCTCGCGTCTTCATCGAACAGCCGGGTGGCAGTGGTGCGGACGTCCTCTTCCTGGAACGACCAGTCGGCAACGTCCGCGTCTGTGTTTCGAAGACCGCCGCGGGACTTAACCACTTTGAGATATTCATCGGGGATCGCCTCGTCGACTCGGGTGAGGGGACGCAGACCGTCTTCTACTCCTTAAGCGGCCGATACTTCGTGCAGGCCTTCGGCAAGCGCTTCAGCGATGCCCTGATGGCGGGGCTCGGCACGGTGACGCCGCCCTGTTAGCGCGAGGAAGTCATCAGCCGCCAATACGCGAGCAACACCAGATCGGACGGAGATGCTTGTCATGTGACTGCGCGTGGCGAGAGTGAAACGGCCCGGCGAAAAAGTTGCATCAGGGGCGCGCGAAGTTCTTGACCGGATGGCGTAACGATGACGAGCCGACGCCAGCCCGCGAGCGGACCCTAAGGGCGGTGGTTCCCGTCGACGCGAACTTGATCAAGGCGCTGCCTCAGATCGCTGAGCTTGGCGACAGAGCGCGATTCGTCGGTTGGTTGCAGCAGGGCTGCCGCCCCTAGAACGAGGAGCGCCACACCGAGAACGAGCCGCGCGATGCGCCTCATACGGAAGGCCGACCGGCCGAGACGGCCCGACGGGCCAGAGCCGCGAAGACCAATGCACTCGCGATGGCTACGGCGAGCATCGCCAGATGTAGGGCAAGGTCGTAGAGCTCGGGGTACTCGAAAATTCGCACCCGCGGCAGTCCAAGTTCTTCTAAGCGGGAGAGTCCCGGCGAAAATCCGAGCAGTCGGTAGCTGCCGTGTCCGAACCAGAAATCGATCAGCACCATCGCCGCCCCGGCGGCCGCTATTGCCAACGGGGTCCAGATCACCACAAGACGCACTGCGCTTGGCGGCAGACTATTCACGTTTGAACTCCTCAAGAGGTTCTCAGAACGATCGAGCGGTTGGAAATGCGCGGCCAGAGCGCCGTGCACCAGGTCACCGAGCGCAGTGATATTGAAAGTTCCTTGCGAGTCGAGCATCGCGGACAGTTCCTCGCCGTAGCGCTCACGCCAGGCTCGCGGGTACATTCGCAGAAGGAGTTGTGGCCTCATCGGGACGCCAACCGCCGTGTGCCGGCCCGAGTGAGGGCTCTCATGGACGCGAGCTCCGCTTCAAGCTGCTTCGCGCCGGACGCAGTCAACCGATACGGTCGCCGCGCTGCAGTGCCCGCAAGCGCCTCGATCAGCCTTGCGCTTTCCAGTCGCGCGATCGCGCCGTACAGCGTCCCCGGACCGAGACGTCGGCCGCTGAGCAGTTGAATGTCCTGCTGGATCGCGTAGCCGTGCTTGGGCGCAGCCGCGAGGCTGACCAGAATTAGGACCGACTCGGTCGAGAGTTTCACGAGGCCGACCATAATACGCTCCACGATACTACGGCCAACGTAATAGTGAAACGGGCGCACCCGACTCGAGAGGAGTTCGGTCTCACCCGAGAGCCTGATTACGAATCAGGTCGCAGGAGTCCCGAAGAGTGATCGCGGAGGAACACTATATCCATTCGTGATATAATGCGCCCATGAGCCGAAGCCCGCAGTTCTCAAAGCCCGGGGGTGCGCTGACCGCATCCGTCTTCTACATCCTGCTCTCGCTGAGCATCAAGGAGCGCCACGGCTACGAGATCCTCAAGTACGTCGAGGCGAACTCCGAGGGCCGTGTGCGGCTCGGACCGGGAACGCTGTACACGACGCTCAAGCGCATGCTCGACGCAGGTCTCATCAGCGAGCTCGCCGATCGGCCCGATCAGGGCAACGATGACGCCCGGCGGCGCTACTACAAGCTGACTTCGCGCGGACATGCGGAATTGGGCGCTGAACTCAGTCGCATGCGGCATGCGCTCAAGCTCGCAGCGAGCCGCCACATGCCGGTACGCGCATGAAACGGCGAACTTCGAATGTGAGCGAGCGCGTCTATGGATTACTCGTGGGCCTCTATCCCTGGTCCTTCCAACAGCGATACGGCTCGTGTATGAAGCAGTCGTTCCGTGACCTGCTCGAGGACCCGGATGTACCGGCCTCACGGATCTGGTTCAGCGTTCTCCATGACCTAAGCGGCAGTCTTCTTCACGAACATCTCGCCAATCTGACCGGAGGTCGCTTCATGAGTCGTTACCACTTGCCGACTGGTGCTCTGGCGCTTCGCGGTGCCTTGTTTGGATTCGCGGTCGTGCTCGTCTGGTTGACGTTCAGAACCTTCCACCTCGCGGCAGGTCGCGAGAGCAATCCGCAGGGACTGATGCAGGTGTGGGGTTCACTGCGACTTCTGTCGCCCTGGCTGCTCTTCATTCCGGCAGGGTTTGTCGGCGCGAGGATGACCCGGAGCTTCCGCGGAGGGATCTGGTCAGGACTCGTGGCCGGCGCGATCGGGTCGCTAACGGTCGTGGGGGACTACCTACTCTTCCAGCACGTGATTCCCGGAGGCTTCGCTCCGACGATCGTGACACTCGCGGCCGCAGCCGCGCTCGCCATCGTGTTCACGGCAGTGGGCGCGGCAATCGGACTCGTGCGCGCGTCAAAGAGGGCTGAGGCATCGATCGCCTAGGTGTGACGGCGCGCTGTTGGCCGAGGTCGACGGCTCGCTGTTGTCTGAGGAAGTCATGGTCGGATGACTAGATCGTCATACCCTGGTGTGTCTTGCGTGTCAGCATCGCAACATGGAGTTGCGCTTTTCCGGCGGACGCTCTCGGCCATGAAGAGGTTCTGGTCCGCCCTTATCCCACTCGCTCTCCTCGTTGCGTCTTGCGGCGGCGCAGCGACGCCCCGCGCGAGTTCCCCTACCGTCGCGCCAGCTCAGCCGACGGTCGCGATTAGCACCCCACAGCCGACGCCCGCCGAATTCTTTCCTTGCGGCACCGTCATCGCCTACACCGCACCCACGGCAAACGTGGCTGGCGCGATCGCTCTCGGTACGTCTAAGTTTATCCTCGCTGCGGGATCGGCGACGACGGCCAACTCTGGCTCTGCCATAAACGTCGGCTCGAGTATCTGCATCAACGGGCAACAAAGCGCAGATAGGGCGTTCACGGCGTACTCAGTAAGCCCGATGGGCCAAGGGGCCTGCGGCGTTGTCTCGGCGTTCACGGCAGCATCAGCGACGGCTGCCGGAAGCATCAGGATCGTGAGCACGATTCCGGTGACGCTGCCGGTCGCGGCCGGCGTGACACTCTCCACCGCTCAGGTCGCCGGAGATCAGTGCTTTCGGGTCGGAGTGGACGCGCAGGGTACGGCTCAGGTCGTCGGCTACGTCGGCACACGCTAAGGCGCTGGAGCGGGCGGCTAAGTCACCTCGTCGGCCACCCTCGCGCGATTCGCGGGTAGGTCGCTCTTCTGGCGGGCGGTTTGGTCCGTCCGGCACCACCAGCGCTGTTCCGTAGATGCCCGCCGAGAACATTCTTCGATCCTGGGGCCTCGGTCGGTAGGTCCAGATGGCCCTTCGCCGGTGGGTGCGTCGCGCTGTACCGCGGTTGTCATCGCCCTACATCCGAGGGCTCGAATCAGGCGAGAACTCGAAAGAACCAGCGGTGACTAGTCGGGCTTCGAGAGCGCGTCTCTTATGAC
>JALYSZ010000021.1 GCA_030854525.1 Chloroflexota bacterium | reverse complement strand
CCGTTGTTGAGCGTGTTGATCGATCCCGTCGTGTCGAGGAGCTGTCCGAAGATCGCGAAGATCGCGTAGCCCGCGATCAGCGCGGTGACGACGAGCGCGGTGATCATCGCGACCGAGAGCAGCGCAGTCTGACCCGCCGCCGCTTGACCCGACAGCGATTTCTCCATGGCGCGGTACGCGACGCTGCCGATCTGTACCGCTGTGCGGGCGACCATGAAGACCCCTGCCGCGATCCCAGCTCCGATCGCGAGCCAGATGAGGATCCCCCATTCGGCGGAAGTCACATGTCGGATTTTGCGCCAGTGGTAGCCGGCGCTCATGAGAAATCACTCCTGAAGATCGCTGAAACCGGCCCCACACGGGGGTGTATCGAAATCTGACTAGCGTCGTTCTCAAACCAGATGCCCCGGAGCCCGTAGATCGTCCAGGACGCCGGCATCACCGGTGAGACGGCAAGAAGTACGCAGCAGCGCGGTATCGACGCCGCGCTCGTACAAGCCGCCCAGGCCGGAGATGTCTCAGCGTTCGGCCAGCTCTACGAGCGCTATCGCGACCCGGTCTATCGGTATTGCTTGTCGAGGACCGGCGCGAAACACGAGGCGGAGGACCTGGTAGCAGACGTGTTCATCCGCGCAATGCAAGCGCTCGACAGGTACGAGGATCGCGGTCTTCCATTCGTCGCGTTCCTTTTCCGGATCGCGCGCAACGCCGCGATCGACCGTAGCCGCAAGACCCGGCCGGACATGTCCATCGACGAGCTTGTGAACCACCCCGAGTCGGGCCAGAACGTCGAGGCCGAGGCCGTCCGCTCGATCGAGCGGGACACGCTGTTCAACGCGATGTCAAAGCTGAAGCCCGACTACCGCGAGGTGCTCCTCCTGCGTTTTGTCGAGGGGTACGGTGCCGCGGATGTGGGACGCATGACCGGTCGCAGCGAAGGTGCGGTGCGCACGCTGCAGCACCGCGCGCTCGGTCGCCTGCGCAAGGAGCTCGAGCGGGCCGGCGACCTCTCTCTGTTCGAACGCTTGTCGGGCGCGGACGCCGCGGAATGATGCAGGACTCTCTCGCCAGCGCGCTCGGCACCCTCAAGGGCGCGCGCATGGATGACGTCGCGGCGGACGACGTCCGCCAGCGGCTCCAGCAGGCGTGGGCCGTGCGCGCGACGCGCCGCCGCTCGCGGTTCGCGGTCCCCGGCTTCGCTCGACCGTTCGCCGCCGCGGCGCTCGTCGTGCTCGTCGCGCTCGCGACGATGCGCGCGGACGCCGACAACCCGCTCTACGGGGCGCGGGTCGCGGTCGAGGACTCGCTCGTCGCCTTCCAATCCGATCCGGTCGGCTACCTGAGCCAGCTTTACACCGAGCGTCTCGAGGAAGCAGCCCGGTTCGAGGCGACCGGCAATGCACTCGCGGCATCGCGTGCGCGGAGCGCGCAGAGCGACGCACTCCGTCTGTTGAACCAGATCTCTCCCGAACCGAGCGAGTCGCCCGAGCCGTCGGCGAGCACATCGATCACGCTTCCCTCGTCAAGCCCGACGCCCGAAGTTTCCGCGGCCGCCACCGAATCGCCGAGTCCCACGCCCACCGCGTCGCCTCGGCCCACGACCGCGCGCACGCCCACCCCGAAGCCGTCGACACCCACGCCCAAGCCGCCGCCGCCGACGCCCAAGCCAGTGACGCCGCAGCCCACCGTGACACCGGCGCCGACGCCGATGGCCGTGCACGCCACCGGCGACGTGCTTTACGCGGACGGTTCGCGGGTCAACGGGGCCTGCGTGTCGACGGCGCTCGATGGCACGTGCGTCGCGGGCACGATCGACGGAAGGATCGACATGCAGCTCACCGCGAAGAAGGGGCAGTCGATCACGCTCTACGTCCGCAACTACGACGCCGCGCGCGGCGGGACCCTCCACGGCAAGGTCACGGTGACCGTCGGCGGACCCGAGGTACTGCTCGGCACGATCACGCTGCGCTAGGTTGGGTTCAGAATTCTTGGCAGCATGCTCGTGCTCCCCGGTGCTCGAGCCTCGGAACAAGCCACGCCGATGACTTCTTGGCGACTACTCCGGGCGACTCAATTCGTCGATCACGTCAACAACTCCCGGGATCTCGCCGGCGACCGCTAGCGCGCTCTCGGCGTCGGTCTCGTCCTCGATCATTCCATGCAGGCGAACGACGCCCTGGAGCACGCCCACCTTCAGGTGGAGATGTGCCGTGCTCGCGTCGAGGCGCAGAGCGCGGTGGACCAGATCCTCGAGGGCTTCATCGGATGGGACGTCGTTTGTGACGGCGTGTGAGCTCTGCTCGAGCGGTTCACCCGTCCCAAAACCGCCGGCGATCCGCGTCTCGCCCTTGTCGTCGATGCGCACGACCGGGTCGGTCGGCGGAAAGTAGGGCTCGCCCTCTTCGACGGCTTCGGTGGGGTCGGTCTCGACGGGCTGGTTGAACGGCTCGACTTCGATCTCGGAATCGGGGATGTCGTCTATGTCCTGGCGATCTTTCATGCCCGCCGACGCGGCAGGACGCGTGCCGGCCCTACTTGGAGGCGAGGTATTCCAGGAAAAGGGCTTCGGCGAGCGTCGAGCGCTCGAGATCCTTGAGGTCGACGCTTTCGTCCTCGGAATGAGCGTTCGAGAACGGATCGCCGGCGCCGGTCAGGAGCAGTGTCGCCTTCGGGAACGCCTTCGCGAAGTCGGCGACGAATGGGATCGTCCCGCCGGCGCCGATGAAGACGGGATCGCGATCAAATGCTTCCTTCATCGCGCGGCGCATCGCGTCGTAGGCGGCGCCTTTTCCCTCGAGTTTGTACGGTTTTCCCGAACCGCGCGGCGTGATCGACACCTCGGCGCCCCACGGCACGTGGGTCCGAAGATGCTCCGCCAGCGCCTTGAGCGCGGCATCCGCGTCCTGGCCGGGCGGGATGCGCATGGACACGCGAGCTTTCGCCGAAGGAACGAGCTGGTTCGTCGACTCGGTGAGCTTGGGCGCGTC
>JALYSZ010000001.1 GCA_030854525.1 Chloroflexota bacterium | reverse complement strand
TACCAGATTCGGTCACAGCGAGGCGGAAGGACGACGGGGGGCTCTGCGAGCGCTCGGTGATCCTCGGCCCGTAGTGCTTCGGCGCCGCCCAGCTCGAGACCAGAGGATCAAGAGCGGCGCGTTGTGCCGCATCGGCCTCGCTGGACTCCCCGGCGTGCACCGCCCTGAGCATCGCGACGTCGCGTCGGTCGTCGACGCTGGTCAGCAACGGTATGGGGGGTTCGGCCCCATGCGGCGACTCCGCGACGATCCGCGCGGCGGCTCCGTCCACGTCTGCGGCGCGCAGCCGGAACTCTTCGAGCACGAGGAGGCGGATTGGGTTCTCGGTATCCATGTCTCGAACCTTGACCCTCGGCGGTGTCCTTGTCATGACTTTGCCGTCACGCCCCACTGGTGAATGACGGATTCGTCATGACTGGAGCGGGCGACACTCGACGCCGCCCACTACAACCCGCGCGAGCGGTTGCTAATCAGGTGACGAGACGGTCATGACACAGACGACCAGACGGTCGACTATCCGAAAAGGACAGACGCGCCGCGCGAATGGGCGCGCGCGAGGGGAGCTTCCAGCAAATGAAGAACTCAAGAGCAATCGTCGCGATGGTCGGCATCGCGTTCGTTCTAGCGATCGGCGCAATGACAGGCCGCAATGCGAATGCCGCCGGCCCGTCGCCGATCAATCTTGGAACCGCTGCCAATTTCTCGGTCCTCGCGGGGACGGCGGTTACCAACTTTGGGGCAACGACCACTGATCGAGACGTCGGCGTTTGGTCCGGTTCCTCGGTTGGTGGATTCACTGGGCCCCCCAATGGAACAGCCGGCGGAGCGATCCACCGGGCCGACACGACCGCTCAAAATGCCCAGAGCGACCTAGGCGGCGCGTACACGGTGGCGGCAAACGCCCCGGTGACTGCCAGTCACACAGAGCTTGGCGGACTGACCCTTGTCGGTGGGGTGTACGACTCCGGCGGCGCCACGCTTCATTTGGCCGGTGTGCTCACGCTCGATGGACAAAACGACCCCAGCTCGGTTTGGATCTTTAAGGCATCTTCCGATCTCATCACCGCAACTGGTAGCTACGTGAACTACATCAACGGGGCGAGTCCCTGCAACATTTTCTGGCAGGTCACGAGCTCGGCGACCCTCGGAACCGGTTCCACTTTTGTAGGAACGATCATGGCCCTTACATCCGTCACGCTCGGCGACAGCATCACCGTCAAGGGCAGAGCACTTGCAAGAAATGGCAACGTGACCTTGCTCAACGACCACTTCCTGACGTCCAACTGCGCGTCCGCGCCGCTCCTCATCCCGCCGACGCGGCCGCCGTTCACAGTCGCGCCTTCGGCGAGTCCGACACCCGTGCCGGCGCCGATCACCACCTTCACTCCCGCGCCCGCGGCTACAGCAACTCCAATCGCAACGGCCGCTTCAAGCGTCGGACCCACAACCGCACCAACAGCTGCGCCCGTCGCCGCCGTTCCGACCGCTGCGCCTGCGGCGGTCGCCGGGACCCAGAAGCTGCCATCGACGAGCACAGGCGATCCCGCTGGTCCGCTCACGATGCTCGGCATCGCGCTGACCGGCATCGGGGTCTTTCTTCTGCGAAGTCGAGCGATTCGGCACCTCTAGCGAGCTACACGACAAGGACCGCCAGGCGAAGCCCGAATCCCGGACTTGGCCTGGCGGTCTTCCATGACGGTCCGGTCATGACTGCACCGGATCGGTGGCCCACCATCGACCGATGACAACAAACACTCCAACAAACCGCCCAGCTCCCGCACCGCCTCGCGACTCGACGAACGTGAATGTCACGGCCGCACCCGCACAAAACGCTTCGATGTGGACGGCGAGTCGAGTGATTGCACTCGTGTTCACCGTCGTCGAAGTGCTCCTTATCGTCCGATTCATCTTCAAGCTCCTCGGCGCGAACGCGGATCAGCCTTTTGTGTCGGCGATCTATGGAATCACGGAGCCGCTCGTCGGTCCGTTCCGCGGCATCTTCGCTCAGCCCGCCGGTACGCCGGTCGTTGAGAT
>JALYSZ010000394.1 GCA_030854525.1 Chloroflexota bacterium | reverse complement strand
GCCGTCTGGTCAGCGAGCTCACCGGTATCCCCGTGCAGCCGAACAAGGCCGTCGTCGGCGCGAACGCGTTCGCGTACGCGTCGGGCATCCACCAGGACGGCGTCCTCAAGGACCCCGGGACGTACGAGATCATGACCCCTCAGTCCGTCGGCTGGGAGGCGCGGCGGATCGTCGTGTCGAAGCTCTCCGGACGCCGCGGCCTGCAGGCACGTCTCGCGGAGCTCGGCCTGCCCCTCGAAGGCGAGACCCTCGACCGCGCCTACATCCTCGCGATGAAACGCGGGGACGAGGTCCACGAGCTCGACGAGCGCGACCTCATCGCGATCGCCGCTGAGGCCAGGCGCTCGCCGAAGGAGCCCGCGTTCACGTTTGTGCCGGCGAGCACGCCCGCGGACTAAGAATGTCATCCGGCGCATGGCGGCGCTACGCTCGAAGCCATGCGCCGGAAGGACCTCGAGACGCTGTTCGGCTTCTCCTATTGGATGAAGGACCGCGTCCTCGAGTGCGCGGCGAAGCTGACCACGGCCGAGTTCCAGGCTCCGTCGGGCGTCACGACGCGCGATCTGCGCGGCACGCTCGTCCACACGCTCGACGTCGAGTCGAGCTGGCGCGCGCGACTCCAACGGCAGCCCGAAGCCGAATGGAAGAAGGAGCTGGCCGTAACCGACTACCCGAGGGCGGCCGCCCTCATCGACCATTGGCGCCGCGACGAGCAGGAGATGCGGGCCTGGCTCGCGACGCTCGACGACGAGACGCTCGCCCAGATCCACGATCTCGAGCCCGGGTCCCCGCCGAAAGAACGGTTTCCCCTCTGGTACTACGTGCTGCACATCCACGCGCACACCCAGCAGCAGCTCAGCGACGCGGCCGTGTTGCTCACGCGGATGCGGCAGTCGCCGGGGAATATCGACTTCCTCGATTACGCCGATCACGTGCACAAACGAACGCCCGTGGACTGACACGCACGACCGCGCGGCAGAGGGCAACATGGCGGCCGTGAAAGTTCGCGAGCTCGACGCGACGGCCGTCGCCGACGCCGCGGCCGCGATCGGCCCCCACATCCGCCGCACGCCGACCGAGAAGTCCGAGGCGCTCTCGGGGCTGGCCGGCCGCGAGGTGTTCCTCAAGCTGGAGAACCTCCAGAAGACCGGGTCGTTCAAGATCCGCGGCGCGCTCAACGCGCTCATGAACAAGGACGAGCGGGAGCGCGCCAACGGTGTGGTCACCGCGTCGGCCGGCAATCACGGACAGGGCGTCGCGTTCGCCGCGAAGCTCCTCGGGGTTCCGGCGTGTGTCGTGCTGCCGATCGGCGTCCCCCTCGCGAAGCTCACCGCGATCCAGCGCGCCGGCGCGGAGACGGTGCTGACCGGCGAGAGCTACGACGAGGCGCACGCCGCGGCGCTCGAAATCGCGCGCGAGCGGAAGCGCTCGTACGTGCACGCATTCGACGACGACGATGTGATCGCGGGGCAGGGGACCCTGGCGCTCGAGTTCCTCGACGACGCGCCCGATCTCGACACGCTCGTCGTTCCTGTCGGAGGCGGGGGTCTCATTTCGGGAATCGCGCTCGCCGCGTCCGGACGCAAGACGCGTCCGCGGATCATCGGCGTGCAGGCCGCCGGCGCATCGGCGTTCGCTGACTCGTTCTCGTCAGGAAAGCTGGTCGAGCATCCGGTTGCGACGATCGCGGACGGCATCGCGGTGGCGCGTCCCGCCGTGCGGACACTGTCCGTGGCGAAGCGCTACGTCGACGATGTCATCACCGTGACCGACGAGGCGATCGCGCGGACGATCGTGGTGCTCCTCGAGCGAACGAAGCTGCTCGCTGAGGGTGCTGGCGCTGCCGCGCTCGCCGCGGTCCTCGAGCTCGACGGCCGCGTCGGCGGTCAGAAGGTCGGGGTTGTCATCAGCGGCGGGAACATCGACCCGAACCTGCTGGGCAAGGCGCTCCAGCAGGGTCTCGCGTCAGCCGGTCGCTACCTCGCGTTCCGCACGTGGCTCGATGACAAGCCTGGGCTGCTCCACCAATTGACCGGCATCCTCGCCGCAGAGCACATCAACATTCTCCACGTCGGCATCCACCGTCTGGGCCCCTACTCGGCACTCGGCCGCGTTGGCCTCGACGTAATCGTCGACACGAGGGATCGCGCGCACGCGAATGAAGTGCTTGCGCTGATCAAACGGAATGGTTTTCCGGCTGAAGAACTTCTGGATACTGTGCCGGTCGGGTGATCCAGCTCAGCTGGTATCCCGATTTTTAGCAGGCGCTGACCCCAAAAGCACTAGGCTTCTCGTGATGGCGGACCCGCGCGGACGAAGCAAGATCCTCATCGATGGCCCAGACCGCGCAGGGGCGCGCTCAATGATGCGCGCGGTCGGATACACGGACGAGGACTTTCGCCGTCCGCTGATTGGCGTCGCGCATTCGTGGATCGAGATCATGCCCTGCAACTTCAACCATCGGGAGCTCGCGGAGTGGGTCAAAGAGGGCATTCGCGAGGCGGGTGGCACGCCGGTCGAGTTCAACACCATCGCGGTGAGCGACGGCATCGCGATGGGCACCGAAGGCATGAAGGCATCGCTCATCTCCCGCGAGGTCGTCGCCGACTCCATCGAGCTCGTCACGCGCGGGCATCTGCTCGACGCGCTCGTCTGCATCAGCGGCTGCGACAAGACCATCCCCGGCACGGTCATGGCCCTCGCGCGCATAGATATCCCCGGCCTCATGGTCTACGGCGGCTCGATCATGCCCGGCCGATTCAAGGGCAAGGACGTCACGATAGGCGACGTCTACGAGGCCGTCGGCAAGCACGCCGTCGGAAAGATGGACGACAAGGACCTCGCGGAGCTCGAGAAGGTCGCGTGTCCTGGTGCGGGCGCGTGCGGGGGTCAGTTCACGGCGAATACGATGGCGACCGCGTTCGAGGCGCTTGGCATCTCACCCGCGGGATCGTCGCGCGTCCCTGCGACGGATCAGCGACGCAAGGAAGTAATGCGGCAAGCTGGTCGTCGCACGCTCGAGCTGCTCAACGAAGGCGTGACGCCGCGCAAGATCATCACGCGGCCAGCGCTCGAGAACGCGATCCGTGCGGTGATGGCGACCGGCGGATCCACGAACGCGGTGCTTCACCTGCTCGCGGTCGCGCGCGAGGTTGGTGTTCCGCTCTCGCTCGACGACTTCGACAGGATCAGCGCGCGCACGCCGCTTCTCGCTGACATGAAGCCGTGGGGCAAATACACGGCAGTGGACCTGGACAAGGCCGGCGGGATCCTGCTCGTGATGAAGCGCCTGCTCGAGGCGAAAGTCCTGGACGGCAATGCCATGACGGTGACCGGCAAGACGATCGGTGAGGAAGCCGCGGCCACTGTCGAGACGAATGGTCAGTCGGTGGTGAAGCCGCTCAAGGATCCGATTGCGCCGACTGGCGGCATGGTCATTCTCCGCGGCTCGCTCGCACCGGAGGGCTGCGTGATGAAGGTGGCCGGACACCAGGTATCGAAGGAGCGCTACACAGCGCGCGTCTTCGACCGCGAGGAGGACGCGATGGCCGCGGTCCTCGCGAAGAAGATCAAGGAAGGCGACTGCGTCGTCATTCGCTACGAGGGACCGAAGGGTGGCCCCGGGATGCGCGAGATGCTGAGCGTGACCGGCGCGATCGTCGGCGAGGGTCTCGGCGACAAAGTCGCGCTCATCACCGACGGCCGCTTCTCAGGCGCGACGCACGGTCACATGGTCGGCCACGTCGCGCCGGAGGCCGCGGTAGGCGGGCCCATCGCGGCGGTCCGCGACGGTGATTCCATCGTGATCGATCCTGAGAGGCGTGTCCTCGATCTCGACATCGCGCCGGAGGAGCTGCGCCAGCGCCTTGCCGCGGTCCGCCATCCGGAGCCCATCTACAAGCAGGGCGCGCTCGCCAAATACGCGCGCCTCGTTTCAAGCGCGTCCCAGGGAGCGGTTACCTCGCTCTAACACGCGCGCGACTGCGAGGCCGAGCCCCATCATCCAGTGACCTTGCGCAGAAGGATCGCTCTCGCGCTCGTCGTCGCCGGGCTCCTTCTCATTGGCCTCAGCTTCGTCGAACCGCCGGTGACCGACGCTTCTCGGCCCAACCTCTTGTACGTCGGCATCGGCGTGCTCCTGCTCGGCCTGGCCACGGCGACGTTACGACGGGGGCCTCGTCGAGAGATCGACGTGAGCGCTGGCGGTGCGCGGCACGCTGCGGCCGCGGACGTCAGCGTCCTCGAACCGCCGCCCGCGCCAGTCGCACCGCCGCGCGCCGATGTCACGCTGCGCGTCGACGGCAACGGCGCATCCGACCCGTCCGTGCGCTGGTATCACGTCGCTGCCACGACCGGCACCGACGTCGCGGCGCGAAAAGCCCACCTGGGCATCGCGGTCCGCGGAGAGCAGGCCGGTACCGGATGGCAATGGCAGACCGGTGATCGCGCCGTCGACCTCACCCAGGCCGGCTCGCGCATTCCGATCGTGATCGGCGGCGTGAGGGAGTCGGTTGAGCCGATCGGTCCCGGTTGGGTCGTTCCATTCAAGAACTGGTACCTCACCCCGAATGCGGTATCGGCCGTGGGTCCCTTTCTCGCGCCGTTCATCGCGGGCTTTCGGCACATCTTCGATGTCACGGTCAGGTGGGATGAACGGGGCATCGCGCAGAGCTCGTCCGCGTCGTTCGAGCTCCGCTTCTGGGGCGACCCTACGTCGGAGCCTCGCTTCATTCGCATCGGCGACCGGCCCTCGTATCGCGACCAGGCAGGCGGATTGGGCGAGCTTCGCGACAGAGGTACGGCGCTGCGCAAAGAAGGGATGATGCTGCCGCTCACGGCGCTCGGCGCGTGGCTCGGCCGTGTGGTCTCGTGGACTGGCGAAACGCGGTCCCTGATCGCTGAAGTCTCGACGGCCGACGGTGACTACTTCTGGGCGCTGAAGGCCTTCAACGCGCCATTGTTTGAGGGCGTCCGGCTACACGACGACCGGCATCGGCAGGCGCTTCGCGAGCTGCACGAACGATTGATCCGGCTTCAGTTCTTCATGCGACCGGCGGGGACTCCGGTGTAGCGCACACAAAGCGATGCCGAACTTTCGCCCGGCACCGCTTCGCAGCGCACGCGCGTGACTAGCGGTGGCCGTGTGGCCGCGTCGAGTCGACGAACCGCGTGATCTTGTCGGCGAGGTCGTTCGTGAGCTCGGTCGCCTGGTCGGCGGTGATCGTGCCGGCGGTCTGCGCGGCCGCGATCTTCGCCTTCGCGTCGGCGGTCAGCGCGCCGACGAGTCCGTCGCGTGACTTGCCCGACGTCGCTGCGGCGATCTGCGCGAGGGTCTGGCCGGCCTGCGTCTTCGTGCGCAGGTCGTCAGTCGTGGTTCCGAGGTATGTCGCGGCGACTGAGAGCTGGTCACCGATCACGCCGCGGTCACCACGTCCGCGCTGGGCGCCGATGCCCTTCTGGTCCACGAGCGTCGTGATGCTGGACTGGCTCGCCGTGACGAGCGCCTGGATGAGACCGTCGCGCGTCTTGCCGTGTGCGACGGCGACGTCGGTGAGGCTCTTGTCCGTGCCGAGCTCTGTGCGGAGTTGATCGGTGGTGATGCCGATGTATGTCGCGGCGGCCGACAGGTAGTCGGTGTGCGCGCCGGCGTTGTTTTGCGTGTTCGTGCTCTCGCCGCTGACGGCGGCGGCGAGGCTGTTCCCGAGGTCGGGGGCGTACGACGCCATGGCGACCCCGCCGGAAAGACCGAGCGCGATCATGCCCGCGGTGAGAAATGTCTTCGCCGGACTGAACTTCATTTGGTGGTCTCCTGAATCTGTTTTCGTGTCCACTCAGGAGTACCGGCTTGAGGACCGCGCCATATGAGAGCGGATAAAGAAAGGGCGCCCCGGAGGGCGCCCTTCACGATCTTCTTACGTGCCTCGAACTACTTCGGCTTGACGACGAGTGGCTTCGCGATGACCGCCTTCGGCGCGACCGGCTTCGGGTCGATGTAGGTCGCGCTCGCGATCTGCTCGTTCCACCCGGGGATCGAGTCGACCTTCGTGACGCGGTACTTGGATCGGTTCACGTCGAGCAGGCTGCCCACGATCGCGCCGTACGCGACCGCGGACTTGCCATTGAGGGGACCACCGACGAGCTTCACTGTGACGCTCGCGGTATTGCGGGTCATCGAGAGCCGCGCTCCGAGCCCCGGCCTCCCCTACGTGCCTTTTGCTGCTTCAGTGCAGCGATACGGTTCTTTTCTGCTTTGTCTCGTTTCGGGCCCTTCTGCTTTGGCATCTAGTAGCGCCGCGCGGGGCGACGCTGCTCGAAGCAATCGCTGCAGTAAACGGGCTTGTCGCCGCGGGGCTGGAACGGAACGCGCGCCTCGCGTCCGCAGTTGCTGCATGTCGCGGTGAACATCTCGCGCTGGCCGCCGCCGTATCCGCCGCCGCCACCGCCGCCGTTGTAGCCACCGCCACCACCACCGCCGTACCCGCCGCCGCCGCCGCCACCACCGCGTCCGCCACCCTGCGCGCGACGCGCCGCACGGTCAGCGGGACAACGGGTGGGGGCGTTCTGGAGTCCGCGGCTTGCGTAGAACTCCTGCTCGCCGGCGGTCCAGATGAATTCCTGCCCGCAGTCCTTGCAGGTCAGGGTCTTGTCTTGAAAGCTCACGGGATCGTCCTCCAAAGCTCGCGGCCCACTTATAGGTTCGTGCGAGCCAGGGAGCCCCTTGAGTGTAGGCCTTAGGCGCGAATCCGCGCCGGATTGAGAGCCTTTCCGAGCCGTTCGAGGGCGTAGTAGCCGATGCCGATCGCCGAGGCCCACGAGAGCACCGAGATGACTGGCGACGTGAGATCGGTTCCCGACAGCATCGAATGCAGGAACATCGTGACGAACCCCAAATAGCTCACTCGATGCCACCACTGCCAGGCGTTGTTGCTTAGCCGGCGGCGCATCCACGTCGTGACGAGCACGATGATCAGCAGATCGACCGAGATGCTCCCGAGGCCGATCGCGAGCTGCCCGTAGCTCGTGAGGAACGGCACGAAGACGTCGAGAATGCCGATCCGCGCGGTCGCGTCGAGCAGCAGCGCGACGATGTGCGTGAGCGCCGCGGGGATGACGATCCACGGTGACCAATCATGCAGCGCTCGGACGGCGCGGTTGTTCGCGAGGAAGCTCAGAGCTTGGGTGCGCGGCGCGATGCCGGACAGCACCGAGATGCAAAGCGCGGCGTACGCGGCAAGGCCGCTGGCTCGCGCGATCTGCCAGAAGACGAGGTCCATTTAGGAGCTCGCGGTTTTGGTCACGGCGGAGCGGGTGGTGGTGCGCACGGTGGACGTAAGTGTGGTGGTCGCGGTGCTGCTCGTCGATGGCGCCGCGGTAGCGGCTGCGCTCGTCGCGGCCGCGGTCGTCGTCGTCGCGACTGCCGCGACGGTTGCCGGCTTAAGCGGCGCGTTCGTCACAAACAGGTGCGCGTTGGCGTAGCCGAAGGACCCAGCGAAGACCATGAGCGTGGTGAGGAAACCACCCAGCTTCAGTCCCCAGGCCGGGACGGGACCGGACCGGTTGCGGTGGCCCGGGCCCGTCCGTGCAGGGATAGGAGGGAGGGTGGGGGGATTGGCTTTCATTGCCTACATGGATACCGGTCGGCGGTGCCGTTGTTTTGAGAAATAGTTGAGAGATGGGCGCCAGGCCGTGTTTTCTTAGCGGCCTCTCAGCATTGAACCGCAACTCTCGCCTCGGTAGGGTCGTCAGGTGAAAGAACGGGCGGCGACCGCCGACGTGTCAACGGTCGTGCCAACCCAACGTATCCCGCGATGTATGAGCACGCAGCATCCGGACAACGTGGCGATGCCGTTCTTCGCGCAGAGCGCGCCGCTTACCGCCGAGGACGAAGTCCGCGAGGCGTACTACGCCTTCTCGCACCTCGGCTGCGACGAGCAGATGTGGGACTTCGAAGGCAAGGAAGTCGATGGCCACGTCGTCGAAAAGCTGCTCTCGACATACGAGTCGTTCTTCGCCGAGCACCCGATCGGCGAGTCGGTGCATCTCACGCCACGCATCCCGAACCCGGCGCTCGAGCCGACTCAGGCGAAGATCGTTCTCGAAGTTCTGCAGAGCCTGCCGCGTCACGCGGACATCGCGCGCGTCTTCTACGACCGCGAGCGGCCGCCGATCCTCGAGCTCATCCATCCCATGACCACGTCGGCGCGTGAGCTCGATCGCGTGCGCGAGTATTACGAGCGCTTCGTCGCCGGCATGGAGCAGGAGACCCTCGGCGCCGACGAGCGTCCTCTCGGCGCGTGGTTCGGCCGCTTCTCGCCGCCGACGGTGCGCATGATCCCGCTCATCGAGGATCGCGAGCATCTCCTCGCCGCGGACGACCTGGTGCGCGACTACCTCCGTGGCAAGGACCTCGATCACATGCGCGTGTTCATTGCGCGCTCCGATCCGGCCCTCAACTACGGCTATCTCTCGGCGGTTCTCCTCGCGCTTGTGGCGCTGGACCGCCTCTCAGCCCTGGAAGGCGAGACCGGGGTCGCGATCTACCCAGTGATCGGCGTTGGCAGCGTCCCCTTCCGCGGCGGGCTCACGCCGCGGAACGTCGATCGCGTCCTCGGGACCTACCCGAGCGTGCAGACCTTCACGATCCAGTCGGCGTTCAAGTACGACCACGCGCCGGAAGAGGTGCGCGAGGGCATCACGAAGCTGCGTGAACGTGAACGTGGCGACCCCATTCCGATCGCCGACGATCCGCGCGTCCTCGAGCTTCTCGATCGTCTCGTCGCGCGCTACCAGGCCGAGGTGCAGGAGCTCGCCCCGCTGGTGAACACGGTCGCGCGCGCCGTGCCGCGTCGTCGCCTGCGCAAGATGCACGTGGGCCTCTTCGGGTACAACCGCGCGAGCGCCGGCGTCTCGCTACCGCGCGCGATCCCGTTCTGCGCGAGCCTCTACTCGCTCGGGGTGCCGCCGGAGGTCATCGGGCTCGCCGCGGTCACAGACGCGGACTGGTCATGGCTACGCGCGACCGTCCCTGCAATGGAGGCCGAGCTCGACGATGCGCTGCGCTACCTCGACGCTGATCGGCTGGAGTGGCTCCCGCCGCTCGTGCGCAAAAGCGCGGAGCGGGCCCTGACGCTGGTCGAGCGTGAGCGGGTCGATGCAGAGCACACCGAGATTTCCCGCGAGGTCCGGCGTGTCGCACAGGCGGGCGGCGCGCAGATGGCTGAGCTCATTGTTCGCGCCGCCTCGATGCGCCATTTCCTGGGCTAGTAGCAACCGGAAAAGGGCGCGCGTGATACGCAGCGGCCTCGCTGCGTTAGGCACTTGTATGAAGAAGATTTACGTGACGCTGGCTGCCCTCGCGCTTGCGCTGGCCGTGAACTTCGGGCTCGCGAGCGCTCATCCGTTCGCTGACCCGACACCGCCGGCGAGCCCAGACAACTCTGCCCCAGGCGCTCTCCTCGACAACGACACGGACGTCGAGCAGAAAGGCGAGCACCAGGACGGCGACGTGGACGAGCCGCAGGCAGGGGACAAGAACGAAAACGACGCGAACGAGACGAGCGAGGACGTCGACAACGAGGACGAAGACGTCGACAACGAGGACGACGCTGACAACGAGGACCAGGAAGGCAACCAGGGCGAGCAGGACCGCGACACCGAGCAGGAAGGCGACAACTAGTCGCCTAGCCGCTCACGGCGTCACGACGAACCGCGAGCTGTCGCTTCGGCCGAAGACCTCCGGGAAGTACGTCTCCTCCGCATGCGCCGGCGCCACGAAGAAGTCGCCCGGCGTCGTCGCGCGCGCGTAGTAGACGTATTCGTACACGCCCTTCGATAGCCATGTCGTCCCGAGCACCGCGCGGTCGTCACGCAGATCGACCTGGTGCCACGGGCTGTAGTACCAGCGGTACCACGGCGCGAAGTACGCGTCGCCGCCGAATTGTTTTTGCGCCGCCTGGGCGAGCTCGTTGTCGAGCCGGGCCTTCAGCGCGGGGTCGACGTTCTTGAGACGCGCGTCTACCGGCTCGAGACCCGCAGGGAGCGGATCCTCGACCACGACGTAGGCGTGGTCGCTCTGCACCATGACGGTGACGGTCACGCGCACGGTGTCGCCGAGCTTCGCGGTACTGATCGGCTTCGATGGCGCATCGAGCAGCGTGTACTGGTGCGAGACCGCGAACCCGCGGTTGAGCGCGTCGATGCTCTTGGCGGGCGTCACGTAGCGCAGGTCGAGCGTGTAGTAGAGGCGCCCTGGTTTCTGGTAGTCGCGCGTGAACGCAAGGACGCTCGTCGTCCCCGGCTTGAAGAACGTGAGCGGTACCGACTTCGTCGCCGACGTCGGTTTCGTGTTTGGCTTGACGAGTCCTGTGAGGACGTCCTTCGCGTCGAGCTGCACCGCGTAGCTGTAGTCGCCGGCGAGCTCGCCGGTCGAGACGGCGTAGCTCGAGAGGGCGAGCACGCCCATCGCGCGATCGATCGAGCTGTGCCAGCCGTTCGCGGCGCGGCCGATCACGAGCCACCGCACGGTCTGCGCGACGAGCGCGTGCTCCGGCCGGATCCGCGCGATCGCGAGGGTGGCGAGCGCGGTGGTCGCGGTGCTCGAGAGGAACGTGCCGCGCTTGTCGGCTGCGTCCTCCCAGTGATTTCCGTTCGCGCTCGGGATCGTGGCGCTTGCGAGGTCGTCGAAGAGCGCGCGGACCTGCGCGTCGTCGCCGGTCGCGCCGCTCTCGGTGAGCGCGAGGAGGAGATACGCGCGACCCCAGTTACCGAGCTGGGCGCGCTGTTGCTCGAACAAGGCGCGCGCCGGCACCGCTGCTGCATCGCGGCCGCCCGCGGCGGCGAGCGCGTAGAGCAAGAAGGCCTTCTGGTTGATGTCCGCGCGGTGTGCGATGTCGGTCGAGCGGTTCACGTAGCTGAACACGTATCCGGTCGAGCCGCGAATGACGCCGGAGTCGACGGTGATGCCGTCGCGCTGCGCTTCGCCGAGCGCGATCAGCGCCCAACCGGTCACGTTCGGATCGGTCTGGCACGTCGGCTGGTCGCACCAAGGCCATCCGCCGTCGGGGCGTTGGCGGCCGACGAGGCCCGCGACGTCGCTTGCGATGCGGCCGTCGCGGTTGTTCGAAACGCCCGCGGTCTTCTCAGCGCGCCGCACCGCGAGGGTCGCGATGAGCCGGCTGGCCACGTACTCCGCCCCCTCGTATGTTGTCGGAGCGAGCCACGCGAGCTCGTCGGCCATCGATCCGGCCAGCGCTGATTGCACCGACACCGAGAGCGAACCGTGCTTGGTATCGGCGAAGTTCGGGAGGTAGACCGCCTCGAGCTGGCCGTCGCGGGTGACGATGCCGCCTGTCGCCGTTGTCTCGGGTGTCATATCGATCAGCACCGGCAGCACCTGCTCGACCGCGTCGGAGAGGTCGCCAGGTCCGGTCGCGGTGAATGTGAGCTTCGCGGTCCCCTCGACCTCGACCTTCGCGGGCCAGCTCACGATGACCGATTCGCTCGGATGGATCGTGACGCTGCGTGCGAGCGTGCCCGTGACGGTCACGCCGTCCGCCTTTAGCGTCACGTTCACGGCCGCGTCGCTCTTCGTCGCGTTTCGCACGAGCGCGCGGAGCTCGACCGCATCGCCCACGCGGAGCACGCGCGGCAATGCTGGCCGTACCAGAAGCGGCTGCGTGGCGAGGAGCTCATTCGTGCCCTCGCCGACCATCGTGTTTCCGCTGATCGCGCGCGCCTGCATGCGCCACGTGGTGAGGTTGTCGGGCATCTTCACGTCGACGCTCGCCGTGCCGTCGGCTTTCGTGACGACCTGCGCGCTCCAGTACGCGGTATTGCGGAAATCCTGCCGCACCTGCTGCCCGACGAGACCGCTGCCGCCCTTGCCCTGCTTGGGCGCTTCGGCGATCACGTCGTTCCAGCGATCGACCGACACGGCCATCGACGATCCCGTCGTCACGCTCAAGCCGCGCTCGAACCAGAATGCGCGCAGGCCATCCGGTCCGCGTTCGTCCTGCAGCGACAGCACGGCCTTGTCGACGACCGCGACCGAGACCTCCGAGCGCACACCGTTGCCGGCCTTGTCCGTGACCTTGATGTCGTAACGGACCGTGTCGCCCGGCTTCGCCTGGTCGCGGTCGGGCCGGACGCTGACATTCAGCACACGTGTCGCGGTGGAGACCGGCAGCTCGACATAGCCGACCTTGTAGCGCGGGATCGGATCTCCCGAAGTTGGTGGCCAGTACATGACGACCGAGACGAAGACGTCCGGCACCGATGGATCGGTGATCGGGATGCGGAGGCGCTCGCTGTTCGTGGCGAACTTGCGCACCTCGCGCGTCTTGATCTTGCCTCGCTCGATCGTGATGAGGGCGGAGGCACCGGGGAACGGCGCGGGCACGAGCACCTCGGCGGTGTCGCCGACCTCGTAGCGCTCCTTGTCAGCGACGAGCTTCACCGCGTCGTCATTGGTGACCTGCCAGAACGCTCGTGTGGTGCCCCAGACCCAGAGGAACGTCGCCGAGCGTGACGTCCGGCCTTTCGCGTCGGTGGCCTCCGCGACCAGGCGAAGGGTGCCCGACTTCGTCGGCCGGTAAAGGACGAAACCTTCGCCCTTGGCGTCGGTCCGCGCCGACAAAGTCGCCACGAGCGTGTCCTTCGCGTCGCTCCGGTAGCGACGCCCGCCGCCGGGGATCGTCTCTTTCGTGGTGATCCACTGGCGGTCGTACACGCGCACGGTGACCGCGCGGTCCGGCAGGATCTTGCCGTCGGTGTCGACGGTCACGAGATCGATGCGCGCGTTCGCTCCTTCGTTCGCGACGTACTGCGCCGGGTGGATACCTGCGTAGAGCGCGGCCGGGTGCACGGTGACCGTCGTGCTGCCAGCGACGGCCTGGCCGTTCTGATCCTGCACCGTCGCCGAGAGCGTGAACTGCTGCGCGCCTTCGGAGGTCGCGAGGGCGGCGGGGATGCCGAAGCTCGCGGCGCCGGCCTGGTCGGTCTTCGCGGTGCCCTTTGCGCGTAGCGCGTCGCGCGCGACGAACGGCTTGGTGTAGTCGAAGTCGTTGAACGAGAAGTTGTCATAGCCAGGAACGCGCAGGCTGTACGGATCCGCGAGCGCGGACCATTCGAGTCCCGCGCCGCTCACCGGGCCGCCGAAGAAGAAGCTCGCGGTCGCCTGCGCGGCGATCGTGTCGCCGTCGATGTACGACGCCTTCCCGGCCGCCACGCTCACCTCGAACTCGGGCTTGCGGAACTCCGCCACGAGGAAGCTGTTGCTCGCGGCCGACCACTGGTTCCCGCGCGTGTACATGATGTTCACGACGTAGTTGCCGGTCGGCGCGTCGCTCGGGAGGACAAAGCTCCCCGCGAAGGAGCCGAACTCGTTCGGATGCGCGGTGTCCTGCCGGACCTGCTGTCCGCGCGCGTTCAGGATCACGATCTGGAATGTCGCATCCGCGGGCGGAACGCTGTAGGTCGCGTCGTCGTCCGCGCGGATCACGCCCTTCCACTGGACCGTTTCACCGGGTCGGTAGATCGGACGGTCCGTGTAGAGGTGTCCCACCCACTCACGCGCGTAGTAGTCGCCCGGCAGCGAGAACTGGTACGCGCTCAGGCTCGGCCAGCGCGTGCTCGTCACCGCGCTTCGGCCACCGCCGTCGATCCACAGGATGTAGGAGCGGTCGTTGGATTGTCCGAGGATCGGCAGCGGGACTTTGAACGATGCGAGCCCGTTCGCGTCGGTGAGGATCTCCGTAGGCTCGAGACCCGGGCCGTTGCCGCGCACGTTCACACCCTGGAGCGGCGTGCCGGTCTCGTGGTCGACCGCCCACGCGAGGAGTTCATCGTTCGAGAGCTTCGTCACGAGCACCGTGTCGACGACCGCGAACGCGAAGCGCGATCCGAACTGGCCGCTCGTGCTGAGGAAGTAGTAGCCCTTCGCAAGCGGGCGCTTCTCGACGCCGGTGAGCGACGTCGAGCCGAGCACGACCTCGTCATTGGCGCCGCGGTTGGTCTCGGTCCAGGTGCGGAGCTTCTGAGACGGTGTGAACCCCTGCATCGATCCCGGGTCGTGCATCACGCGCCGTCCCTCGTCCGGGGTGAGCTGCCAGAGGGTGAATTCGACCGAAGGAAGGTTCGTCGTCTGGAAGTAGAGGATCGGTTCGGCCGACGCTGAGTAGACCGCGGCCGAGCTGTACCCGGGCAGCGCGAGCGATACCGACGGGGTCGGCGCGCCGGTGGTGAAGGAGAACTCGTATCCGCCCATCGCCTGCCCGTAGCGATCCGTCGCGCCAGCAAGGAGCGTCACGGTGTACCTCGTCGACGACTTGAGGGCGACGCTCACGGTCAGGCCGTTCTCGCTCGGGTACACGTTCCCCTCGAGGTCCGCGGCGCTGAACCCCGAGACCCGCACCTTGTTTTCGAGGCTGTCGAGATCCATCGGCGTCGCGAAGTTGATGCGGATGCCGAAGCGCGATGCGTTCTGCTCGCCGTTCGACGGCGTCGTCGACGCGACGGACGGCGCGGCGATCGTCGTGAACGTCGACGTGCGCGGATTCACGCTCACCCCGCCGTGCGCGCCTTTCAGTCCCTTGTCGAGCGTGACCTTGTACCGGGTCTTCACGCCGAGTCGATCGCTGGGGTTCCACGTCAGCACGGTCCTCGCGTCGTTCCACTTGAGCGTCCCCGGCGGCACCGCGCCGGTGTCGGCGTTCTGGATGCTGAAGCCCGCCTGCGCCGTGGGGTCCATCGGCTGGTTGAAGGTGGCGTCGACCTGCTGCCAGGGACCGCAATAGATCCAGTTCGTGTCGGGCTGGATCGAATCGACGGCCGGCAAGATCGTAGCGAACGTCGCGTTGAAGTCCTGCTCCAGCACGCCATCGGCGGCCGATGTGAGTCCCTTCGGCACTTTCAGGTGGTACGTCGTCGCCGGCGCGAGGTCCGTCGGGACGAAGCGGTAGATGGAGGTGTTCAGCCACTCACCCGTGCCGTGGAGCGCGGGTTCGAAGATCACGACGGGGTCGGTGCGCTGCGCCGCGAGCGTCGTGAGCGGCGCGACCGAGCGGCTGAATTGCACGAAAAGCTGCGCGGCGAGTGGGACCTCGGTGTCGCCGTCACCGGGGATGACCTGCTGAACAGCGAGCTGACCGGTCACCGTGAACTTCTTGGTGATTCCGCTCGGGAGACCGGCCTCGGGCCGCGCGGGCACGTTCACGGTGTAGGTCGAGCCGCGCACGAAGCCGGGGAAGTCGGGCTGGAAAAGCGCCGTGCGCGCGCCGAGCCACGCGTAGGCCCCCTTCGTCTCGGGAAAGATCTGGAAGAGCGCTTCGGGCGCGCGCTCCTCCGTGGTCTTCTCGAACGTCACGGTCACTGGCGCGAGGCGCGAGACGTCGAGGCCCTGCGGAAGGACCGTGAACGCGGGCGGCTCGGTGAGCGACGCGCTCGGCGCCCGGCCGACGGTCTGGACGAGTCCGGCCAGCAGCGCGAGTACGAGCACCGTTGTGATCGCGGGCCGGAACGTCCGCAACCACGTCAGGGCGGCGGTTGTCCATGCCGGGTTCATCTCTTCACCTCGAATACCGATGTGACCGTCGCGACCGACCCGTCCGCCAGATGCGCGCTCGCTCGGAGCGTGTGCGCGCCGGTCTCGAGCGGCCACACCACCCACGGGTCGGTGCCGGGCGCGTCGCCGATGACCCGCCCGTCGATCGCGAACGTGACGCGCTCGATCCCTCGCGCCGCAACGGCGCGCAGGACGACCTGTGGTGAGGAAAGCTCGGGCGCGAAGTAAATCGTCGTTCCCGTGACCGGCGCCACGATGCGCAACACGTCGCGCGACGCGCTGGCGCCATCAGAGCGCAGCGTGAGCCCGGCGGCGCGCGCCCAGTCGCGCGCCTCTATCGGCGGGTCGATCGAGATGCGCCCGTCGGGATCCTTGAAGTAGTAGGTCTCGCGCTCGATCGGCACCGTGCCGGCGGCGAAGATCTCGCGAGTCAGCGACGCGCAACCTGGTCCGGGCAGGAGGCCTGTGGGTGTGCAGACCGTCGCGTCGACGATGCCCGCGGGTCGAACGAACGGACTCATTCGGCGCGAGAGCGACGCGGCCATCATCGCGTCGCGCCAGATGGGTCCAGCTCCTTCGACTCCTGCGAGGTCGAGCATCGGCGAGCCGTCGGCGTTGCCGACCCACACGCCGATCGCGATGTTCGGCGTGAAGCCGATGGTCCACGTGTCTCGGAAGCCGGTGCTCGTGCCGGTCTTCACGGCGGCGGGGAAGGGAACCTCGAATGGTGTGACGCCGCCGAACCCCGGGATGCGCGCGTTGGCGTCGCTCAAGATGTCGCTGATGAGATACGCGTGCTCCGCGCTCACGACGGGCCGCGGCCCGATCGAAGCGTGCTGGAAGAGGATGCGCCCCGACGCGTCGCGCACGCGCTCGATCGCGAAAGGCTCGGCGAGCATCCCGCGCGCGCCGAATGCGGCGAATGCATTCGTAAGGTCGACAAGGCGCACCTCACCGCTGCCGAGCGTGAGTGAGAGCCCGTAGCTTCCGACGTCGTTGAGCGTCGTCAACCCGAAGCGGTGGCTGATTTCGAGCATCGCATCGAGGCCGATCGCGTCGAGCGTGCGCACCGCGGGGACGTTGAGCGACGATGCGAGGGCGACGCGCAGCGGGACCACTCCGTGGAACGAGCGGTCGAAGTTCGCCGGCGTGTACGGGCCGCCGGCGGTCGCGAACGTGGACGGCACGTCAAGAAGTGGCGTGGCGGGGGTGTAGCCGCGCTCGAAGGCCGCCGCGTAGAGGAGTGGCTTCAGCGCGGAGCCGGGCTGCCGCGGCGTTCGCACCATATCGATGTCGCCGCCGTGCAGCGGATCCCCGTCGGTCGCGCTCCCCACCCAGGCGAAGATGCGACCGGTCCCAGGCTCGACCGCGACGAGCGCCGCGTCGGTCGCGTTCCGATCGCGCAGGGTTTCGAGGCGGAGCCGCACGAGGCGCTCCGATTCCGACTGCAGACCCGCGTCGAGCGTCGTCTCGATGATCAGGCCGTCGCGGCCGGCGAGATCGGGCCGCAGGCGTGCGAGCTCGGCGCGCGCGAACGCGACGAACTGGTGCGCGATCGGCGGAAGCGACGCCGGAAGGATGTCGATCCGCTCGACGGCAGCGGCGTCCGCCTGCGGTCTGGTGATCCAGCCGTCCTCGACCATGCGCGCGAGCACGTAGGTCTCGCGCGCACGCGCCGCGCCGTCGATCATCGAGTCGTACTCGGATGGGCGCTGCGGAAGACCGGCGAGGTACGCCGCGTGCGCCAGGTCGAGATTCGCGGCGCCGATCCCGAAGTAGACGCGCGCCGCGGCCTCGACCCCGTATGCGCCGCGGCCGTAGTAGACGTCGTTCAGGTACAGCTGGAGGATCTCGGCTTTCGAGCGATTCGCTTCGAGCTGTAGCGCGATGAACGCCTCGTGCGCCTTGCGGACCGCAAGCGGCGACGAGTCATCGGCGAGGTAGAGCCGCCGGGCGAGCTGCTGCGTGATCGTCGAGGCGCCTGAGGGCGGGGAGGAGTTCGAGAGAGCGCGAGCGACGGCGATCGGATCGACGCCAACGTGCTGGAGGAAGCGGCGGTCCTCGGCCGAGATCGTCGCCTGCAGCATCCGCGGCGCGACGCGATCGATCGTTGTCGGGATCCGGAGTCCCGCGCTCATGTCGCGCTCGAGCACGTTGCCATGGGCATCCAGGACAACCGTGCCCGGCACCGCGCCGCGCGATTCGGGCGCGTCCAGAGGCGCAAAGCGCGCGTACGCCGTCAGCGACAGTGAGACGAAGCCGATGGCGATGACAAGTGCACGTGCGGAAGCGCGCATTGGTGAGAAGCATGTATGACGCGTGGTAATCCGTCGTCCGAGGTTGGCTTCGGAAGTACTACGAGCCCCCTAGGAGTCCGGCCGAGCGCTTGTGTCGATGAGGCAACGAGCAAGTTGGACATCCGGGGCAATACTCGGCAGGAATGGGTGCTCTCACGAGGCTCGCCAAGTTCGGATACGCGGTGCTGCTTCGCACCCTCATGGCGGTAGGTGGGGCCATCACGGCGTACGGCGCGACCGGAATGTTTACGTCTGGGGGAATCATGCCCCCGAACATGATCGTCATCGTCGGCTTGGTCGCATGCGGCGCCGCAGCGCTGGCGCTTTGGTCATCGGAGCGAACAATCACCGGGATCTGGCCGGCACTGTTGATAGCCGCCGTGCCGTTCTCGCTCTATGCCATCGGGTCCTTTGGCCAGGACGAGTGTCCCCAGCCGCATCCTCCGATCACCCCGACGTACAGCTGCGCTCCCGTCGGCACTCACGCGTTGGCGGTGATCGCTCCGGCCGTGACCGTTGTCGGTGTCGCGACACTTGTACTGGATCTGCGGACTCTCACCCGCCGATCTTAGAAGCGAGTCGGTCTGCCGAGAGAAACCTGATCGGATGGCGGGTTTCGCCATCTAGCACGAGGTCCGCGAGGATCTCGCCGATCACGGTTGAGAACTTGAAGCCGTGGCCCGAGCACGCCGACGCAACGACGACGTTTGGGTCATCGGGCAGGCGGTCGATGACGAAGTTCGCGTCCGAGGTGTTCGTGTACATGCAGACCTTCGCGTCGCGCCTCTCACCGTTGGCGAGGGGCATCCGCCGGCGAAGCCATGCGCGCACTCGTTCCTCGTCGCTCGGGGACGCGATGCGGTCCACCGTATCGGGATCCGCCTTGTCGCCGAAATGCAGACCCGCAACCTTGACGCCCTGTCCGTCGATGTACGGGAAGCCGTAGAAGATGCGATCGGTGTCGTCGACGATGTAGATGGGCAGCCGCGCAAACGCGTCACGCTCGGCCGTCGGCTCGAACCACAAGAGCACGTTGCGCTCGACGGAGAGCTCCGGCGCGAGCGAGGGCGCGAGCTGCGATTCCCACGCGCCCGCCGCGATGACGAGCTGCTTCGCGTCGAACGTGCCCGTCGAGGTGGTCACGCGGACACCGTCGCGCGTCGATTCCCAGTGCTCGACCGGCTCGTCGAAACGCAGCGTCGCGCCGCTTTCCTCGGCGAGACGCAGGTGTGTCTCGATGCAACGCTCCGGCGCGAGCCATCCGGCCTGCCGCTCGAACACGCCCTGCCAGCCATCAAGCCAGTCGAAGAGCGGATAGCGCTCGCGCAGCGTTGCCGCGTCCAGCACTTCGTGGTCGAGGCGGTGCCGGCGCGCGCTCTCGAGGGCGCCCGCGACGAGCTCGCCGTTCGGATCGCCGGCGTAGAGCCCACCGGTCTCTGTGAGGAGCGTCTCGCCGCTGTCGCGTTCGAGATCGCGCCACAAGGTCCACGCGCGGCGGAGCAGCGGCACGTAATCGGGATGCTCGTAATAGGAGAGGCGGATGATCCGCGAGAGGCCGCCGGACGAGCCGAGCGTGTGTCCCCGGGCGAAGCGATCGAAGCCGAGGACCGACGCGCCGCGGGCCGCAAGCCGGTATGCGGCCGAGCTGCCGTGGGCACCGAGCCCGGCGACGATGACATCGATGGAGCCCGTCGGGTCGATGGGCATGACATGTAAGTCTTAGCGGATTGTCAGGCCGTGCGCAGCGCGGGGTGGCGGCGCGTCGCGACCAGGACCAGTAGGCCGATCTCGGCAAGGGCCGCGGGCGCGAAGGTCGGCGCGGGGCCGACGCTCTTCGAGAACGCCGCCCACCAGCGCTCCGGTTCCGGCATCGTAGCCCAGGCGTCCTGGTAGCGGAAGTCGAGCGGCGCGGCGGTGTAGTTCTCGTCGATGTGCAGCGCGATGCCGAGCCCGGCACCTGCCATGACAAGGAGGGCGAGCACTCGAACGGCACGAACTGCACGTCGGGTCGGCCGCCGCACGAGCACGTAGACCGCCCAGGCCATCACCGCGAGGCAGACCCATGGGACGTATCGCACGAGCGAGCCCCAGTGACGCTCGACAAGCAGTTCAGCGGCGATGCCGATGATGCTGATCCCGGCGACCGCGAGGAGGCTCATGCGAAGAACGTGAGCGTCATCGTGGATCGGCGACGCGACCGCCGCGCTCACGGAAGGCTGAGCGCGGAGATGATCTTGTCGACGACTCCCGCGGCCGGGTTGTATTTCGCAAGCTCGCCGCGCAGCTTCGCGAAGGTCGGGTCGTTCGTCGGATACGGTCGGTATTCGAGCACCTCGCGCGTCCAGTTCGATGGGTTCGGAACTCCCGCGGCAGTAAGCGCCGCAAGCACCTCGGACTGCGTGGCGTTGTTGGCCGAGACCTTGGCCGTCGCTGACGTGGTCGTCGCGGCAGTCGCCGTCGCGGCCGAGGCGGCGCTCGAGCTGGTCGTTTGAGCGACGGGTGTGGCCGTCGGACTCGCGCCACCTGAGGCGACGGCGCCCCCACATGCCGCGACCGCGAGCGCGAGTGCCGCGCACGCGATGAATAAGGGCTTCTTCATGAGCGGTCCTCCGTTCTCGAAGAAGGAAAGCAGATGGCCCGGCGGAGGCATGAGGCTGCCTTAAGAACCGTTGTCGTTACGCGAGCGGGCGGATGACTTCCTTACCAAATCGGCGGAGATTCGCCGGATCTGCGTCGATGTTGACGATCACGTGGTCGACGCCGCGGTCTCGCCACTTCCCGAGTCGTTCGGTTTCCCAGCGTGGCGTCCAGCGGTAACCAGGGATCTCCTCGCTGCGGAGGTCTTCGGGATCGAGCGCGGTGACCTCGATCTCGTCGAACGATCGTCCGAGCCGCTCGCATTCGGCACGCAGTCGGTCGCGAGGTGCGTCGATCCCCGCCGGGCTCGCGATCACGTTCCACGCGTCCGCGTACTTCGCGACGAGTGGAAGCGTTCGCTTGGGCCCATCGCCGCCGACAAGTATTTTCGGCCGCGGCGACGAAAGCGGCCGCGGGTTGCTCAGCGGATACCCCGCGTGAACGCGCTTTCCTTCGAACGGCGCCGTGTCGCCGGACCATGTTTGCCGCGCGAATCGCAGCGTGTCCTCGAGCAGCGCGTACCGGTCGCGCAGCTCAGGGAATGCGATTCCAAGCGCGTCGGCCTCACGTTTGAACCAGGCTGCGCCGACGCCGAAGTACGTGCGCCCGCCCGAGAGCACGTCGACCGTAGTCGCCGCTTTGATGAGCACCGCTGGCGGCCGGTAAATGACGCCGGAGACCAGGACACCGAGGCGGATGTGCGTCGTCGCGCCCGCGAGATAGCCGAGCGTCGAGTAGGCCTCGAGCATGGGATGGTCTTCGGGCTTACCCCACGGCGGGATTTGGAAGTAGTGATCCATCACCCAGAGCGAATGGAAGCCCGCATCTTCCGCGGTCCGCGCGATCTCAGTGAGACGGCAGGCGATCTCGGGCGCGCCGCCGGGCCAGGTGAACGACGCGAGCTGCAGACCCACCTTGAACATGCGCTGACGGTAAAACTTCAAGTGCACTTTAAGTCAATCGCTATGCTCCAGAAATGCCCGCGCTCGCCACGGAGATCACCATCGGGGAGCTCGCGCGCCGCAGCGGCGTAGCGACCTCGGCCCTCCGCTTCTACGAATCCCGAGGCCTCATCTCGTCAACGCGAACTGATGGGCGGCAGCGGCGGTTCGCACGTCCGACCCTGCGACGAGTCGCGTTCATCCAAGCGGCGCAACGTGTAGGCCTTTCGCTCGAGGAAATCACGACCGCGCTCCGCGCACTTCCCGAGCGACGAACGCCGACCAAGGTCGACTGGGCGGTGCTCTCGAGATCTTGGAGAGGACTGCTGCGCTCGCGCATAGAGGAGCTCGAGACGCTGCAGACGCGCCTGACCAGCTGCATCGGCTGCGGCTGCCTCTCGCTAAAGACCTGCGGTCTGCTCAACGCGAACGACCGTGCGGCCGTGCGCGGCAATGGCGCGCGCTATCTGCTTGGAGACTCGCCCGAAGACGAGGACTAGCGGCCGAGTGGCGGAACCGGCTGGGTCGTCGGCAACGGAACGCTGATCGGGAGAGGCAGGGACCCCGCTGTGGGAATCGGCGCCGCTGAGGGAATTACCACGGGGATCGTTGAGAGCGGTCGCGCCGTCGCGACTGGAAGTGGCGCAAGGCTTGGGATCGGCACGCTGTTGGGAAGAGGCACCGGCGGCGGCCGAGGTACCGCGATCGGGATCGGCACGCCGATCGGGATCGGCACCGCAATCGGGACCGTGATCGGGATCGGCACCGCGATCGGGAGTGGAAGGAGCCTGGTCACGGGCACGACGAACGGCGGGAGCGTGACACTGGGCAGCACATCGGGCGAAGCAATCGCGGGCAGAGCAGGCACGGGGGCCAGCGCGGGTACGAAGCGTTGCCACCGGATCGGGCGTCCGCGCCGAACCCGTGCACGCGACGGATGCGATCACCGCGAAGAGAACGAGCAGGCGCACGGTAAATCTCCCCTGTACCGATGCGCGCAATTCTTGGGCCAGCCGACCGTCCGCGCAACGTAAACCGGTGGTAGACGCGGTGCAGAGTGCATAGGCTGGTTTGACCGGTCTGGAGGCCTCTCAATAGGCTGCTTTTGATGCGCTTTGCCCTTATCCCGCCGATGCCGATCGCCCCGATGCCGGGGCTCGCGTCGCGTTCGGGAGGCTAGTCGCAGCAACTCACACGTCAACGGCAAGCATCGAGGCCTCCCAAAACGGGAGGCCTCTTCTGTTTCTTGAGGAGGAAGCCATGGCCACCACGCTGGAACGGACGAAGGCGAGCCATCTGCGCGGTCTGCGCTGCCGCGCGTGTCATGTGCTTCAACCGGCCGACGAGCGCTATGTCTGCGGCGAGTGCTACGGCCCGATCGAGCCGGACTACGACCTCGCGGCCTTCGACGCCGACACCCTCCGCGACGAGATAGAAAGTGGGCCCCTCTCGCTCTGGCGCTACGCGCCGCTCCTCCCGGTCGCCGAGCCACGCGGACATTTCACCGTCGGCTGGACGCCGCTCCTCGAGGCGCCGCGTCTCGGTGCCGCCATCGGCGTGGCGCAGCTCTTCCTCAAGGACGACTCGCGCAACCCGTCTTTGTCGTTCAAGGATCGGCCGGTGGCCCTCGCGCTCGCGCGCGCGCTCGAGCTTGGGCTCGACACGCTCGCCTGCGCATCTACCGGCAACCTCGCGGGCGCCGTCGCGGCAGCCGCGGCACGTTACGGTCTGCGTGCGCTCGTGTTCGTGCCCGCGACGACAGATGAAGGCAAGATCGCGGGAGCGGCGGCATACGGCGCGACGGTCGTCCGCGTGAACGGCACGTACGACCAGGTCAATCGGTTGTGCGCGCGGCTCGCCGACGAGGAGCGCTGGGGGTTCGTGAACTTCACACTCCGCCCGTACTACGCCGAAGGGTCGAAGACGCTGCTCTTCGAGTGCGCGGAGCAGCTCGGGTGGCGGCTTCCCGACCATGTCGTCATGCCGGTCGGGTCGGGCGCGCTCCTGACGCGCACCGCGACCGCGGCAACGCAGCTGTGCGGCGTCGGTCTCGTCGAGGAAGGCGCCCTGCGGATCCACGCCGCGCAGCCATCCGGCTGTGCGCCCGTATCCGATGCGGTGCTCGACGGATACCGGCTGGTGCGTCGGGTGCGCGATCCGGTCACCGTCGCGCGCTCCCTTGCGATCGGCGCTCCTGCGGACGGGGACGGCTCGGTCGAGATCATCCGTGCGTCCGGCGGATCCGCTGGATCGGTCAGCGACGCCGAGGTGGTCGACGGGTGCGCGCTTCTCGCGAGCACCGAGGGTGTGCTCGCGGAGCCTGCCGGCGGCGTCGTCGTCGCGACCGCGAAGACTCTCGCCGCGCGCGGCGCGTTCACCGACGACGAGTCGGTTGTCCTCTACATCACCGGCAACGCCTACAAGGGAACGATCGAGCGGACCGCGCTCGGCCCCGTCGTCGCGGCGGATGCCGACGAGTTCCGCGCGGCATACGCGGAGGTGCTCGCATGAGCGTCACCGTCCGCCTCGCCGCTCCTCTGCGTGCCGCGGCCGGAGGCAACACGACGCTCACGTTCGACGTCAGCGATCTCCCGCAGCTTGCCCGCGAGATCGCGGACCGTTATCCCGAGCTCGCCGCACGCGTCTTGCGCGATGGCGAGTTCGGCCGCTTCGTGAACGTCTTCGTTGACGGCGAAGATGCACGCTTCCTCGCCCAGAGCGATCTGCAGGGCAAGCGCACCGTCGAGATTCTTCCCGCGATGAGTGGCGGCGCGGTCGCGCCGCTGCCGGAACGCGCGCGCCGGGAAGAGCACGAGGTATTCGGC
>JALYSZ010000078.1 GCA_030854525.1 Chloroflexota bacterium | reverse complement strand
GGGTCGGCGAGGGTGACGGCGTGGGCGTCGGCAGCGGCGCGCATTCGTTCTTGCCCGGCGTGAGTTCGAACGTTCCGATGACGCCGTGGATGGTGATCTCCTTCTGGTCATAGCCGGTCGCACAGAGGAGGAGCTTTGCATCCTTGCCGGGGTACGGGCTCAGGACGATGTTGCCGCTGTCGTTGGTCACGTTAAGAAGGGTCGTGCCCTGACGAATCTCCGCTTTGGCGACATGTTTGTCAGGATTGCCTGCCTCGTTCACCTGGATCGTGAATGAAAGGGGAGACAGCCGGATCTCTTCCTGGGTCGTCGGCACTCCGGTGCGGAGGTATCCAGCCGCGTCGACCGAGACCCTGGACTCGCGGGGCAGATTGGGGAACGTGAACGCGCCGGTCGACGGGTCCGCGGTCACCGTGCGCGCGCCGTGAGTGATCTTTGCCGCCCCCGCTGCGCCGACCGGCTCACTGTAGAGATCATCGACGACGTGGCCGCGCATCTCGACGCCGTTCAGCCAGCCTCCGATGAGGGTGGCCAGCGCCAGGAGAAGGATTGGAGTTAGCGAGGCGAGACGGTGCCTCGCGAGGGGCCGAATCAATTTGACCTTAAAAGGCTACCGTAATTCGCGCATGCGGCGCGCCGTTCTCGCTGATCGAAGCCCAAGGTCTCGGGGGCGAGTTCCTCCGCGAGGGATTCCCTATCAGCAATGCGGCGCGAACCTTATCGTTCTCGACGGGGATCAAGGTGGCTGATGGCTACGAGACGACTGCCGTAACGCGGGGGGACGTGACGGCTCCGCCCCGCGGGCGCAGACGTTTCTCCGTTCGCAGTCCGGAGCTGAGGTCGTTTCTTCTCGTCGGGGATGCTCTCGCCGCAGGAGCGGCGTCGTGGGCCGCTCCTGAGGTTTGGGCCGTTTTGGATCCGCGTTACGTACCCCTGCCGTTGGTGCCGTACTGGCAGGTCGGCGCCGTGGTGGCTTGGCTCGTGGCTCTGCGCCTCTTGCCCGACCAACCCTCGTCTCCCCATGTGCGACCGCACATCATGTCAGTCCTGCAGGCAACGATCGGTGTTGCGCTGCTTGTTCTTGTTCTCTTCTACCTCTTTCCGTTCTTTGCTCCCCGCGGCTCAACGTTTCTCTCGGTTGGCCTCATCGCTGGCGCGCTTCTCGCCTGGCGCATCCTGTTCGCTTCCCTCCTGCGGACCGACATGTTCGAGGTGCGAGTCGCTCTTGTCGGTGTCGATGAAGCCGCGTGTCGCACCGCACAGGTCCTTACTTCTCAAAAGACGCCATACAAGTTGCAGGCCTTTCTAGTTCCAGACGCACGGATGCAGCAAATTCAAGACGTTCCGGTCGTCAGCGTTAGGGGAGATATCTGGCCGGTCGTGCAGGCGCTCGGCATCGAGCAACTCGTGATAGGGCAGACGCGGAATCTTTCAATCGAGATGTTGAACGATTTGGTCAGGTGTTTTGATCATGGGATCGAAGCGATCCCCGCTACAGCGCTCTACGAGGAGGTCAGCGGTAGAGTGCTCGCCTCGGCGCTTGAGGCCGACTGGTACGCCGAGCTGCCGACCCACACACGTGGCGGCTATGTTTTTCTCAAGCGGCTTGTCGATACCGTTCTCGGTGCAGTATTGCTATGCATCTCGCTGCCAGTGATCGCCCTGCTGGGAGTGGCGGTCTACGCCGATACGGGCTCGCCCATCATGTTCCGGCAGATCCGGATCGGCCGACGCGGACGTCCCTTCGTGATCCACAAGCTGCGAACCATGTCTCGCGACGCCGAGCCACTCGGCGCGCCCGTCTGGGCACGAGCCAACGACGCCCGTATCACACGAGTAGGGAGACTTCTCCGACGCAGTCGTCTTGACGAGTTACCTCAGTTCTGGGACGTGGTACGCGGCGAGATGAGCCTTATCGGTCCCCGTCCGGAGCGCCCTGAGTTCGCGGAGGCGCTCGCTTCCGAGCTACCGCTCTACCGAGCCCGAAGCCTCGTCCGTCCTGGCATCACCGGATGGGCACAGATCGAGTACAGCTACGCGGGTTCCGTTGCTGACAACCTGACCAAGCTCGAGTACGACCTCTACTACCTTCGCCACATGAGCCCTCTCCTGGACCTAAAGATCGCGCTTCGAACTGTCTCAATTATTTTCGGTCTTCGCGGGCGTTAGTTCGCCGACCTGGGCCCGGAACGAACAATGCGAATCCTGTACGTGGTGCCGGATTTCCCAGGGAGTCCAAGAAAGGGATATCAGGTGCGCGCCGCGGCATTTGCGAACTATCTCGGGCAGGCCCATGAAGTGAAGGTCGCAGCATCCTTTCCGGGTGGGACAGCCGACGCGACTTTGGGGCCGCGAGGACGGCTCTCCCAAGCGGAGGCGGTCATTCGCTTGCTTGCGCGTGGCTGGCCGCTCCAAGCCTCCCTCTTTGACGGCCCCGACGTTGCGCTGAAGGCGCTCGAGTTCGGCCAGAAGATGAGTGCCGACATCGCCGTGATCACTACCGAAAGAATGCCGTTTACGACGACCGCGTTGGCGCAGGTGTACCCGACTGTGGCGGACATCGTCGACTCGCAAGCCAGGCACATGGCGATGCGCGCGTCGCGCAGTCGTTTTCCGGTCGCTGCTCTGTTTCGACATGAGGCAGTCGCGTTCGTCAGATTGTCCGGCACACTTCGGCGTGTCGTCCGGCGCGTCGTCGTCTGTGCGGCGAGAGAAACGCGCGACTATCCCGACGCGGAAGTAATTCCGAACGGAGCGTTCGCGACGGCACGGAGCGGGAAGCCCACCATCGATGTTGTGTTTTCTGGAAACCTTGACTACTGGCCCAACGTCGATGCGGTCGCGGAGCTCTGCGGCGCGATCGTTCCGAAGCTGCGAGCGCTCGGTCTAGCCCCCCGAGTCACCGTGGCCGGACGAAGTCCGACGGCTTCGGTCTTGGCCGCGTGCGCCTCGAGTGGTGTTGATGTTCTGTCTAACGTTGAGGACATGAGTGCGGTTCTCCGTAGGGCACGTCTGGCTGTTGCGCCCATCCGGTCCGCGACCGGGTCGCAACTGAAAGTCCTTGAAGCCCTGTCCGCGGGAACCCCGGTACTTGTGTATCCGGAGGCAGCCGCCGGCCTGCAACCGGGGCTGACCGGGGTGGTTATCTGTAGAGACGCCGACGCGATGGCGCGCGTCGCAGTGGAGATCTTGACAGGGACGCGAACCGTATCGGTCGAGGGCGAGCAATTCAGGTGGGAACTGCAAGCCGCACGGTTCCAGCGACTCCTCGAGTCTGTCGTCGCATAGATGACGCAAGATCCGAGTACGCGGCGGCCTCAAACCGTCGCGTTGGATGCCCGCTGGTTCGGCGGAAGGGGCATCGGCCGCTACACGGAAACGTTGTACCTAGGCCTCAGCGAGATTCTTCCGGGCGAGGTCGTTCGCCTGAGCGGACAAGCTTTGGCGGGAGGCATCCGGCTCCGACTTCCCGGCTACGTATTAAAGGAGCAGTTGGAGATCCCTCTACGAGCGACACCTCGGCACTTCGAACTCGTGCACTTCACCGGCGGAACGGCTCCAATCCTGAAGCCGCGATCGGTAGTGACGATTCACGATGTGATGTTTCTACGGGCGGCGCGACCACGGCCACCTTCGGCAAGGCAGTTTCTTGGGAGGCTCTACCGCCGCGTCGCGTTCCTGACCGGCACTCTCTCCGCTGACCACCTCATCGTGGTCTCGGCCCACGTCCGAGACGACCTCGACAAACTGTTCGGACGCAACCTTCCGCCGATCTCCGTTATCCGCGAAGCGCCGCACCCCGTTTTCAGCCGTAGCACGGACTCACGCGAACGCACCGAGGCGCTGAATCTTCGCCGCGTCACCGAACGCGGGTTCTTCCTCCACCTAGGCGGTACCGATCCGCGAAAGAACACAGCCACGGTGCTGGGGGCATTCGCTGAGTTCTGCCGCGCTGGCGGCCGTTCTGACCTGGTCATCACGGGACTTTCGTCGCGGAGCCAATCGACCTTGACCAGGGACATGCCAAGCGGTGCTCGCAAGCGGTTGCACATTGGGGGCTTCTGCCCAGACGCCGACCTCGTCGCGCTACTGCAGTCAAGCGTTGCACTTGTCTTCGTCTCAAGTGATGAGGGTTTTGGTCTGCCGGCGATCGAAGCGATGGCCGCTGGGGCGGCGCTGATCGGCTCTGACATCCCAGCGATGAGGGAGGTTGCGGGGGACAACGCGCTCTTCGTCCCGCCGCGTGACCCAGTGGCCTTACGAGATGCGATGCTCCAGGCCGAGTCCGACGACGCGTTGCTTCGAAGGCTTCGAACGAACGGCCCGATGCGTGTGGAACCTACGGACTACTTACGTATGGCAGGTCAAACCGCAGACGTCTATCGGAAGTTACTGGACGGAGTGTCGTCGCCTCCCTAACTGAATCAGGCTGTGAGCGAATCCGCACTGTTACGCGTCCGAGGTTTGACGGAGCCCTATGGAGACTTCAGCTGGCGATCGCCATGCGCAGACCGCGTCACCGCGAAGAAGATCAGGACGGGTATGAGATCCATTAGCGCCACCGATGTTGCGCCGATGAATGAACCCCGGTAGAGCAGCAGCATGGACGTGACTAGTAAGGCTATGAGGACTGCTCGTCGTGACGTTTCGCGCACGGCGTCGACTCGCCTCGTCGCGGCAGCGAGCGCGAAACCGGCCAACATTGCGATGACCCCCACGCCGATCGAGCCAAAGTTCAAGTAAGCCTCGGCCCATAGTTGAAACACATTTCCTCCTTCGGGGCTTGTGAACTCCGCAGTCAGGGCCGTCGGCAAGGGCGGTAGTTCAGGGCGGAGGCTCCGCGGGATCGGCTGGAGGAGCAACCTCGCGAAGGAGGCGCCGTGGAGATAGTCCGTCTCAGAAGGCACGACGGCATAGAGCCGGCGAAAGACGTAGAGCGAGTCCACGAAGTTTGCCGTGTAGCGATCTCGGAGGTACTGCGGATTCGTAAGCTTTGCGCGAAGGCGGTCCGTGAAACTCTCCCCTGGCGCCAGACCTGTCGGTGCAGTGCTCGTTGAGCCGGCCGGTTGGAATCCCGGTAGATCAATCGCCGTCGGCGGAACGGAGATTCCGGCGCATGCGGAGGTACTGCTCTCTATTCGATATTCCCCGTACAACACCGCTACGCCGAGCAGTAGGACGAGAAAGCCCACGATCTCGATCGTCCGGAGACGCCGGAATGCGAAATGGAAGATGAGCGCTGCCTGGATCATCCCGATTAGCAAGAAAATGCGCGAGCCGGTCAACACGACCAATAACAGCGCGATTGCGGCGTACACGACGAAGAGCGGAGCAGTCACCCCCAACTGCTTTCGGCTCGGCGACAGCGCGAGTGCAGCGGACTTTGGCAGAAGCATGCCCCACAGCAGGTAGGTCTTGCCAGCCGTCACCGCGCCTGTGAGATTGAGGTGACAAAGGTAGCCAAGCCCCCCAACAGCTGAGAAGAAGGCGGCGGCGGAGAACAGCCCAATTACCAGACATAGCGCCAAGAGTGGCGTCGCGGGTGTCCCGGGGAGACCGAGGTGGAGACGCGCTAGCGTCCGCTCCACAGAAAGCCGGAGAGCATGCGTTCGGTGGTCGATCGCTGGCAGCGATTGATGAGCGGCCAAGAAGAGAAGATTTGCTGTCGCGACGAGTACAACTGGGACGACGCTCAACGAAGCGGTTCCGTCGGTGAACGCGAGCGCCATAGGCACGACGTAGTAGATGACGGTCATCGCAACCAAGAATGTCAAAGGTCGAGCCAGACCTTTGCGCTCGCTCCAGATGACCGCACAGATCGGCACGAGGCTGAGGATCAGGTAGACGAGCGCGCCGACCGCCGCGAAATCGCCCATTAAGCAGCTAATTAAAGGGCGGTCAACCTACTTTTGCCTCGGCGCTTGCCTGAGCCGGCCGTTTCCTCGTGATCAGGTTGAGTGTGGAGCGTCCGCGGTAGATCGTTCTTGCGCCCGCCCGAGATAAGCGAAAGCATTCGTCATCGAGAACTCCGTGAGCGCCCTTGCCGTTCCGGAGCCGACAATGCCCCACCGCGGCACGAGGGTAACGTTGCCGATAACGCTTGCGATTGCGCCAACGACCGTCACCCGCAGCACCGCATTGGCTCGCCCTCGTGCGATAAACAGCGTCACGAATCCCCAGTTCACATACGCCAAGAGAATCGTCGCGGCGAACGGCAAAGCCAGAATTTCGGCCCCCTCATATGCCGGCCCGAACACCACGCGGATTATCGGCGATGCGAACGCGGCCATGGCGAGTCCGCAGCCGAGTCCCGCGATAAGCAATGCGCCGAAGAGTGCTCTGGCGGCGTGTTGTCGCTGGGGCTGGCGTGACATAACCGTCAAGCCCACCGTCGAGAGAACCTGCGCCGGAATCAAGAACGCGAACAATATCTGAGTGGCGCTCCGGTAAAAGGCGATGGCGACCGCTTCACGAACAAACGCGACGAGCCAGAAGATCTCAGACTGGCCGGAAATTATGTTGAGGAGACTTACCAGGAACAAAGAACGAGCTCCGGTCACGAGCGACCTTCCTGCCTCCAGGATCGAGGCCACTCGCTCCGGCCTCGCCACGCTGGCAACGGTTAGCGCTGCGGCCACGACGTTCGCGAGAGCAAAGGCCGACGCTGCGCTGGAGCTATCGCGCGCCAAGAGGTAAACGCAGACGAGTGTCAGGACCCTTTGCGAGATGTGCACCACCGCTTCCGTTGGGGCTCGGAGTTGACCGACGAGCGACGCCCGAACCGACCGTATGGCCGCCTCCGTCGCCGCCCAGACCGCCATGGGCACGGCATCTAGGGGGAGAATGCCGAGGCCGACGAGGCCCACCGCTAGGACCAGCGCGACAGTGCCAGCTCCTATGCGTCCGGCCAACGACGCGAGAAGTAAGGCATTCGCGTTCTGGAGACGCGAAGCAGTGGCCTTGATGAGAAGCCGATCGTGACCCAAGTCAAGCACCACCCAAAGTAAGGAGGCGCCTACAAACACCGGAGTGAAGAGGCCGAATTGTTCGGGCCCCAGGCTTCTGGCGGTGATCACCTGGGCAACGACGAGCAGGCCCCGACCAACAAATTCGGACATGCCAACAAAGGTCGCGACTCGTACGACAGAGTTCAATGCGGCGGATATCTGTCGCTGAACCTAGGGTCGCCGCCGTGCACGTAGGTAGAACGAACCCTCGACGACCTGTTCGTCCTCAACGGAGAACCCGAAGTGATCGAGCAGGACCCCAATCTCCTCCCTCGTGTAGAAACGGACTCTTGCGACCGATCGGATCCGCTCCCGAACCGCATAGTCGACAAACGCGGAAAGACTGGTCGGATCCGCAAGGTCAGGCAGCTGAAAAATCAGGAGGCCGTCGCTCACCAAAACTCTCCTGAATTCCGCAAGGTAGCGCACGACGTCTTCTCTCTCTAGGTGCTGCAGCACAAGAAGGGAGTAGGCGATATCGATGCTTGAGTCCGTGATCGATGCCAGTGAGCTTCCGCTCGACCGAACATATCGAATCTTGTCGGACCCCAACACTGCTCGCGCTCGTCGAAGCATCCGCTCACTGACATCCACCAAAGTCAGCTGCGCGCAGTGAGGCGCGACCCAACGTGCGATTCGGCCGATGCCGACTCCAAGCTCGAGCACGCGCGATCCTGACGTCACAAACGGCAGTACATGGAGTTGGGCATCGCTCTGGCCGGAGCCCCAAAATGTAGCCTCGTCGTCCCCCGCGTTGGCGAGGATCGCCTCGCGTCCGAGTCCTGGAGCGACGGCGAAAGCATCCCAGAGAGTGCGGTAGTCACGCGCGTACGCAAAGAAGACTCTTCTCAGCAGCGGATTCCGCCGCAATAGCCGGAGGAGTTGCGCTAGCAAGAATCCCCGTGACGCCTCACGCGTCGAGACCTAAAGCGGATAGCCGAGATCCGCGAGCGGCCTCGAGAGGTAACGCTCATAGCTCTCACTGTTAACGAAATGGAGTCGGGGGAGGTCGAAGGCCATCTTGCCGCCTTTTGCGATGAAATCACGTTCCTGCACTAACACTTCTTTTCGGAAGTGCCAGATCAGAACGAAGAAGTAATCCGGATTTCGGCGTCTTGCCTCCTCCTTCGAGATGATGGGAATCTTCGTGCCCGGAGTTACGAGGCCGTACTTCTCGACGTTCGTATCGCAGATCGCAGGCAGCAAATCGGGACCGACACCGCAATAGTTGAGGACGACATTGCCTTTTGTCGATGCTCCGTATCCCAAGACGGTCTTCCCTGCGGCAGCCGCAAGAGACAAAAACTCGCGGATCTGATCCCGGTGCGCGAGGACTCGATTGCGGAAGCGGTCATATGGGCCATCAGTCTGCAGCGGCGCCTCTGCTTCGAGCGCCTGGGAGATCCGAGCCGTTTGGGAGGGATACGGGCCATCATCGCGACCGGCGATGATGAAGATGCTGCCTCCATTCACTTCATTGAAAGTGATGTCCAGAAGCCGGAGCCCACTCCTGTCCATCATCCACTGAATCTGCCGCAAGCCGAGATATAGCAGATGCTCGTGGAGGATCTGGTCGTAAGTCAGGTTTGTCAGCATCAGTGGAAGGTACGAGAGCTCCAGCGCCCAGACGCCATCGCGGCGGAGCAAGGAGCGCACCTGGCGCATGAAGCTCAGAGGATCCTCGACGTCATAGAACATCGCGATCGAGGTGATGATTCGTGCCGACTCGGCGGCGATCACAGGCTGAAGCTTCTCTTCGGAGAAGAAGTCGTACAGGACCTTGATGTCGGGCTGGAAGAGATGGGCGAATTTACGGCTCGATGGGTCCATCCCGACTCGTTTGAGTCTGCGACCTTCATAGAGATTCAAAAGTGTCCCGTCGTTGCACCCAATATCGAGGACGACATCGCCAGGCTTTGGATCTACCAGCGACACGACCTGCTGCACGATCCACGCGAGATGCGAAACCATGGTGGGACTCAACGAGGAGTAGTAGCCGTAGGTCGTTCCGTACATCTCAGAGATGGCTGCCGAGTCTCGCAACTGAACGAGTCCGCATGAACCGGGCTGCGCCTGTGCGTCGCAGCGGATCAAGTCCAGCGGCGCGGGTGAAGGACCGTCGGATTCAGCAGTAGGGAACACACCACTTAGCCGCTGCACGCCGAGGTTGATGATCGGTCGGAAATTCCCGTTCCCGCAAATACGGCACGAGTCCACGCGCGATGCCGCGCCCGAAAATGTCGGTGCGCCCGCGACGTCGGTTTTTCCAAGCATTGCGGAGCATTTAAGCATGCCCGCAGACAGGGCTGTTCCGCAACATCTAGGCTGAACTCTCGCGAGCGCCCTCGAAAGCTCTGCCTTCAGGTAACAGAGGCGGATGCCCGCATCCCCGCATAGCATCGAAGCTCGGCCTACTACGGTTGCGAGCGAGAACAAGGAGCCTAATGCGCATTTGTGCGGTTGTCGTCAATTTCCGCGGGTGCGAAGACACCGCGCGGTGCGTCGCCTCGCTGCTGCGCGAGGATGCGATATCCCGCGTCGTCATCGTCGAGAACGGTTCCGGCCAAGCCTGCTGCGTGGATCTCATGGAAGGTCTACAGAAGAGAGACGACCGAGTTCAAGGGATTCTTCTGGCTGACAACATTGGCTACGCGGGAGGCAGTAACGTCGGAATCCGCGCCGCGCTAGAGGCGGGATTCGAAGGCATCGTCATGACGAGTAACGATGTCGTGTTCCGGTTGGGAACGGTTGCCCATCTCGCGCAGGTGGCGCTGGCCAATCCGTCGATCGGGATGATCAGCCCTGTGGTCTACCGCGCCGACGCACCAAACGAGGTGTATTTCGCCGGCGCACGCCTCAATAGGTGGACAGGGCGGGCGCCATTCGTGAAGAGGATTCCACAAGGACTCAGCATCGTTCGGGTCTCGGCCCTGCTAACGTGCGCTGCGCTTGTTCGACGCGAAGTCTATGAGACGGTTGGTCTGAACGATGAGCAGTTCTTCTTCCAGTACGACGACATCGATCTCTCAACTCGCTGTCTCGAGAGCGGTTGGGATTTGGCTGTGGACCTGGGTGCGGGCGTAAACGACCGAATTGGTGGAACGATGGCAGCTGCATCGCCAGAGCGCACCTACTATGCGACCCGCAATCGTGCGCATTTCATCCGTAAGCACATACGCGGGCTCCACGCGGCTGTCGCGTACGGCGTGCTTGCCGCGACTTGCCTGACAAACCTCTTGCTTTGGACGACAAGGCGGGACCTTTCGCGAATCATGGCAAGCCTCCTTGGTCTTAGAGACTTCCTTTCCGGATCGATGGGCCGACGTGGCGAACCGGGTCGCTGGGAATGGCGTCAGGTGCTCTAGCGGACAGCGGGAACCTGATGGACAGTGGATTGGTGACTACGGTATTTGCGGTGGTTCGAGCCCTAAATCTGGGACGAACATATCTGCTTGGTCGGGTGTTGCGGAGGGCCGCCCTCGACGCAGCGCGACGCCTTCCCAACGCTGAGGTGATGTACACCGACAGGCACGGTTATCGGCGGATCGGCTCCCCGGCGGACCATATGGAGCTGCTGGGGATCCTCGGCTTTGTCGAGCCGCCCCCGGCGCGGGTGCGAAGCGCGATTATCCAAGGCGACTGGGTGGTGGACATTGGGGCGAACGTCGGCAACGTAACTGCCGATCTGTGTCGCCTCGTCGGGCGTAGGGGGTCTGTCTGGGCCATCGAGCCAGTACCTCGGAACGTGTCGCGGCTCATAGACCTGTGCGGACGCAACGATCTTCCGCAATTGCGTGTCTTCCCCGTGGCTCTGGGCGATGCGACGCACTCGGCCGATCTGCGTTTACCCGCGAGCGGCCACAGCGGCTGGGCTTCCTTCACGAAAACATGGGATACGAAAGGAAGCCTCTCTGTGCCGGTCGTGCGCCTTGACGCTCTGGTTGATGAACTGCGGCCGCAGGGCCGTTTACGGTTTATCAAGATAGACGTTGAGGGTTTTGAACCGGAGGTCCTCAGAGGCGCGACCGAGACTCTGCGGCGCTATCGCCCGCTCATCCTCTGTGAATTCAATGATGTGTTGCTCCGCGACGCCGGAACTTCCTCGGTACAGCTCTTGGAGTTGTTCGCGACACTCGGGTACCGGCCGAGCAGGCCGATTTCTCCCATCACGCTCGATGGTCAACTCTTAGACATCGTCCTCGAATCGGACGCCGAATCTGCTCATTCGTCTACTTAGATCAAACGGTCAGAATTCTCACAGGGCTGGATGCTAGTTCCCAGCGCTTGACGGAGTCGCACCCGCGACGCCCCTAGTATTTCGCGCGTGCCGATACAAGTGATGATCCTATGTGGCGGCCTCGGGACGCGACTGGGCGACGAGACGGAAATACGTCCAAAACCGATGGTCGAAATCGGCGGCAAGCCGATCCTTTGGCACATCATGAAGACCTACTCGCATCACGGCTTCACCGACTTTGTTCTGTGCCTGGGCTACAAGGGCGACGTGATTCGCCAGTACTTCCTGAACTACTACCTCATGAACAGCGACGTCCGGGTCAGACTCGGTGCGAACCAGTTGGAACCGCTCGAAATGTTCCATGACGAGCGTGATTGGTGTGTCGTTCTTGCCGAGACGGGCCTGGGCACCCTCACATCTGGCCGACTGCGACAAGCCGCTCGGTACGTTGATGGAGACCGCTTCATGGTCGCCTACGGCGATTGCTTATCGAATGTGGACTTGCGCGCTTTGCTGGCGTTTCACGAGGCGCAGGGAAAGCTCGCAACGGTAACCGGCATCCTCCCGGTAACGAGGTTCGGAGAGCTTCGCGTTGATGGCGACCTGGTCACTGACTTCATCGAAAAGCCAAAGCTGACCGAAGGCCGGCTGAACGGAGGATTCTTCGTTTTCGAGCGCGGGGCGATTGACTACTTTGATGACGGCCCCCTCGAGCGCGAGCCCGTCATGCGGCTAGCCAGAGACCGACAGCTTGCGGTCTACCGGCACGATGGGTATTGGTTTGCGATGGACACTATGCGCGAAAAACGAGTTCTTGAGGAAGAGTGGGCGAGCGGTCGCGCGCCGTGGAAAGTCTGGTGACGCTCGCACCTCCGTCCGGCGACGTGCTTGAGATCGTCACCCGTGCCGAACGCTCGCTTAGATCGCTCGAGGGTAGCCGCCTGCTTGTGACTGGCGGCGCCGGGTTTCTAGGGTCGTACATTTGCCATGCCCTGGCGCTCGCAAACGACACCCTGTTCAAGCAGCGCTGCACGATCTCGTGCGTCGACACGTTTGTCACGGGTAGTTCAGACCGGATTGCTGAACTCCGGAGCCGGCCTGATTTCCGATTCAACGAGGGGTCCGCGGTCGATATCCACGAGTCTGATTCCGACTTCATTGTTCACGCTGCCAGCATCGCTTCGCCTCCTATGTACCGACAACTACCATTGGAAACCGTCGAGGCAAATGTCCTCGGCACCTGGAACATGCTTCGTCTCGCGAAAGAGGGTTGCCGCAGTTTTCTCTATCTCAGTAGCAGCGAGGTTTACGGAGACCCCGAAGACGCCGCGATTCCGACGCGCGAGGACTATGTGGGCCGAGTCTCATTCACAGGCCCTCGCGCCTGCTACGACGAGTCCAAGCGGCTTGCTGAGACGCTCTGTCGATTGTTCTTTGAGCGTCATGCAGTCCCCGTGAAAGTCGCTCGGCCGTTCAATGTGTATGGCCCCGGGCTACGTCTCGATGACGGCCGCCTTGTGCCTGATCTCATTCGTCAAGCGCTGGCCGGCCCGGAGCTTGTGTTGCACAGCGATGGCACGCCTACTCGAAGCTTCTGCTACGTCACGGACGCGATCGCGGCTTTCTTCGGACTGCTCGCTTGCGACGCGGACGGTGAAGCCTTCAACGTCGGGGTTCCGCATGAAATCTCCGTTTGGGAGCTGGCCCAAAAACTGGCTGCGTTGACTGGCGGGCGGGCGGTGACGTCGAGGCCGTCGGAAGACTCGCGCTACCTCACGGACAATCCGAGCAGGCGGCTCCCCGACATAGAGAAGATCCAGCGTGCGATTGACTGGCGTCCGCTGGTATCGCTGGACGAGGGTTTGTCGCGCACGGTCCGCTCATATGGAGAGCGAGCGTGAAAGTTGCGGTGATCGGTGCGGGGTACGTTGGAAGCGTCACGGCCGCGGGCCTCGCGCGCTTTGGGCACACAGTCGCCATCTTCGACCGGAACCCCGAGGCAGTGCCTCGTTTGCTGGGAGGCCAGCCTCTTTTCTTCGAACCCGGGCTCGAAGAATTAGTAGCTGGCGGCCTTGAACAGTTGACCGCCGCAGGCAGCATCGGCGAAGCGATCAAAGACGCGGCCGTTGTGATGATCTGTGTCAATACCCCCGACTCGGGGACGGGCGCAATCGACTTGAGTTTCGTTCGCACCGCGTTTAGCGATGTCGCCAGGGCGGAAACGTCGGGCCCGACAGCAATCGCAATTCGCAGCACCGTTGTACCCGGAACAAGCATGGAGCTCGATAGGACGATTCTCGCGCCGTTGCGCGTGAGAGGACGACAGATCGCGGCAGTGGCGAACCCGGAGTTTCTCAGGGAAGGGCGCGCGGTGACCGACTTCCTCCACCCTGACCGGATAGTTATCGGGGCCGATGATGACTGGGCTGGGGACACTGTTTCAAGTCTCTATGCTCGAACTCCTACCAGGATTATGCGCATGACGCGATCGTCCGCCGAACTGGCGAAGTATCTGAGTAATGCCCTTCTTGCAACGCTCGTCTCCTTCAGTAATGAGATGGCCGACATAGCGGAGGCAGTGGATGGGGCTGATGTCACCGATGCCTTGCTGGCCGTCCACGCTGATCGGCGTTGGCATGACCGCGAAGGGAACTGGGATCCCGCGATCCTCAGCTATCTCTGGCCCGGTTGCGGCTATGGGGGGAGCTGTCTGCCAAAGGACGTAAAGGCCCTGCGGGCGGAAGCCTCGGCGCTAAACCTCGCTGTCCCAATGCTTGAGGCAACCGACTCGATCAATGAATCCCGCGTTGCAAGAGTCGCTCAGGAGGCGCTGTCTTCCTTGCCGAACCCAAACTCGGCGATCGCCGTACTTGGAACTGCGTTCAAGGCCGGTACCGTCGATGAGCGCTCTAGCCCCGGTCTCCGGATTGCGTCGGAACTCAAACGTCGAGCCGCCACTGTTCTCACGTACGACCCGTTGATCACCGCCAAGAACGGAACCGGGGAAACACTCAGCGATGTTCTATCGAAAACAAAGGTCTGGATAGTCGCAACGTTGGCTGCTGAGTTCGAGAACCTTCCTCAGCGCGCCCTCGAGTATGGCGCCGTCGTGATCGATGCACGACGCCGTTTCGACCCGACATTTCCAGGCTACCGCGGTCCTGGGCTTTCGCGCAGCTCAACGGAGTCGTAAGGCCGCAGCCGTTTTTTGACTGAGCGTCTCGCCCACACGCGGTCGCGCAGCGCTTGCTGCCGACGAGGAGCGAGCGCACGGAGAGCTCCCACGCCGCTCGTGCCCGCGGGGGGAAGTTAGAGCGTTCACTGCAACGGAGGATCTGTTCCCAGCCTGCGCGAGGCACGACGAGACTCTCACTGTCGGGGAAGCCCCGCTTCGATCTGGGCTCGTAGCTGCAAGGCCACCGGCTCGTTCGGCTGAATCGCTAGCGCATTGTTGAGCTCGGTGAACGCCTGTGCAGGGTCGCCAGCCGCGAGCAGAGCCCGCGCCAGCTCAATGCGTATCTGCACAGTGTCCTGGGGATACAGCGCGCCGATCGCGCGCCGCCCCATCGCAATAGCGTCATTTGGTCGGCCGTCGGCGAGGAGGATTTGCGTCGCAGTCAAATAGATTCTCGGATTGTTCGCCCGCGGATCGAGCTCAAGCGCGCGCTGGACCGAGCGCGCCGCCTCGGCTAGATTACCGGTGACCTGCATCGCGATCGCTCTCGTGAGGTTCGCTTGCGGGTTATTGGGGTCTGCACGCACGGCGCGATCCGCCACCTCCCGGGCGCGAGCGCTAGAGCTCGTAACGCCTCGCTGAATGAGCAATAGATGCGCGCTCGTGAGGTCACCGAGGAAACGCACGCTGTAGGGCTGAAGACTGACGGCATGGTCGAATGCTTGGATCGCGTCCGAGGTTCGCTGCGCAGCGATGTAAGCAAGGCCGAGGGTATGCCAGTACTCAGGACGCCCGGGATCGCCGCTGGTAGCGTGCAGTGCCGATGTCACCGCGAGTTGCGGCTGACCGGCGAGACGTTGGAGTTGCGAGTCACGCGCCGAACGTGAGGCCGCGAGCGCGAAGAAAACGGTGAGCATCAACCCCAACCCAACGGCGACGCACGCGAACGCAACGAGTGACCGGATATTGGTCCATCGCGGCACGGCGCGCGGCGGGCGTCGTCTCTTCTCAACGGGTGCGGCGAGCGCGACGTCCCATCGACGCCCGGTCGCGACGGCGACCGCACCGGCACTGGCCCAGAAGAGCCAGTCAGTGCCCACGTCGCTGATCGATGTGATCCCGGCGCCCACAAAAGCGGCGAGCATCGCCGCGGCCATCCACGCGACCGGACGGAATGAAACTCTGACGGTCATAACGATTACGAGGACCACGATTCCGACAAAGGCACCAAGACCAAGGAGACCACTAGTCGCCGCGATCTGCGCCGCCCAACTATGTGCGCTGGTTGGCAAGCTCTCCTGGATCTCGGCGGGCTCGGACTCTGATCGGTACCTTGGAAACGCAGCCGAGAAGTTATCGGGTCCATATCCAATGAGCGGGCGGTCGCGGAGCATTTGAAGGGAGGCGATGTAGAGGCCAATGCGGGTGTCGGCTGACTGCTCGAGCCGCAGACCAGTCGGGTCACCAGTGACATCAACTCCAGCGGTCTCGACGGTGGCGAGGACACGCGCGCCCACCGGGGTGAAGACGAGGACGAGGATGATCACCCCGGCCGAGGCCATGGCACCGATGAGGCTGATAACGCGAGCGCGGCGGCTCGGATGGCCGAGCCAGGTCAGGGCAACAAGTAGAGCCGCCCCCGCGACGATTCCGATGAGCGCAGACCGTGTCTGGGTGACCAGCATGCCCGCGACGAGAAGGAGCCCGTATCCGACGAGTGCGGCGCGCAAGGGCACTCGGAGCCTCGGCTCTAACAGCGCGAGGGCGATCGCGCCAACGCCCAGGATCGCGAGATATTCGGCGAGCGTCGTCGTTTGGCCGAGCGTCGAAAACGGACGTTCCGTGCCGTTGACTCTCCAGTCGAATGGATCCTTGCTGAGGAGCTGCATCAGCTCGTAGCCAAATACGGCGACCGATGCCGCGAGACCGCTCGCGATAGTGGCGATCGCGTCCGCACGCGTACGCACTAGCAAAACGACCGCGAAGTACAGAAGTACAAAGTCGGCCATCGTGCCGAGGCCGAGCATCCTGGCATGGGTGCCGTAGAGGGCGACCTGCCGATCCGGCGCGAAGACCGTCGCAACCCCGTTCGCCGCGAGAAACACTACGACGGGCACGTGGATCCAAGACCACACAACCAGCGACCGGCCGAACTGCACCGCTAGGGCGAGGATCACGCCAGCGACTGCATAGGCAAGGGCATGGCTAACGAGCGCCTTCGCCACCGGGAACGGGAAGTCGGCGGAATAGTCGAAGACGACCGGCACCAACGCGACCTTGGCGCAGACCAGCGCTACGCCCAAGCGGCGAAACTTCGAGGGGAGGATCGCCGAGGAAGAGGTCGCTGCCGGGCCCTCGCGGCCTGAGTGCGCCTTGCGTCGTGCCATCTAAAGAGAGCGTATCGAGGTCCCCAATAAGAAAGGACCGGGGCCCTTGCGGGCCCCGGTCCGGGATCGCTACGCGTGGGTCGGCTGACTACTCGTAGTCGACGAGGCGATCAGACGAACCGAGAACGTTCGGTACGTTGCCCTGCAGGTCGTTGAAGCCGTTCAGCGTTGTGATGTTGAACGGAATCTGCATACCAGGTGTCGTGCCAACACCCGTTCCGAACACAGCAAGTGCCGGCGTTCCAGTGACAGTAACGGTCACACCCGTGACCGTCGAGTTCCAGAGGCAGGTGACGGTGGAACCGCATGTGAGCAGGAGCACCGTGCCGTCCTGATCCTGGACTTGAATCGTCCCTGTCGCAGCCGAGCTTGCCGTTCCGCTCATCGTCTCGCTGAACGTCATGCTAAATGCGTCGCTAGCTTCCGTGGCCCCGGCAGTGTTGAAACCCCAGTCCGAGGTGCCGAGGTTGTTGGTGACGCGTGCGTCCACCAGGGTCGGCGGGGTGAAGTCGCCCGCGCCGCTCGTGAACGTCGCGCTGTTCGCAGTGAGGGAAAGCGGGTTGTTCGCTGCGTCGCGAATGTCAGTGCCCGGCGGGTTATCCGCCGTCACCGTGATCGTGTAGGTCGTGTCGGGCTTCAGTCCCGAAGAAATGGTGACCGAGAACGACGAATCGGTCGTGTTCCGACCGGCGCCACAGGTGTTTGAGCCTGCACCGGTGACCGTCGGGTCGTTCGTGGTC
>JALYSZ010000353.1 GCA_030854525.1 Chloroflexota bacterium | reverse complement strand
GGCATGGGTAAGCCTCCATGATGTCCATGCCGCTGCCCCTCCCCTAGCGGTGCGCTCATGGCTATTCAGTTCGCGCGCTGACTATAGTCCGCAAACTCAACGTTTGGCGAGCGGCATTTGTGATTCGCGGATTTCTTTAGGGCATGAGTCCTTTGAAGATCTTGCCGATACGGGATGTGACTCCGTCGAAGGGCGTGTTCGGACCGCGCCCATTACCTCGATCGTCGTCGGTACCCCAGTTGTGCGCGCCCCAGAGGAGCAGCCCGCTCGCCGCGGAGTACGGCGGGGTCGCGATCTGGTCGGTCAGACCGCCAAGCCCCCTCGGTCCGACCACGCGGGCGCTCATCCCAAGCTGGTCCCGGGCCGCGTGCTGCATGCCGTCGAGGAGCGAGCCACCGCCGGTCAGGACGAGGCCGGCCTGCAGGCGGTTCGTCGCGCCGGCGGCCTCGATCTCGGCGCCGATGAACTTGAAGATCTCGGTCACCCGTGACTCCACGATCTCGGCGATGTGCCGCCGCGTCACGCCGTGCGAAGTCTCCTCCCCGATCGAGGTAACCTGCAGGACCTCGTCGGGGTCGACGTTCATCGGCACGGCCGACCCGTACCGGAACTTGACGCTCTCGGCCACGTCCGGGGTCACCCGGAGCACGATCCCGAGGTCCGCCGTGACGCTCCGGCCACCCATCGGGATGGTTGCGCAATGGGATATCGAGCCGTCCTGGAAGATCGCGACGTCCGTGGTGTCGCCACCGATGTCGGCCAGGCACACGCCAAGCTCGCGGTCCTCGTCGTTCAGGGTCGCCTCGGCCGTGGCCAGCGGCGACAGGACGAGCTCGTCGATCTCGACCCCGGCTCGCTGAACGCACTTCGTGAGGTTCTGAACGCTCGTCGACGAGGCCGTGACGATGTGCGTCTCCACTTCGAGGCGCACGGCGGTCATGCCGATCGGATCGCGGACCCCTTCCTGGCCATCGACCACATAGCCGCGGGGGACCACATGAAGTATTTCGCGCGTGTTGGGGATCGAGACGGCCCGCGCCGCCTCGAGCGCGCGCACCGTGTCGCCGCGGTCGACGTCGTGCCGCGACGAGCCGGAGACCGCGACCATTCCACGGGAGTTCTGGGAGGCGATGTGGCTCCCGGAGATGCCCACAAAGGCGGATCTCACTTTCAGCCCCGAGATCCGTTCCGCCGCTTCGACCGCGGTTGCGACCGACTGGACCGTGCGGTCAATGTCGATGACGACGCCCTTCCGAAGGCCGTCGGACGAGGCCTGGCCGATCCCGATCACGTCCACGCCGCCACGGGCGGCCATCTCTCCGATAAGGACGCAGACCTTCGTCGTACCGATGTCGATGGCGACGAGCACGGTTTGCTCAGCCATGACTCACTCCGGACGCGGACCTGTCCTCACCGACACCCTGGAGCGGATTGTGCCACCGCACTAAAGGAAATGGCGGCGGATGACCGCCACGTTCTGAAAGATCCGCCACCCGAAGGCGAAGAGCGCCACGAGATAGAGGTCGATCCCGAGGCGATCGCCGAGGAACGTCAGAGCTGCCGCGAGGAGGGCGTTGGTATAGAAGCCCGAGAGGAAAATACGGGTGTCGAAGTGTCCCTCGAGCTCCGCGCGACCAGCGCCGAGCAGTGAATCGAGCGCCGCGAGGATGCCTACTGCGGTGTAGCGCGCCCACTCGATCGGGAGGTTGAAGCGGAGCGCGAGCCCCAAAAGCACCCCGGCGACGAGACCGAGGAGCGGAAGCAGCACTTAGGTTGGGCTGAAGACGATTTGATCCGGGCTGCGCACGTCGACGTAGTCTAGCTTTCGCTGCGGGTTGTCCCTCAGAAATCGTTTCGCGTTCGCGATCTTGTCGTCGATGCGCTCCGCGCCGCCGAAGCGGATCTCCCACCCCGCCGCGAAGCGCAGCACCAGGCCGGTCGCACCTGCCGCGAGCACGACGCGCGGCGAGGTCGCGTCCGCGCGCAGGTCCTGCGGTCTGAGCCGGGCGAGCTTCGTCGCCGCGTCGACGAGGGCGGGGTCGAGACGATCACCAGCCTGCCGAGACTTCTGCTCATCGGTGACGCGGACTTCCGGCGCGCCACGCGGATCGATCGACGAGAAGAGGACCCCGTCGGCGTCGACGAACCACTCGGTGCCGCTCGCCGTCCAGCGCGCGATCGCGACGCGCTCGCTGAGCACGACGCGCGCGTGGTCGGGGATCCGAATCTCGACGCGCGCGTCGCGCACTGCCGGCAACGCGTGGACCAGGCGATCGCGTGCCCGCGCTGCGCTCGATGTGAAGGCTTGCGCCTCCAGAAGCGCGCTCGCGGCGACGACCGCGTCCACCGCGACGTGATGCGCGCCTTCGATCGCGACGTCGCGGATCCTCCAGTAAGGACCCATCGCCGCGGCGACGATCGCGGCGGCGCACATGAGCGCCGTCAGGCCGGCGACCCCGCGATCGAGATCGGCGATGCGCCGCGGCGGCCGGAGCCGTCGCGATCGCGAGCGGGTTCGCGAGCTCAGCGCGCCCGCCGGCGCGCATCTTCGAGGGCCCAGTCGATGAAGCGCGCGAGAAGATCGCCGAACTCGATGCCAGCGGCGCGCGCCGCCTTGGGCAGGAGGCTGTTCGCGGTCATGCCGGGAATGGTGTTCACCTCGAGCGCGACCATGCGGTCTTTCGACCAGATGAGGTCGAGCCGCGACATCCCGCGGCAATGAAGTGCCTGGTGCGCGCGTAGCGCGAGGTCCTGCGCGCGCTTGGCGACATCAAGCGGTATGTCCGCCGGGCAAACTTCTTCGCTCTCGCCGGCGTCGTACTTCGCGCTGTAATCGAAGAAGGCGCGCTTCGTCAATATTTCGATGACCGGTAGCGCGGTGAGCTCGTCGTTCCCGATGACCGCCACGGTGAGCTCGCGGCCGCGGATCTGCTCCTCAACGAGGACGCGTTCGTCGTGCTGCATGGCGGCCTCGATCGCGGGAGCGAGCTCGCTGTCGGTCTTGACAATCGACGCGCCGACGCTCGAGCCGCTGCCCACCGGCTTCACGAACGCGGGCATGCCGACAGACCGTGCCGCGTTCAGGTCGGCCTTCCCGGTTCCACGGACGACGACGCCGCGCGGCACGTCGAGACCCGCGGCAGCGAGGACCTGCTTGGCGACCTCCTTGTCCATCGCGAGCGCGGACGCGAGCACGCTGGATCCGGTGTAGGGAACGCCGATGGTGTCGAGGAGTCCCTGGATGCGCCCGTCCTCGCCCCAGGTGCCGTGCAGCGCGATGAGCACCACGTCGATCGGCTCCGCATTCCCCATCACCCGAGTCGCGGGGACAAGCGCGCGGGACGCGCTCTCGATCTGCTTCTCGAGGCCGCGCGGAAGCTGATGGTCCGGCTCCACGCGGCCACTGCCTGCGATGAGGCGCTGGGCCTGCTCGCGCTGTGCGGCCGTGATCTCGGGATTGCGGGCCATGAACGCGAGCGGGTCGAGCAGCACGACGTCAAAGCGGTTCGGGTCGAGACTCGCCGCGATCTGCGCGCCCGTCGCGAGCGAGATGTCCCGCTCCGCCGAAGCGCCGCCGGTGAGCACGCCGACGCGAATCTTCACCATTCCCCCACCAGCTCGACCTCGGGCACGAGCTTCACGTTGAACTTCTTCGCGACCTCCTGTTGCACCAGGGTCATGAGCGCGCGCACGTCACTGGCGGTCGCGCCCTTCGTGTTCACGATGAAGTTCGCGTGCTTCTCGCTGACCATCGCGCCGCCGATCGTCCGCCCCTTCAGCCCGGCGGCCTCGACGAGGCGGCCCGCGAAGTCGCCCGGCGGGTTGCGGAAGATCGAGCCCGTGTTCGGCTGCGCGAGCGGCTGCTTCTTGATGCGTTCGTTCGCCATTTCCTTGATCCGCTTCACCGCGTTCGCGCGCTCGCCGCCCTTTCCGCGGAAGCGGGCGCGGACGCAGACGATCGGCGTGCCCTGCAGGGTGCTCGTCCGGTAGCTGTAGCCAAGCTCGTCGACCGTCGCGGTCCAGGTGTCGCCGTTCATGTCGACGAGCTCGGCGTCGACGAGGACATCGGCAGTCTCGCTGCCGAAGGCGCCGGCGTTGCCGTGGACGGCGCCGCCGACAGTCCCGGGAACGGTCGCCATCCATTCCAGACCCTCGATACCCGAACGCGCCGCGACGGCCGCGACGTGGGCCAGCTCCGTCCCAGACGAAGCGGTCACGATCTCGCCGTCGACGCTCGATTCGCGCCAGGCGTTCTGCAGCACGAGTCCGCGGACGCCCCGATCGGCGACGAGCAGATTGGTGCCGCCGCCGAGCACGAACACCGGGAGCTCTTTCTCTCGCGCGACCTGGATTGCTTCCAGCAGATCCTTCTCGCTGGCGACGCGCAGGAAGTAATCCGCGGGTCCTCCGATACGCAGCGAGGTGTGCGGCGCGAGCGGCTCGCCGCGCCCGCCGAACGTCGTCGTGGTCATACCGTGGCGCGCTCGCGCAGGAGCTCGAGGAGCCGGGTCCCAGCGGGACGGATGTCACCAGCCCCGAGCACGAGGACGAGATCGCCGGGACGCGCGCGCTCGGCCAGTGCGCGCGCGGCGGACTCCGCGTCGACGACGTACGTGCCTCGCGCGCTCGCCGCGAGCGCTTTCGCGCCGGCGCGGTTATCGGCCGCTTCACGGGCGGATGCGAAGGTCTCGGCCACGAGGCGCTCGTCCGCGGTACGAAGGGCGGCCGCGAAATCGTCGAAGAACGCGCGAAGACGACTCGGCGTGTGCGGCTGGAACAGCACGATCACGCGGCCCTTCGTGCGCGCCCGGACCGCTTCGATGGACGCGCGGATCTCGGTAGGGTGATGCGCGTAGTCGTCGACGACGGTGATCCCTCGCGCGGTCCCGAGCTCTTCGAGGCGCCGCTCCGTTCCGGAGAAC
>JALYSZ010000064.1 GCA_030854525.1 Chloroflexota bacterium | reverse complement strand
ACCCCACCAATCGCGCGGCAGGCGTCGTCGACGCCGGCGCGCGCGGGCTGCAGCTGATCCTCGAGGGTGTGCTCTCGAGCTTCACCGGCAAAGAGATCCCGATCGAACCCATGGCGCCGGCCGAGCGCCCGTCCGGTCAGTCTTCGGTGTCCGAAGCGCCATCGTGGGAAGGCGCATACGACGTTCAGTTCCTGGTCGAACGCCCATCTCGCCCGGTCGCCGCCGTGCGCGAAGAGATGCTCAAGTTCGGGGCGGACTGCGTGCTCGTCGTCGGTGACGAGCAGCTCCTCAAGGTCCACGTCCACACGCTCCAGCCCGACCAGATCGTCCGCATCGGGCTCACCGCCGGCCGCATCGCCGACGTCGTCGTCGAGGACCTCGACGCGATGACGGCGGAGCACGAGAGGGCGACCGGTATCGTCGTCGAATCGGCGCCGCGCCCGCCTGCCGCCGCGGTGGGCGTCGTCGCGGTAGTCCCTGGCGAAGGCTTCGCCGCGGTGGCGCGATCGCTCGGCGCGTCGCCACTCCGCGGCGGTCCGACGATGAATCCCTCGACGGAGGAGCTGCTCGCCGCGGTCATCGCCGCGAACGCGAAGACGGTGGTCATTCTCCCGAACGACAAGAACGTGATCCTCGCGGCGCAGCAGGCCGCGAAGGTCTCCAGCGTGACCGTCCACGTCGTGCCGACACGCAATGTCGCGCAAGGCATGGCCGCGCTGGTGGCGTTCGACGCAGCCAAGGACGCGGCCGCGAACGCGAAAGTCATGACCGAGGTCGCGGAGCGGGCGCATGGCATCGAGGTCACGCACGCCGTGCGCGACGCGACCATCGACGGCGAAAAGCTGAAGAAGGGCGAGGCGATGGCCCTTCTCGATGGCCGCGTGGTGGCGCATGGCGAAGACGAGGTGACGGTCCTCTGCGAGGCCGCGCGGCGCCTGACGGAAGCGGAGATCTTCACGCTCTACAGCGGCGCCGATGTCGACGACGCTCGCGTCCAGCACGCCGTGCAGCGCCTGCGCGCGGCGTTCCCGCGCGTTTCGGTCGAGGTCGCCCACGGCGGCCAGCCGCACTATCCCTTCATCGTCGCGGCCGAGTAATCGCCACACGCCTGCGATGAGGTCGGAGGCGCTTCGGTAGCAGTCGGGTGGGCGACGCTTGTCGGCCCCCCGGGGAGCGTGCCTCAATGCGCACCATGTCGGGTCAAGAGCGACGCCTGCTGGTGCTTGCTGTGGCCCTGCTCGTGCCGCTGGCGATCCTCGGCATTCGCGCTGCGATCACACCCGAGACCACCGACTTCCGATGCCTGTGGACCGGTGCGTCCTTCGTGCTGAGCGGCCGCGATCCCTACGACCTGGCTGACTGGACGCGCGCCACGTACAGCGTCGGGCTCGACGCGTTCGGCCGGACGCGCGAGAGCAATTGCTTTGGAAGTTACCCGTACCCGCTGACCACGGCGGTCGCGATGGTGCCGTTTGGCCTTCTGCCGCTCGAGGTCGCCGCGGTGATCTGGGAGCTCTTGATCTTCGCTGCCGCGGTGGTCGGAGCTGCGCTGCTTGCGCAGGCAGCGGGCCTGTCGCGAACGCTCGGCCTCGCGCTTGTGGTCATGGTCCTCGCGTCGCAGCCGTTCGAGCAGACCGTGATGAGCGCGCAGTTCAGCGGCCTGTCGCTGCTCGCGGTCGGCCTCCTCGCCGCGCCGACGCTGGGATCGATTCGCCCGGGCTTTGGCGTGCTCCTCGCGGCGATGAAGCCGCACATCATCCCTCTGGTGCCTCTGGTCCGCGTGCGCGGTCAGCGCGCGAGCGTGATCGCGATCGCGGCCGTACCGGTCCTCGTCGTTTTGTTCGTGTCGCTCGTCGTGCGGCCGTCGTGGCCACTCGGTTGGCTCGCCGAGCTCACCGGCCAGCGCCGCGCGATGTTCCAGGACGCGGTGTCGCTTTGGACGTTGGCCGCGGTCGCGGGGGTTCCCGCACTCGGGGCGGCGCTCGTGGCCGCGGGCATCGTGCCGATGGCGGTCGCGGCTCGTCGCGCGCGCGATCTGCACGTCCTCGATGCGATCGCCGTCGTCGCGCTCGCTTGGCTCCTCCTGATTCCGTACGGTCTGACGTCGGGCCACCTCGCGCCGCTGGCCGCCGCATGGGTCGCGATCCTCCGTCGCGCCGTCACGCCGACGACCTCGGGGCCACTCATCGTCGCGCTGCTCGCGGTCGCGGGCGTGATGCCGTGGGCGATGTACCTCATCCGCTTCGACGTGCTTGCTTACAACGGCCTCGAAGTGACAAGTGCCCTGGTCCCCTTGGCGACCGCGGTGCTCCTCGCCGGCGCGCTCGCCCGGTCGGCGGACGTCGTCGCTATTCCGGAGAGAAGCGCGAAGGGGGCCGCGACCTCACCATAAGCATTCGTGTCTCTGACCCGAGAGTCATCGGCGCCGCCTAGCCGGACCGAACACCCGGAAACGTCGCTCGACCTTCCGGTCACGCGGATCCCCGGGATCGGCGTCGAGTCCGCGAAGCTCCTCGAGCGCATGGACATTCACACCATCGGCGATCTGCTCTGGCACCTGCCTTCGCGCTTCGACGATTTCTCGAAGTTCGTTCCGCTCCGCCGGCTCGTTCCAAACGCGACCCAGACAGCCGTCGCGACGCTCGGACGAATCTCGCAGCGAAGAACCGCGACCGGCAAGCTCATGACCGAGGCGGAGCTCGCCGAGGAGGACGGCACGCCGACGGATGTCCGGGCCACGTGGTTCGGCCGCGCGTTCGTGAAGGAGACGCACCGCGAAGGAGAGCGTGTGCGGGTGTCGGGCAAGGTCAGGTGGTTCGGGCGGACGCTGCAGTTCAGTCAGCCGACGCTCGAGCGCGCCGACGCGGAGGCCGTGCACACCGGGCGGCTCGTCCCGGTCTATCCGCTGACCGAAGGAATCAAGCCGGGTCAGATGCGCCGGTGGCTTCACACCGCGATCGAGGGCGGCACGCGGCGGACCGGCCTGGTGAGCGAGGTTCCCGAGCCGCTTCCCTCTGTGGTGCGCGAGCGTCACCGTCTTCCCGACATCGCGTCCGCGCTGCGGCAGGTGCACTTCCCGGATGACGTGGAGCGGCTCTTCGCCGCCCGGCGCCGGCTCGCCTTCGACGAGCTCCTCGTGCTGCAGCTGGCGCTCGCGCAACGACGAGCGCGATGGACCGCGCAGGCTACCGCGCTTCCGCTTGCCGTACCCGATGCCGAGCTTTCCCGCTGGATCGCCGACCTCCCCTTCACGCTGACCGGCGCGCAGCAGCGGTCGCTCTCTGAGATCCGCACAGATCTGGCGAAGCGCATTCCTATGTCGCGCTTGCTCGAAGGCGAGGTCGGCTCTGGGAAGACGGTGGTCGCCGCGCTCGCGGCCCGCACCGCCGCCGCATCACACGCGCAGACCGCGCTCATGGCGCCGACCGAGCTCCTTGCCGAGCAGCACGCGCGGTCGCTCGCCGCCCTCTTCGCGAACGGAGGCCCAAGTCACGCGCTGCTCACCTCGAGCGTTACCGGGGACCGTCGGCGGGAAATCCTCGCCGGCCTCGCCGACGGGTCCATCGACGTCGCGGTAGGGACGCATGCGCTCGTCGAGGAGCACGTCGCATTCAAGCGGCTCGGTCTCGCGATCGTCGACGAGCAGCACCGCTTCGGCGTCCGTCAGCGCGCGACGTTCCGCGAGAAGGGGACGGGGACCGATCCGCACCTGCTGCTGACCACGGCGACCCCGATCCCGCAGACGCTCAACCAGACGATCTACCGCGACCTCGACATTTCCGTCATCGACGAGCTCCCGGCGGGCAGAAAGGAGATCGTCACGCACCTTCGCACCCAGGAGCAGCTCTCAAAGGTGTGGGAGGGCGTCCGGCTCGCGGTCGAGCGCGGCCAGCAGGCGTTCGTCGTCACGCCGCGAATCGATCCTGCCGAGGACGGCGGCGACGATGTGCCGAGCGCGATCTCCACGGAGCAGGAGCTCGGCAAGGAGGAGCTGCGCGGCCTGCGGCTCGCGCTCATGCACGGACGTATGCCCGCGAAAGAGCGCGACGCGGTCATGCGGCGCTTCGCCGATCGGGAGATCGACGTGCTGGTGGCCACGACGGTCATCGAGGTCGGCATCGACATACCGAACGCGACCGTCATGGTCGTCCTCGGCGCGGAGCGGTTCGGCCTCGCCCAGCTGCACCAGCTGCGCGGACGCATCGGACGCGGATCGGAGCGCTCGTACTGCGTGCTCGTCTCGGATGCCTCGGACTCGGAGCGGCTCGCCGCGATGGTGGAGAAGAAGGACGGCCGACCGCTCGACGGGTTCGAGCTTGCCGTGCGCGACCTTGCAATCCGCGGCGCGGGCGAGTTCCTTGGCGTGCGGCAATCGGGTGTACCTGAGCTGCGCATCGTCGACCTCGCGGACGTGGATCCCGAGCTCATCAGCGAGACAGCCGAAGAGGCCGATCGCATCCTCGCCGGCGATTCCTCGCTCGCGCGCTCGGAGCACGCGGAGCTCTCGCGCGCGGTCGATCAGCTCTGGCGCCGCTACGCGCTCGCTTGATGCGAGTGATCGCCGGAGAGGCCAAGGGTCGCACCCTCGTCGTGCCGCGCGGAGGCGGTACCCGGGCCGCGACGGATCGGATCCGCGAGACACTCTTCGCGATCCTCGAGCCCGAGCTCGACGGAGCCCGGATACTCGACCTGTTCGCCGGCGCGGGGACGCTCGGGATCGAAGCGCTGTCGCGCGGTGCCGCGCGAGCGACCTTCGTCGAGCGCGGCGCCGAAGCGGTCAAAGCGCTCCGTCGCAATCTCGCGACCACCGGTTTCGCCGCGCGCTCCGAGGTCGTCGCGGCGAATGTCGTGGCGTACCTTGACGCTCGGCCGCGCGGGCCGTTCGACATCGTCTTTTCCGATCCACCGTTCGCGGACGTCGCGATAGCTGAGGTGATCCTGGGTCATGAAGGGCTGCGATCCGCAGTCGCGCCGGGCGGTCTCGTGGTCGTTCGTGCCCACAGCAAGCATGTGCCTGCGGTCCCGGTTCCTGTGCAGGTCGCGCGTTTCAAGGAGATAGGTGAGGAGAAGCTCTTATTCCTGCGGTACATTGACCGGACTGCGGGAGGGTGATGTGGACATACAGTTCCTGGTCGAGCGCATCGAGGCCCTCGTCGTCAACGGAAGAAAAGTCCCGATGACCAGCCAGGTCATCCTCGAGCAGGCCGCGATTCTGGACCTCATTGATCAGCTCCGTGTGGCGATCCCCGAAGAGGTCAAGCAGGCCCGCCGGATCAACCAGGAGAGCGACCGGGTGCTCTCAAAAGCGCGCGAGGAAGCCGAGCAGATCATCGGCGCCGCCCAAGAGCAGGCAGCGCTCCTGCTACAGGATCAGTCCATCCTGCGCGAGGCCGAGACGCGCTCCCAGGACGTGCTCGACAAGGCGCAGGGAAAAGCGGAAGAGACGATGCACGGCGCCGACCAGTACGCCGCGGACGTTCTCGTGCGACTCGACAGCGACCTTGTGAAGACCCTCACGGTGATCAGGAAGAGCCTCGAAGTTTTAGAGGAGCGACGCGCACAGCCCCAGGGGGAGGAGCCCCTCGTGCGCTAGGGCCTCAGAGGGCAGAGGAAAAGTGAAGATCAACCTCGCGCCGCTGCTGAAGCAGCCTGTCGGCGCGCAGACCGACTACCAGCTCACGGAGTCACCCATCGACCCTCGCGGCGAGAACGCCGGCCTCACCGAGGCGGGCGCGACGAGCATCGACGCGGAGATCGTGGCCACCCACACGAACCCCGGTGCGTACCTCGAGGGCGACGCGCGCGCGACCATCGCCGAGCAATGCAGCCGCTGCCTGCGACCGATCGAAACGCCGGTGGAGTCGCATTTCGCCGAGCAGTACTACTCCACGATCGACGTGGCGAGCGGCGATTCAAAGGACGCTCCGCCTCCCGATACCAAGCGCATCGGCGGCGACTTCAAGATCGACCTGACCCCGCTCCTTCGTGAAGAGATCATCCTGGCGACTCCGCTCGCGCCGCTTTGCAAACCGGACTGCAAAGGGCTTTGTCTGGTGTGCGGACGCGACCTGAACGAGGAGCCGCACGACCACGAGGCGCCCGTCGACGAGCGCTGGAGCAAGCTGAGCAAGCTCAGGGATTTCCATCCGGAACGCTGACCCGCGCGGCCTCGCGCCCCTAGAATCAACGAAACCCCTCTAGGAGAACGCTTTGGCAGGGCAACCCAAGAAACGCATACCGCGCGCGGCGCAGGGCGAGCGCCGCAGTCATCTCGCGCTGCGCGCGATGACGCTCGTTCCGTGCCCTCAGTGCAAGAGCCCGAAGCCGCCGCACCACGCGTGCCCGCACTGCGGGATGTTCCGCGGCCGCCAGGTCATCGCGATCAAGGCGAAGCGGACGCCCGCTTAACACGGCGGCGCTCTGATGAAAATCGCCGTCGACGCGATGGGCGGCGACCACGCCCCGGACGAGATCGTCCGGGGCGCGCTGTTGTATCGGGAAAAAGGCGGTCCTTCCGATCTCGTGCTCGTAGGCCGCGAGGACGCCGTGCGCAAACTCGTCGGCGCGACGATCCCGGCCGGGATCACGATCCGCGACGCGAAGGACGTGGTCGGCATGGACGAGCACCCCGCGACGGCCCTTCGGCGCCGCGCCGATACGTCGATCGGCGTGGCGACGTCGATGGTCAAGCATGGCGAGGCCGATGCCGTCGTCTCGGCGGGCAACACCGGCGCCACGATGGCCGCGGCACTCCTCGTGCTCGGTCGCATCCGCGGGATCGACCGTCCGGCGCTCTGCGGGATGTTGCCCACAACGAAGGGCAAACCGGCGTGCCTCCTCGACGCGGGCGCGACGATGGACGCCGACGAGAACAACATTCTCCAGTTCGCGCGGATGGCCTCCCGTTTCATGGAGAAAGTCCACGGGGTCGATCGGCCATCGGTGGGCCTCATCAACGTTGGTGAGGAACCGGAGAAGGGCGGGCGCCTCCAACTGGCCGCACATGCGCTCCTCGAGGGCGCCGAGGATCTCAACTTTTACGGCAACATCGAGGGCCGCGATGTGATGCGCGGGATCACCGACATCTGCGTCACCGACGGCTTCACCGGCAACGTCCTCGCCAAGGGAATGGAGGGTGTCGTCGACGTCTTCGTCGACGGCATTCGCCACGACATCTTCGGCGGGCCGCTCGGAAAGGTGGCGGGCCTGTTCGCGCTCGGCGGCCTTGCAAAGTTCCGCAGCCGGATGGACTACGACCCGTACGTGTCGGCCCCGCTGCTCGGCGTCGCCGGGATCTCCGTGGTCACGCACGGCCGCGCGCGGGCGAACATGATGCGGCGGGCGATCGAGGTCGCCGAGCGGGCGGTGTCGACGCGACTCCTCGACGCCCTCGGTCAGGGCGTCGCATCGGCAGCGTGAAGGAGAGGCCACCGCGCGGCGGTCGCCATCCGGCGCGCCGCCTCGCGCTCCAGACCCTCTTCGAGATCGATTTCAATCGCGCGGATCCCAAGGAGACCTGGCAGCGCGGCGCGTTCCGCGCCGGTCTCACCGAAGAGGCCGCCGCTTTCGCGTGGGATCTGGTTCAGGGGGTTCTCGCTCACCGCAAGGAGCTCGACACCGAGATCGCCCAGCTCGCGCCCGAGTTCCCGATCGATCAGATGGCGCGTATCGATCGGAACGTGCTTCGCATCGCGCTCTATGAGCTTCGCGTTTCCGGTGACGCGCCGGCCGGCGTCGTCATCGACGAGGCCGTGGAGCTTGCGAAGATGTTCGGCTCCGAGGCCTCGCCGAAGTTCGTCAACGGTGTGCTCGCGACCGCCGTAGGCGGCCCGAAGGAACGGTCTACCTAGCGGACCGCCAGCGGGATCGCGACGACGCCCAGCGGGCTCCCATCCTTGGCGCTTGCCTCGAAGACCTCGAGCGTCACGGTGCCGCTCACACTCGCCGGGATGGCGATGCGTGTATCGAAGGTTCCCCATACAGCGCTCGAGCCAAGGCTCGCCAAGAAGTGGCCGCTCGCGGCCTCACGCCCGCTCGAATCCTTGAGGCGCCACGAGACTGAGGCTTCAAACACGCGCGCGGCTCCCGTGAGCTGAAGGTCGCGCGTGACCGTCGCGCCGGGACGTGGCTGATAGACGGCGATCCGGTCGCTCACGGCCTGCGTCGGGCCACCGATGTCGATAACGATGCGGGCTGGGTTCGAGAGCGTGAAGAGCCGCCACGGCCGCGCGTCGTCGAGTCCGACAGTGACGCTCCTGCCGAGCAGCCTCACGAAACGGAGCGGCGTCCGGTCGACGACAGCCTCGGCGTTCGTTGACGCGATCTCGGCGGCACCAAGTTGAACGCTGAGCCAGTACTTCGCGCTGTTCTGGGATGTGGCGCTGTCGGTGTGATCGAGCCACGCGGTGAACTCGGGCAGGTCTGCCACGTCCTGTCCCTGCGGAGACCTGAACGTGAGGACGACGCGGGCGAGGCCGGGTGCGAGCGTGTCCACAGAGGTTGTGATTCCGAGCTGGTAACGGGCCGCGATGTTGCCCCCGTCGGCGATCCCTCCGCTTGCGCCTAGCTTGGCCGCGAACGAATAGCCGAAGACGTCCTCGCGGGTAAGGGGCGTGTTCAGGACAAGCTGATCGATCTTGGCTTGCTGCCCGCCGTTGACGGTAATGAGGACGCGACCGATGCCGGGCTCCTCGGTGGCCGTGTAGACGAGCTGCTGGAGAATGGCGGCGGTCTGGGCGCTGCCGCGCACCTGCCAGTCGCCGCCAGCCACCTTGAAGTCGACCGTCGCGAGGTCGCCGTTCACTTTGACCGCGCCGAGCTCGGGCACGGGGGTGTAGACGTGCGCATTCGGCTGACCGGGAATCGCGTTAAAGGCACCCGGTGGCGGCGCGGCCGGACCGGTGAGCGCCGCTCCTTCTTGCAGCAGTGTCCCGATGCGGAGCGCGATCCGCTCCTCGGCCGTTGGCAGGTCGGCTCTGGGGACGCTCACGCCGACCGGAGGAAGTCCGTCGCGCGCGAAATAGATCCTGGCCGGCACGAGGCTCGTCGGCGTCGATGGAGTGGACGTAGGCGATGGCGTGGCGTCGGGCGAGAGTGGGGTGGCCGACGGCGACGCCGCGACACCTGGTTGACCTTCCGTCGGCCGCGTAAACCACGAGCCGATCGCCAGTGCGAGCACGATCGCGGCGGCCGCGGTCGCAATCTGCCACACGCCAAAGATCGATCGCCGCGCCGGCGCGGTCGCGATGCGCGAGCGCTCGTACGGCGTTTGGTTCACATCGATCGTCTCGATCGCGCGCGAGAGCGCGCGGCCGATGATCTCGTCGTCCCGTCTTTCGTCAGTCATCGCATGGCTCCTCGCGCGAGGCGGCCGGCGAGCTGGATCTGGCGAAGGCGTTCGATCGCTTGATGCAGCGTCGCGCCGACGGTCCCGCTTTTGATGTCGAAGTGGTCGGCAATCTCGTCGTAGGAAAGGCCGTAGTAGTAGCGAGCGACGACGATCGCCCGCTGTCGCTCGGGCAATTCGCCGAGTGCGGCGAGGAGATCGACGCGGTCGGCCGAGGTGTCGAAGCCATCGTCACGAGGCGGTAACGACGCCCACAGCTCGTCCTCGCGGCGGGCCCGTTTGGCCTTGCGGAAGACCTCGCGAGTGCCCACCACCAGGAGCCAACCGGGCAGCTTCTCGATGTTGTCGAGGCCAGTTCGGTGGGCTTTCACGAAGGCTTCCTGGGCCGCGTCCTCCGCGGCGGCGGGGTCGCGGCCGATCGCGAGCAACGCCCGCACCAGGCGGGGATACTCGCGCTCGTAGACCTCACGCCAGCGGTCTGTCATCGGCTTTCACCATAGAGAGGCCGGCCGAGCCCACTTTCTTTAGCGCTACCCGATTGACAGGTCAGACGGGTGGCCGTGACACTTGCGCGGACCTGCCGCCGCGGGCGGGCGGGGGAGGGGTCGCTCTCGACCCGGAGGAGGACATTGTTGGCTGCGGGCAACACCTACGATCGCCTCAAGAAGATCATCGTCGAGCAGCTGGGCGTCGACGAGGTGGACGTAAAACCTGAGGCCTCGTTCGTGGACGATCTCAACGCTGACTCGCTCGATCTGGTCGAGCTCATCATGAGCCTTGAGGAAGAATTCGGGATGGAGATCTCGGACGAAGAGGCCGAGAAGATCAAGACCGTCGGCGACGCGCAGGAATACATCGAGGAGCACGTCGCTTAGCGCGCACAATTACGTCGAACGTCGCACGGAGGGGAGGCAGGGGCATCGGAGCCCCTGCCTTTTCTGCGCTTATGGAGGAAATGACCAACATCGAAATCGGCGGGTATCGCTTCACGGATCCCGCGTTGCTCGAGAACGCGCTGACGCACAGCTCGTATCTCCATGAGCATCCGGAAGAGAACGCGCATGATTTCGAACGTCTCGAATTCCTCGGCGATGCGGTCGTCGATCTGGTCGTCGGCGAGGAGCTTTATCGGCGCTTCCCCGATGCGACTGAAGGCGAGCTGACCGCGCTTCGCGCCGCGCTCGTGTCGTCGGCCGCACTTGCGGAAGTCGGACGACAGCTCGGCCTTCCGGAGCGCGCGCGTCTCGGGCGGGGTGAAGAGGAGACGGGCGGCCGCGGACGCGCCGGGCTCTCGGCGAGCCTCTACGAATCGGTCGTGGGCGCCTGCTACATCGAAGGCGGGCTCGAAGCGGCAACCGCGCTGGTCCAGCAGACGATGGGCGAGCTCATCGCCGCGACCGTCGCCGCCCCACGCAAGTCGCCGAAGACGCTCTTGCAGGAATGGGCACAGGGCGCGCATCACCCGTTGCCGCTCTACCGGACGCTCGATGTGAGCGGTCCGGAACATCGGCGCGGGTTCATCGTGGAAGTCGCGGTCGCGGGCAACGTCGCGCAGGGCACCGGGCCGTCGAAGCGTGCCGCGGAAGAGGCCGCGGCCGCGAAGCTTATGGAGCTGGTCACGCAATGACCGACGAGCTGAAGGTCATCGAGGGCGGCGTGACGAACGCCGTGTTGAAGTCGCTCACAGTGACAGGGTTCAAAAGTTTCGTACACACCACTCATCTCGAATTCGCCCCCGGAATCACAGCGATCATTGGGCCAAACGGTAGTGGCAAGTCGAACTTCGCGGATGCGATTCGTTGGGCTCTCGGTGAGAACAACGCACGCATCCTGCGTGCGAAGCGCAACGAGGAGCTGATCTTCGGCGGGAGCGAAACGCGTAAAGCCTTGAGTCACGCCGAAGCGTTGCTGCAGCTCGACAACTCATCACGACGGCTCCCCATCGACTTCACCGAGATCGAGGTCGGCCGTCGTCTGTTCCGAAACGGCGAGGCCGAGTATCTCGTGAACCGCTCGCGTGTTCGGCTGCGCGATCTTCAAGATTTGCTGGCGGGCGCAAACCTTGCCGACAACCCCTTTGTCGTCATCGGCCAGGGCCTGGTCGACCAAATACTCGCGCTTCGTCCTTCGGATCGGCGCACCGTCATCGAAGAGGCCGCCGGCACGCGACGACTGCAGCTCCGCCGCGAGGAAGCGCTCAACCGCCTTAAGTCCGCTGAAGCCGAGCTCGTCCGGGTGAACGACATCCTTCGCGAGATCGGTCCGCGGGTCGAGGCGCTCCGCGATCAAGCGGCGAAGTGGAACGAGTACGAGACGATCCGCAACGAGCTGCGCCGCCGCGCTCTTCGGTGGTACAAGGCGTCGTTCGGCACGACGGCCGATCAGCGCGCCGACCTGGCGACGACGATCGCCGGCGTCGACAAGGAGGTCGACCGTCTCACCGACTACGTCGCTGAGGGAGAGTCGACGACCGCCGGGACCGACGAGGACCTGCGCGCGGCACGCAAGGAGGAAGAGCTCCGCCGCATCGCTTCCGCCGATGCGTCGTCGGCCGAGGCGTCGGCACGCGAGCGCGTCGCTGGACTCGAGGCGAGCCTTTCCGCGATCGCGGCCGAACGCGATCGCACCGGCGCTGCCGTCGCCGCGCTCCCTGGAGAGCTCGCGAGCCTTCGCGAGCGCCGCACACGCGTAGACGAGGAGGCCGCGGACGCGGCGCGCCGCGCGCGCGAATCGGCCGACACCGCGCGCACCGCCGAAGAGGATGCGTCGCGTACCCGCGTTGCCCTCGCCGAAGCGCGGGCTGCGCGCGTCGAGACCGAGCGCGCCCATCTCGTGCGGGAGAGCGACGAAATGCGCCTCGGCGATGAGGAGCGGTCGCTCCTAACGCGCGATGAGGAGCTCGCCGCGACCGCTGCGACCCTCGCGAAGGAAAGAAGCGAACGTGAGCGCGAACGAAGCCGCATTGCCACGGAACTCGCGCGTGCGCGAGAAAAGGTCGCCGAAGCCGCGCGCGCCGCGGAGAGCGCGGCCGAACGCGCTGGCGCCGCGCGCAACGAGCTTCAGCGGATCGATGGCGATCTCGCGCTCGTGCGTGGCCAGAACGCCGCCCTCCGCGAAGCGGTCGATCGCGCGGACGCCGAGCTGGCCGCGCGCGAGGACGCTCAGGACCTGCCCGCGCTGCCGAAGGGTTTCGCCTGGCTGCACGAACGCATCGCCTCGCCGGACACCGTCCGCGCTGCCCTGGGCCGCGCGGTCGCGATCGCGGGCG
>JALYSZ010000339.1 GCA_030854525.1 Chloroflexota bacterium | reverse complement strand
CTCGTTCCACGTTTGGTGTGGAGCGGGCCCGGCGCCGGCGGAGACGCGACCGCGTCGGCGATACTCGGGGACGTGATCCAGATCGCTCGGCAAAGCGTGTAATGCGGACCGTTCTGAAGTTCGGCGGAACCTCCGTCGCATCGCCCGCCGCGTTGCAGCGCGTCGCCGAGATCGTGAAAGGCATCGCGGGCCAGCGCATCGTCGTCGTCTCAGCCACGGCGGGCACGACCGACGCGCTCATCAGCGCCGCCCGCGCCGCCGAGAAGGGGGACGCCCAGACCGCCCAGGAAACGATTTTGAGATTGTCAGACGAACACCGGAACCTCGTTGCGGACACGCTCGGCTTCGAATCGGCGGACGTCCTGAAGGAGATCGCCGACCTCACCGAACGCACGACCGCTCTCCTCCAGAGCGTCGCGATCCTCCGCGAGTGCACGTCCCGAACGCTCGATGCGATCGTCTCCTACGGAGAGCGGATCTCGGCGCCGATCGTGGCGGCAGTCCTGAATCACACGGGCACGAAGGCCGAGGCGCTGTCGGCCGAAGGGCTGATCATCACCGACGACGCCTTCGGGCACGCGAATCCGAACCTCGAAGAGACCCGCGCGCGCGCCTCGAAGGAGCTCGATTCACGGCTCGGCTATGGCGTCGTCCCGGTGGTCACCGGCTTCATCGGTTCGACAGCGGACGGCGTCACGACGACCCTCGGACGGGGCGGCTCGGACTATTCCGCCGCCGTGCTCGCGGCGGCCACAAAGGCCGACGATCTTCGGATCTACACCGACGTCAGTGGGGTAATGAGCGCCGATCCGCGGGTCGTGAAGGGAGCGAAGCCGCTCGACGCGATGTCCTACGCCGAGGCCGCGGAGCTCAGCTACTTCGGCGCGAAGGTCATCCACCCCCGGACCGTGCTCCCGGCGGTGGAGGCCGGCATTCCGGTCCGGATCCTCAACACGTTCGCGCCGTCCGACCCGGGGACGACGATCACCAACACCACCGGCAAGGACGGGAGCGTCGTGAAGGCCACCACGTCGCTCGGCGGGCTGGGGATGATCACGGTGCAAGGCGCGGGCATGAGCGGCGTGCCCGGTTTCGCGGCGCGCGTCTTCGACACCGCGGCGGCCGAGCGCGTGTCCGTGATGATGATCAGCCAGTCCTCGAGCGAAAACTCGATCTGCCTTGTCGTGCCCGACGATGCGACCGATCGGCTCAAAGGGGCGCTCGAGAAGATGTTCAACGCCGAGCTGCGGCGGCACGACGTCGAGAAGATCGGTGTCGAGCGCCCCGTCGCGATCGTCGCCGCGGTGGGGGAGGGCATGCGCGGCACACCCGGTGTCGCTGCGCGCGTTTTCTCGGCGCTCGGGAAGGCAGGCGTGAACGTCGTGGCGATCGCGCAGGGTTCGAGCGAGCTGAACATCTCCCTCGTCGTGATGGAGAAGGATCGCGAGAACGCCGTGCGGCTTATCCACGAAGAGTTCCACCGCTGAGGACCCTCAACCACTTCAGCTACCTGCTCCTCGTCCTTGTCGTCACGATCCCGACGGTCGTGGGAATCGCGATCGTGCTCGCGCCGGCCGGCGAGCTCGCCCTTCCGGCTCTCGGCGCCACTCTCGCCATCGATCTGGTCGTCTTCGGCGCGGTCTGGCTCTCGATGCGGCCGGGTCGGGCCGACATCAGCTCGCCCGAGCAGCTCGCGCGCCTGGTGAAGGGTGGCAAGCCGGTGGTCGCCGAGCTCTACTCGAACTTCTGTCTCACATGCATGGCGAACCGGCACACCCTCAAGATCGCCGCGACGAGCCTCAGCGGTCAGTGCCGGTTCGTGCGTGTGGAGCTTCCGACCGCGGCGGGAGCGGCGATCGGTGACCTCTACAAGTGCCGCTACACGCCGAGCTATCTCCTCTTCGACGAGGGCGGCGACCTCGTCCGGACGATCATCCCTGACAGCGTCACACCGATCGCGAACGGCTATCGGGTCCTCGACGAAAACGGCGCGGTCGTGAGCCACGCGCCGCGCGTGACCCCGGAACTGCTCGTAGACCTCGTCCGCTTCACACGCTGACGCTCGCCGCGCTGGCGTCTGCAACACTCGTCTGCGTGCGCGACCCAGGCGCGCGTGTCGATCTCTATCGCCTGCTCGAGGCCGCGGACGAGCCCGAGCTCATCGATCGCGAGATGCCGGAGGATGCGGAGATCCTCGAGCTCGGCTCCGGGTCTGGTCGGATCACGCGTCCACTCCTCGCGCTCGGTCGGCGCGTCGTCGCGGTCGACTTCAACCGCGAGATGCTTGACCTCATCGAGGGTACCGAGAAGATCCAGGCGCGCATCCAGGACCTGAACCTGGGCCGCACCTTCGGCGGCGTGCTCCTCATGAGCAACCTGATCAACAATCCCGATCCAGCTGAGCGGCTCGCGCTCCTGCGCACGATCCAGCGGCACCTCGCGCCGCACGGGATCGCGCTCGTCGAGCGGTACGACCCCGAGGCGGGTATCGACCCGACTCCGAGAGAGCACGAGCGCTACGGCGTCACCATCCGGGCATTCGACATCCGCCGCGAGGGAAAGCTCCTCTACCAATCCATCGAATACGACGCCGGCGCGCGCGGCCGCTGGATGGTGGAGCTGCAGGGCGCCCGCATCCTCACTGACGACGAGATGCTTGCCGACCTCGCCGCGGCCGGACTTCGTCTTTTGCGGTGGATCGACGAACAACACCGCTGGCTAGCCGCGGCGCTCCGCTGATACGTCAAACTTGACCGCGATGCGCAAACGGAAGGTCGCGGTCCTCGGCGCCACAGGGACGGTCGGGCAGCGGTTCATCGGACTGTTGCAGGGCCATCCCTGGTTCGAGATCAGCGCGCTCACCACGAGCGACGCGAAGGCCGGCAAGCGGTACGGCGACGTCACCGCGTGGCACTGGTCCGGCGAGATGCCGGCCGGCGTGGCCGGAATGACCCTCCAGCCGACGACCGCCGAACTCGACGCCGAGATCTGCTTCTCCGCGTTGCCCGGCGACGCTGCCGAGCAGTGGGAGGCGGCCCTCGCAAAGACCGGGCACCACGTTTTCTCGAACGTGAAGACGCATCGCATGGACGAGGACGTTCCGCTCCTCATCGCTGAGGTCAACCCCGAGCACATGCACGCCCTCGACGTGCAGCGCCGCAAGCGCGGCTGGTCCGGGTCGATCGTGACGAACGGGAACTGCTCCGCGATCGGGTTTGCGCTGGCGGCGGCGCCGCTCCAGAAGACATTCGGGATCGAGCGCGCGGTCGTCACAACGATGCAGGCGATCTCCGGCGCGGGCTATCCGGGAGTCGCCTCGCTCGACGCGCTCGACAACGTGGTCCCGTTCATCGCCGAGGAAGAGGAGAAGATGGAGCAGGAGACGAAGAAGTTCCTCGGCACGTGGGATGGGAAGCGCTTTGTCGACGCCGACTTCGCCTTCTCGGCGCACTGCAACCGCGTTTCGGTCCGCGACGGGCACACCGAGACCGTCAGCGTCACGCTCCGCGGCTCGCCCTCACCCGACGCGGTAAAGGACGCGATGCGCGAATTTCGCGGGCGACCGCAGGAGCTCAAGCTCCCCACCGCACCGGAGCGGCCGATCCACGTCCGCGACGGCCGCGACCGTCCGCAGCCGATCCTCGACCGCGACACCGAGCGCGGCATGGCCGCCGTCGTTGGCCGCGTGCGCGAAGATCCGGCCATGGGCATCAAGTACGTCGTGCTGACGCACAACACGATTCGCGGCGCGGCCGGCGCATCGGTCCTGAACGCCGAGCTGCTCGCCGCAGAGGGGTGCCTCGGGAATTGAGCGCGGCGGCCGAAACATTCGTCGCGCGGCTCGATCGCGTGCCCCTGAATCGCTTCCACTGGCGCCTGCTGATCCTCTCGGGGCTGGGGTGGATGTTCGACGCGATGGACGTCCTGATGCTGAGCTTCCTCCTCACGCCCATCCGCGGCGAGTTCAAGCTCGACGCGGCCGGGGTCGGACTTGTGGCGAGCGCGACCTTCGTCGGCATGTTCATCGGCGCCGCGGCAGCGGGCCGACTCGCCGATCGCTACGGCCGACGCGCCGTGTTCACGGTGACCCTCGTCATCTTCTCTGTCGGGAGCCTGGTCTCGGCGCTCGCGCCGACATTCGAGACGCTGCTCGGGGCACGGGTCATCGCCGGGCTCGGACTCGGCGGCGAGCTACCGGTGGTCGCGACATTGGTCAGCGAGCTCTCGCCGCGCGCGCAGCGTGGCCGGATGATCGTGCTGCTCGAGTCGTTCTGGGCCTACGGGACAATACTCGCGGGGATTGTCGCGATTACGGTCGTCGCGAATTACGGATGGCGTTGGGGCTTCGCGGTGGGCGCATTGCCGGCGCTGTACGTGGCGTACCTGCGGCGCGCGTTGCCCGAATCGCCCCGTTTCCTCGCGGAGAAGGGACGCGCGCCAGAGGCGGACGCGGTCGTGCGTCGCGTCGAGCGCGCGGGTGGGGGAGCGTTGCTCACGCTCGCTCCCGCAGTGGCGCCGACACGAGCGGGCCGCACACGTATCGCCGAGCTCTGGAGCGGCCGCTACGCACGGCGCACGTTGATGCTTTGGATCCTCTGGTTCGGCGTCGTGCTCACGTACTACGGCATCTTCCTGTGGATCCCGTCGATCCTCGCGACGCGTGGCTTGTCGGAGGTCCGAAGCAACGAGTTCTTCTTCCTCTCGACCCTCGCGCAGGTGCCGGGCTACTTCAGCGCGGCGTGGCTCGTGGAACGGGTCGGGCGGAAGCCGACCCTCGTCGCGTACCTGCTTGGGACCGCGGGGTCCGCATTCATGTTCGGCAACGCCGGCACCGGAACCGACGCATTCATCTGGGCCGCGCTCCTCTCCTTCTTCAACCTCGGAGCATGGGGCGTCGTCTACACGATCACCCCCGAGCTCTATCCCACATCCGTGCGCGCGACGGGCGCGGGCGTCGCAGCCGCGGTCGGACGCATTGGGGGGATCATCGGACCGTATCTCACACCGGTTCTCGTGACCGCGATCGCTGTGAACGGCACGTTCGCGGTCTTCATGGCGCTGCTTGTCGTAACGGCCGCCACCGTCGCGGTGCTCGGCGAGGAGACTCGCGGACGATCCCTCGAGGAGATCGCCCCGGAGGCCGAAGCGGCCTAACTAAAGCCGAAACAGGGTCTAGACCCCAAGCCCCTGCGGGGCAGGCCACAATGCCCCCCAATGTACCGCCGCCTTTGGATCCTTGCTGCCGCGGGCGTGTTTGCGACCGCGTGCTTCGGAAAGTTCGCGCTCGGCGTCACGCAGACGGTCGAGCCGACGCCCATCCTTCCTGGTGCGTCCGTAAAGCAGGAGGTCAACATCGACGCCGACGGCCTGCTCGGTACCGCGGTGAAGCAGGCGATGACCGATTCGACGACGAAAGGCCAGGTGCTCCCTCAGACGGGGACGCAGTGGCAGATCCGGGATAACTCGGAGGGTTCAGCGGTCCATCTCCGCATGTCCCGGACGGTGAGCCTGAGCGAGGCGCAGACGGCGGTCCCCGAGTCCGCGACCGGCGGATTCGACATCGGGACGATGACCGTTCGCGCCGACGATTGGCTTGTGGCGCGGCGCTACGCGGTGCGAGTGGTCGTCTCGTCGCGCGCTCCGACCAGCCCGACCGGAACGCCGACGGCGACCGACGCGGCCGCGCAGCAGCTCGCGGCGGCGCTGCTCGCCGGGATCACGTACGACTACTACGTCAACTTGCCGGGCATCGTCACCGCGACGAACGGCGCGCCCGGGGATCAGTCACGCATCGTGTGGCATCTCGACCCGACCTCAGCTTCTGAGCGCACTCTCACCGCCGAAAGCATCTACCCCGACGTACCGCGCCTCATCCTGCTGCTGGCGGTCATCGCACTCATCGTGGTCGGCACGATCATCCTGCGCTCGCGCAGATCGCGCCCGGTGAAGGTGGAAGCGCCGGGGCCGTTCACGCCGCTCGAACCCTAGCGCGGGAGCTGGGCCAGGAACCGCTCCGCGTTCTTGTAGGCGATCGCCGCCCGCGCGTCATCCGGAAGCTGCATGAGCCAACCGCGGATCCGATTCACGATGTCGCCGTATGTGTCCCAGCGCTCGTTGCCGGTGTACGAGCCGCCGACCGTCCAGGTGTCGGTGCCGACCATGAACCGATCGCTGTACTTGAGGAGTAGCGCGCGCCACTTCGGATCGAGCTGGCCTTGCGGCGCGACCTCGTCACGAAGGGAAAGCTCCGCCGCGAGCTTCGGCCACTTCGCCATGAGGGCGTCGATCTGTTCTGGCGTCGCCGTCACCCCGGCGTGGGCCCACAGCACAGTCTCGTCGGCGCCGACGTAATCCAAGAGTTCGCCGACCGCGCGCGCATCAGCAT
>JALYSZ010000330.1 GCA_030854525.1 Chloroflexota bacterium | reverse complement strand
TGACGACGCAGCCCGAATTCAGGAACGCGCAGTGGGGTGTGCTGATCGTGAATCCCCGCACCGCAGACACGTTGTACTCGAAGAACGCCGGCAAGCTGTTCATGCCCGCGTCCAATATGAAGATCATAACGAGCGCGGCGGCTCTAACGCTCCTCGGACCCGAGTACACCTACAAGACGACCTTTCTCACCAACGGAGAGGTCCGCAACTCTCTGCTGGACGGTGATCTTCTCGTGATCGGCCGCGGCGACCCCACCATCAGCGATCGGATGCGCGTGCTTGCTACGACGGTGATGGACGCGCTCGCCGATTCGGTTCGCGCGCACGGCATCAGGCAGATCGGAGGCTCGATTGCCCGAGTGGGGGACGCGTTCCCCGATTCCATCTACGGCTACGGCTGGCAATGGGACGACCTCGGCGAGTACTACGGCGCCGGCGTTGACGAGCTGATCTTCAACGAAGGCATGGCGCCGACAAAACTTCGTCCGCCTCCTGACACCGTACGGGACAGCTTGTACTCGGGTCCGGCCAAGGATCCGGCCAAGGCGTATCTCGACGCGCTGAAGGATGCGTTGGTACGAAAAGGCATCACCGTGGACGCCGGAGTCAGGGACAGCATCCTGCCGACTCCGATCAAGATGGACACGCTCTTCGTCCTGACCTCACTGCCCCTGCGGGACATTCTTCCAGCCCTAATGAAGAAATCGCAGAACCAGATCGGGGAGATCCTGCTGAGAACGATTGGCCTGGAACGCGCAGGGATCGGCACGGCGGACACCGCGCGAAAGATCGTCGGTCAACAGCTGCTCGCGTGGGGCGTCCAGGCCGACGGGTTCCTGATCCGCGACGGCAGTGGACTCTCGGACAATGATCTGTTGACGCCGGAAACGATCGTGCGGGTGCTGGACAGAATCCAACGCGACACGGCATTTGCCGCCTACTACAACGCGATGCCCATCGCCGGTGTTGATGGAACGCTCGACAAGCGAATGAAGGGAACACCGGCGGAGGGCAACGTTCGCGCAAAGACTGGAACGCTGGCCAAGGCCCGCAACCTCTCTGGTTACGTGACGACTGCAGACGGCGAGAGGCTGATCTTCAGCGTTCTGGCCAACAACACGACCACGCCTGGTACCATGGTCACCGACGTCGCAGACCAGATCGGGGCAGCGCTGGCCACCTACCGAGGGCATTGATGTACGATGCTCGCCGCCGGCCACCGCGCTGAGTAACCGCGCACCGCTTAGAGTCGAGGAAGCGAGCGACCGCATCCTCGCGGAGATCCGCACTCTCGGTGCAGAGGCGGTGTCTCTTCGCGCGGCATTGGGCAGAGTGTGCGCCGAGGACATTCTGGCGACGGTAACGATGCCGCCGTGGAGCAATTCGTCCATGGATGGTTACGCCGTGCGGTCGGCGGACATCACTCCCGTCATGAAGGGTGAGCCGGTCACGCTGCGCGTGGTTGGGACGATCGCGGCTGGCGAGTTCGCGCCGAAAGCACTCAAGCGCGGCCAGGCGATGCGCATCATGACGGGGGCGCCGGTACCCGGTGGGGCTGACTCGGTCATCCGCAAGGAAGACACGGACGAGGGGACGCAGAAGGTCGAGATTCGGGATGCGCGAGACGTGTGGAAGAACATTCGCCCGGCGGGCGAGGACTATCAGCGCGGCGATCTACTGGCGAAGCGCGGCACACCGATCAAGCCGGCGCTCATCGGCGTTCTCGCGTCGAGCGGCGTCGCCACCGTGCAGGCGTTTCGCCGCCCGCGGGTCGCGATCATCAGCTCGGGAAACGAGCTGGTCGACATTGACGACTTCGAGGAAGTCGTAGCCGCGCGCCGCATCGTCTCCACCAACAGTTACACACTCGACGCCCTCACACGCGTCGCCGGCGGGGTGTCGGTCGACCTGGGCATCGCCGCCGACACGAGGGCGTCGCTGAGGAAAAAGCTCGAGCAGGCCCGCGATTGTGATCTCATCGTCACTTCGGCAGGGGTGTCGGTCGGCGAGCTCGACTACACCCGCGATGTGTTCGCCGCGCTCGGCGGCAAGCTGCGGTTCTGGAAGGTGAAGATGCGGCCCGGCGCTCCGCTCGCGTTTGGCATGCTGAACGATGTGCCGTGGCTCGGACTCTCAGGCAATCCTGTATCGGCGATGGTGAGCTTCGAGCTGTTCGTGCGTCCGGCGCTCCGTAAGATGCAGGGTCATGCCAACCTCTTTCGACGCACCCTGACAGTGACCGTCGAGGAAGACGTGAAGATCACGGCCAAGCTCACGCATTTTCTTCGAGCGTGGGTGACGCGAAAGGAGGACGGAACCCTGACGGCGCGCCTCACCGGGCTACAGAGCTCCGGCGCGCTCACATCGATGGCGAAGGCCAACGCGCTGCTCATCGTGCCCGAGACCTCACCCACGGTCGCGAAAGGCGCGCAGCTCAAGGCGTTGGTGCTGGATCAGAGCCTCGAAGAGACTTCCGCTTTCTCGCTGTGATAGATCGGGGCGCTCTGTCGGACATCGGAAAGGACGCCGCTCTGGACGGCGAGGCGCTCGTGGGCGCGCTGACTCGGCGGTTTCGGACATCGGTCGAGGACGCGACCGTTGACGAGCACACCTTCAGCATCCTCAGGCCCGCGAACTCCGACGATCTCATTCGCGAGGAGGATTTCGTCAAGGATGAGAGACTTCCCTACTGGGCCGATGTCTGGCCCTCATCCATCATTCTCGCTGGCAAGCTGATGGAGCTCAAAGGACGAGGGAAAACCGCTCTCGAGCTTGGTTGTGGCGTCGGCCTCAGCACGCTGGCCGCGACGAGCGCCGGGTTCGACGTGCTCGCGACCGACTACTACGAGGACGCGCTCGACGTTACGCGCGCGAATGTGTTTCGCAATCTCGGAACGATCGCGCGGACGCGGCTCGTGGACTGGAGGCATTTGCCCCAGGATCTTGGCACCTTCGACCTCGTATTCGCATCCGACGTTCTGTACGAGACGGAATACGCCGAGCTATTGCCGGTG